>DATAAN010000001.1:0-16933 GCA_036260105.1 Actinomycetota bacterium
GCCGGTTGTCAGCGGCCTGTCCGAGACCTCCATCGGCTTCTGGCTGACCGCCCCGCCCGAGGAGCCCCCCGGCAAGACCCCGCGCAGCAAGCTGGGCGGAGACCCCGACCTTCCCGGCCGGTTCGAGTGGCCGGTCAGCGGCGGCCGGCCGATTGACTTCCTCCTCCAGGTGAACCTGAACGAGCTGCGGAACATGGAGATGGCCCGGCTGCTGCCCCGCGGCGGTGTTCTCAGCTTCTTCTACGATCTGGAGGCCCAGCCCTGGGGCTACGAGCTGGCCGACCGAAGCCGGTTCAAGGTGGTCCATTTCTCCGAGATGTCGACGTTCGTCTCGCGAAAACGCCCGGATGGGACGCCGCCGAAGCTGGACGAGCGGTGTCTCGACTTCTTCCCCCGGATCTCCGTCCCGCATCTGAGGTCGCAGGCGGGAGACGTTCTCGAGCTCCGGTCGCAGATGAGCGACTGGGAGCTCGAGAAATACGCCAAGTTCGCCGCGGAGTACGAACGCCGGCAGGGCCCCCCGCTCTCCGACGCCAACCACCACTTCCTCGGCTACTCGCAGAACATCCAGGGCGACATGCAGATCCAGGCGCAGCTCGTGAGCAACGGGGTCACCGGCGGGAGCAACCTGGCGGATCCCCGCCGTGCAGAGCTGGAGGCGGGCGCCGCCGACTGGATGCTGCTTCTGCAGCTCGACTCCGACCCGTCGGCGGGCCTCAACTGGGGCGACGGAGGCATGCTCTACTTCTGGATTCCGCGCCAGGACCTGCGGGACCGCAAGTTCGACCGGGTCTGGGCAGTTCTGCAGTCCTACTGAGCCGGCGGCCGTCGCACCGATAGCGGATACACTGCCCGGCAATGGCTCCCGTGGTTAACCCCAACGACTACGACCGCTTCTTCCTTCGCCAGCGCTTCCGCATGGTGACCAACGAGTACGACTTCCACCTGGTCGGGCCGGACGGCGCTCCCGAGCCGCAGCCGTTCTGCTTCGTGCGCCAGAAGACGTTCAAGTTCCGGGAGGACATCCGCTTCTACGTCGACGCCAGCCGGTCAGAGGAGCTGCTCCGTATCAAAGCCCGGCAGCGGTTCGACCCGCGGGCCCGCTACGACGTGACCGACTCGGCCGGCGGCACCATCGGCTCCATCCAGAAGGTGTTCGGTGCAAGCCTGCTGCGCTCGACCTACAAGCTGTACGACCCGGGCGGCGGAGAGGTCGCCACCGTGATGGAGGAGAGCCAGGCGATGGCGCTGGTGCGCCGGGCCGTGGGGTTCGTCCCCTACCTGGACGAGGTTGCGAACTGGCTGCCCATCCCTTACCACTTCGTCTTTATGCGGGACGGCGCCGTGGTCGGCACCCACCGGAGACAGCTGTTCAAGCTGCGGGACGCCTACGAGATCGACATGACCGCCGACCGGGACCGGACCGTCGACCGGCGCCTGGTCCTGGCCATCGCGGTCGGGATGGACGCACTGCAGGCGAGGTAGCCGCAGGACTTTCCCGCTGCGGGCAGTGTTAGGTTACGCCCCATGATGCGGCTCCCCGCTCGTACGGCCCGGCTGGTGCTGGTTCTGTGCCTCGCCGCTCTGGTCGTCGCACCGGCTGCTCCGGCCGCCGGCCAGACCGACGAACGCATCACCAGCTACCGGATCGACATCGAGATCCTCCGCCCCAGCGGGGACCTTCGGATCTCGGAGGTCATCAACTACAACTTCGGCGCCAACGAGCGGCACGGCATCTTCCGCTACATACCGGTGCGCTTCACCTACGACGAACGCTTCGACCGGATCTACCCGGTCGAGGTGGAGTCCGTGACCGCCTCTCCCGGAACGCCGAGCGAGTACGAGGAGACGACCGAGGGGCAGAACTTCGCTCTCCGGATCGGCGATCCGGACGAGACGATCAGCGGACTGCGCCAGTACCGCATCGTCTACCGCCTACGGGGAGCGCTGAACGGCTTCGAGGATCACGACGAGCTGTACTGGAACGCCATCGGCTTCGGCTGGGAAGTGCCGATCGAGAACGTCAACGTGACGGTCGTCGCGCCTGCCGAGGTGACGGAGGTAGCGTGCTTCGCCGGGCCCGAGGGATCGAACCTGCCGTGCGCGGACGCCCGGAAGGACGGCCCCGAGGCTCACTTCAGCCACCCCCTGCTTCCTCCCGGCGAAGCAACCACGGTGGTCGTCGGCATCCCGCGGGGCGTGGTCGATGCCCCGGCCCCGATCCTTGACGAGCGGTGGAGCTTCGGCCGGGCCTTCCGGGCCACCCCTTTCACCGTCGCCGGCGCCCTGACGATACTGGTGCTGCTGGGTGCCCTTCTCTACCACCAGGTCTTCAAGAAGGGGCGGGACAGGCGGTTTGCCGGGTCCCCGGTCGACGCCGCCATGGGGAGCGGGGGGCCCGAGGAGCCGGTTGGCCTCCTGGAGAGGACCCCCATCCCGGTGGAGTTCCAGCCGCCGGAGGATCTGCGGCCCGGACAGGTCGGCACGCTGGTGGACCAGCAGGCGCACACGCTCGACGTCATAGCCACCATCATCGACCTTGCGGTGCGAGGCTACCTGCGCATCGAGGAGGTTCCCAAGGAAGGTTGGTTCGGCCGCGCCGACTGGCGCATGTTGAAGCTCAAGGACGCCGATGGGCTGAAGTCCTACGAAGAGCAGCTGTTGCACGCCATCTTCTCCGGCGGCAAGGAGGAGGTCCTGTTGTCGGATCTGAAGGACCGGTTCGCCGCCAAGCTGAAGGAGGTTCAGAACGCTCTGTACAAGGACGTGGTGGACCAGGGGTGGTTCGCCAGCCGGCCGGACCGGGTCCGGGAGACGTGGAGATGGATCGGCGTCGGAGTGCTGGTGGCCGGCGCGGGATTCCTGGTGGCGGTGGCGGCCTTCACCGAGTTCGGGTTGATGGCGCTGCCGTTTCCGCTCGCCGGGCTGCTGATCCTCATCTTCGCCGACAAGATGCCCAGCCGGACCGCCAAGGGCACCGCTGTCGCCCGGCGAGTGAACGGATTCCGCAAGTTCATCGAGGAGTCGGAGGCAGACCGCGCCCGATTCGCCGAGCGCAAGAACCTGTTCTCGGAGTACCTGCCGTACGCCGTCGTCTTCGGGGCGACGAAGAAGTGGGCCAAGGCCTTCGAGGAGATCGACGGGCAGCTGCCGGCGACCGCCTGGTACGTCGGCTCCTCGGGCGAACCGTTCTCCGCGTCTTCGTTCTCGGACTCGATCGGCGGCTTCACGGTCAACACGGCAGGAACCATCACGTCGACTCCGTCGTCCTCCGGCGGCAGCGGATTCAGCGGCGGCTCGTCCGGCGGTGGAGGCGGCGGTGGAGGAGGAGGTTCCTGGTAGCGACGGCTTAGCGAAAAGGGGGAAGGCGTGGCTGACGAGAAGACGGGGATCCTGAAGGAGTTCCAGGCATTCATCCTGCGGGGCAACGTTGTCGACCTGGCGGTGGGGGTGGTGATCGGCGCCGCTTTCGGGTCGGTGATCACGTCTCTGGTGGAGAACGTGCTCACGCCGCTGACCGGGATCTTCCGCGTGCCCGACTTTCGGGAGCTTCGAATCGACGTGGGGCCTTCGGCGGTCAACTATGGGCTGTTCCTCAACTCGGTGATCGCCTTCCTGTTGGTGGCCGCGACGATCTTCTTCTTCGTCGTAAAGCCGCTGAACCGGCTGATGGCGCACAGAAAGACCGAACCCGACGTTGTCTCGACGACGAGGGACTGTCCCGAGTGCCTGAGCGCCATACCGAAGGCGGCGAGCCGGTGCGCCTTTTGCACGGCAGAGGTGCCGGCCGAGGCTTGAGCGAGCGGGGGAAGGTTAGATCTCGTCCTTCTGCAGCGCCTCCCGCAGGACCTCCGCAACCGGCAGCCGGCTGAACTCCTTCGGGATGGACTCTCCCAGTGCGAGCCGCCGCTTCACCTCGGTACCGGACAGCACGATCCTCTCCTCCGGCGAGTGGGGGCAGGTCTTCACAGTCGTCATCTGGTCGCAGAGGCTGCACCAGAAAGCGTGGTCCACCAACAGCGGCGTTATGCCCAGCTCGGCCGGCGAGAACTCCTCGAAGATCTCGTGGGCCTCGAAGGATCCGTAGTAGCTGGCGAACCCGGAGTGGTCGCGGCCGACGATGAAGTGGGTGCAGCCGTAGTTCTTGCGGCAGATCGCGTGGAACACCGCCTCCCGGGGCCCGGCGTACCGCATGGTCGCCGGGAAGGCGGAGAGCAGTACGCGGGACGAGGGGTAGAAGTGGGCAAGCAGCGTCTCGTACGCCTTCATGCGGACGGCGGCCGGGAAGTCCTCACCCTTGCCCTCGCTCACCATGGGGTGGAGCAGCAGGCCGTCCAGCGTCTCCAGGGCCACCTTGGTGTGGTACTCGTGCGCCCGGTGAATCGGCTGCCGGGTCTGGAACCCGCACATGGTCCGCCAGTTGCGCCGCTTGATCTCCTCCCTAACCTCGGCCGGCGTGAGGCGAATGCTCTCGAACGGCCGGCCGGCCGGCATGGCCAGCACCGAGACGCTACCGCCGAGCAGGTGGTCCCCCTGGACCGCCAGGGCGGCGACGCCCGGATGGTTGACGTCCTCGGTCCGGTACACGTGGCGGGCCTCCGCAAGCCGGTCGCACGGGTAGACCTCCTCAAGGTGGAGGATTGCCAGGTCCTCGCCGGCGGGGGACCTGAGCACGATGTTCTCCGAGCTGCGGATGGCTTCCAGCTCGTCGTCGTCGACTGCAAGGGTGATCGGCAGGGTCCACGCCAGCCCGGACGTCAGGCGCATCTGTTTCAGCACGGACTCGTAGTCGGCCCGCCCCATGAAGCCGGTCAGAGGGCTGAAGGCTCCAACGGCCAAGCACTCCAGGTCCGCCAGGGTCCGTCCGAAAAGCGTGATCGCCGGTAGGTCCGGGATGCGGTTCCTCCAGCCGGAGGCCGCCGCCTCCGAGAGCAGGAGCTGCTGCAGCGATCCGCCGTGCGGCGGGGCGCCGGCGACGACCGAGCCGGACGGACGTTTGTGGTCGGGGGTGGTCATGCCGAAGTCTCCTGCCGTCCGCGCTCTTCTTGCGGTGACTGGCCCGGGGTACTGGGATGGCCGGGGGCCCTTGGATGCCCGAGTATTCTATCCATGTAATGCACACTTCCCCGGCGGGTATCATCCCAGGATGAGGAGCTCGTCCTACCCCCCGCAGTACGGCGGTTACCCGAACCCCGTTCCCCCGGCCAAGGGTCCGGAAGAGCCCACAGACTTCGGCAACCTCCTCACCCCCAAGAGCGTGGTCTCGCTCGCCATCTGGGTGCTCATGTTCGGCCTGGGGGCGGGGCTGTCCGGGTTGATCCTCTTCATCATCTACCAGGGCCAGATCAACGACCTGAGGAGCGAGTTGGAGAACTCGCAGCAGGAGCTGCGGGAGTCGCTCGAGGAGCGGATCCAGCAAGCTCCCAAGGCGACCGAGTCTCCCTCGCTCAACGTGTCGGCGGCGGAGCAGGACCCGCTCAAGGAGCTGGTCTCCCAGGTCGCTCCCGCGATCGTGGGCATCACCGGCCGGGACTCGGGTGGCGCACCGGTCAGCGGCACCGGATTCGTCGTCAACTCCGGCGACGAGGGCACCTGGGTCGTCACCAGCTACCGGCTGGTGGCGGGAGTGCGTAACTTCAACGAGCTGTCGATTCGCTCGCGGAACTCGGATTTGGTGGGCGAGGTCTACGAGACGGACCCGGGCCGTGACCTTGCCCTCGTCATCTACCACGTGGACGCCGGCCGCTCTCTGCGGTTCTCCCGGGTCGAGGAGCCGAAGGAGGGCGACCAGGTGTGGGCCATAGGGACACTCCGGAGCCAGCCCTACGCCACCGGCATCGCCGCCAAGCTGACGCGGGTGGGTCCCAGCTCCTTGACCCTCGACGCCAGCATTCCCGACGCTTACGTGGGCGGCCCGCTGGTGGACGCCGACGGCAGGGTGCTCGGAGTGTTGACGAGCAGCCGCGTCTCCGGCGCCTCAGCCTCACCGGCGGCGCCGGGCGGTGAGGGGACCGCGACCACCATCGAGCAGGTCTGCCTCCGGGTGCTCCGCTGCCCGTCGCGGAGCCGGGACACCAGCACGCCGGGCACCGGGGCAACGCCCACGCCCAGGCCGTCGGGCGCCGCAGCGCCGCCTCCGCCGCCTGCCGCCGAGCCTGCGCCGCCGCCCCCTCCGCCCGGAGAGGTGGTTCAGCCGCCGATCTCCAACCCGAACACGGCGGACGTGCCGATCGGCTGAGCCCCGGACACGCGGGCGGATCGCAGCAAAGCTAACCTTCTCTGCTATTAGTCCTCGATGAAGCGCGCCCCGGTCAGGGCGTTGGGAACACCGGCGGGGTGACCGCCGGGGGTGGTGGCGGAGGCAGCGGCAGTATGGGGAACGGCGGAGGTGCCGGCGGTGGAGGCGGAGGTGGCGCCGGCGGATTGTTGACGGAGTCCGAAAGCAGCCCTCCACCGGTCGACGTCGGGGGATCCACAGGAGGAAGCGGCTCGGGGATGGGTATCTCCGGGTCCGGCGTGAAGGGCACGAACGGCTGGTCGACGAACGGGTTGAAGGTCGGGACCGCCTTGGGCGGCAGGGCCAGCGGCTCCAGGGGCTCGGCCTCGGCGAACTCGGTGACGGGCCGGTCGCCCAGGGCCGGCTTCATGTAGGCGGCCCAGATCTGTGCCGGGATCGTTCCTCCGGTGACCCGGTTGAGCCCCCGGACGTTCAGCAGCGGTTTGTTGGCCTCTTTGAACCCGACCCACACGCTCGTCGACAGCTCGGGCGTGTAGCCCACGAACCAGGCGTTCTGGAAGTCCTGCGCGGTGCCGGTCTTGCCGGCCACCGGCCGGCCGATGTTCGCTCTGGTCCCGGTGCCGCCGGTCACCACGCCCTGCATGATCTCGTTGGCGTTGTCGGCGACCTGCTCGTCGATGGCGTCGACCGGGCGGGCCGGGCCCTCCTCGATCACCGTGCCGTCGGCTTCGGTCACCTTGGACACCACCCGGGGCTCCTGGTAGATGCCCCGGTTGGCCAGCGTGCCGAATGCCGAGGCCATCTCCATGGGCGTGACCTCCTCGGATCCGAGGGCGAGCGCAGGGAACGGGTCGATCTTCGTGCGGCAGGAATCCTCGGCGGTCACCGTGCAGGCCGATCGTGGCGGCATCCACTTCGGTCCGGGGATCCCCATGCGGCGGGCGGTGTCGACGACCTCCTCAGCTCCGACCTTCAGAATCACCTGCGCGTAAACCGTGTTGACCGAGTTGATCGTCGCCCGGCGCAGGTCGATCGTGCCGAAGCCGGCGTTGTCGAAGTTGCTCACCTCGCACTTGGGCCGCCAGGCGGCGAGGCAGATGGTCGAGGGCGCCCGAAAGCTGCTGCCCGGCAGCATGCCGGTCTCCAGGGCGGCGACCAGAACGAAAGGCTTGAACGAGGAGCCGGGCTGGCGCCGGCCCTGGATCGCGATGTTGAACTTCTCCGCCAGGTAGTCCCGGCCGCCCACCATGGCCCTGACGTAGCCGGTGTTGGGCTCGATCGACACCAGCGAGGCGTACGGGTCGGCCGGGGAGGGTAGCGCCTCCTTGATGGCTTTCTCGGCCAGGTCCTGCATACGAGGGTCGAGGGTCGTGGTCACCTCGAGGCCTCCGTTGAACGTCCGCTCGACCCCGTACCGGTCCTGGAGGTACTTCTTCACCGCGTCGACGAACCAGGGGTAGCGGAAGATCTCCTCGGTGGGTCGGGCCTCTTTCAGCACCGGCCGGTCCCGCCGTGCCTCGGTCAGGTCCTCCGGACGTACAAACCCGGACGCCTCCATCCGGCGGAGCACCTCCAGGCGGCGGTCCTCCGCCCGGGAGGGGTTCTGGTACGGCGAGTAGCGGTTCGGGGCCGGTATCAGGCCGACCAGGAGCGCCGACTCGGAGAGCGTCAGGTCCTTGGCGCTCTTGCCGAAGAAGGTGTTGGCCGCCGCCTCGACCCCGTAGGCGCCGGCGCCGAAGTAGACGGTGTTGAGGTAGCGCTCCAGAATCTTCTCCTTGGAGACCTCTCGTTCCAGCTGGGCCGCCAGCTGTGCTTCCCGGATCTTCCGGGTCAGAGTCCGCTCCTTGCCGACGAACGCGGTGCCGACGTACTGCTGGGTGATCGTCGAAGCTCCGCGAAGCCGCTGTCCGGTCGTCTGGGACTCGGTCACCGCCTTCACGATCGCGGCGAAGTCGACACCGCGGTGCTCGAAGAACCGTGAATCCTCCGAGGCGACCGTCGCCCGGGTCAGGTGGTGGGGCATGTCCTTGTAGTCGATCGGCACCCGGTAGGTGGCGCCCCGCAGAGTTGCGATCAGCGACCCGTCGGCGGCGTAGATGTGGCTCGACCGGGCGATGTTTACGCCGCGAGGCTCCGGGATGTCGATCTTCGGGGCAAAGGTGAAGAAGTAGAGGTAGAAACCGATGCCCACGATTGTGCCGACCAGCAGCGGCATGCCGATCAGGACGATGGCCGCCGCAATGCCGATGTCCGTGGGGGTGTGCCGGATGGTGCGCAGCCGGTCCTCGAACGACATGGTACTAGGATATTCCTCTCCCGGACTTGGAGCCCGGCGCCCTGGAAAGCCCCGACGAAAGGTTGGACTTGCCTTCTCCGGCCAACGCCATTCGCACGCTGCTCGCAGGCGGAACGACGGTCAACATGCCGGGCGTCTACGACGCCCTCACCACCCGGCTGGCGACCAGAGCCGGTTTCGACGTGCTGTTTGTCTCCGGTTACTCGGTTTCGGCCTCACGGCTTGGCTCGCCGGACTACGGCTACCTCACCCAGAGCGAGATAGCCGACTCGGCCCGGGCAATATGTACCAATACCGAGCTTCCGGTAATCGTCGATGCCGACACGGGCTACGGTAACCCGCTGAACTGCATCCGCACCGCCGACCTGCTGCACGGCGCCGGGGCCGCCGGCATCTTCCTGGAGGATCAGGTCTGGCCGAAGAAGTGCGGCCACTTCGCCGGGAAACGGGTGGTCGAGGCCGGCGACTGGCTGGCGAAGCTGAAGGCGGTCCTGGACCAGCGGGAGCGGGGGGTCGACCTGTTTCTGGTCGCTCGCACCGACGCTCTCAGCACCCGCGGGATCGAGGACGCGATCGACCGCGCCAAGCGGGCGCGTGACCTGGGTGTGGACGCAATCTTCGTGGAGGCCCCTCCCTCGGTGGACGCGCTCGAGAAGGTGGCCAGAGAGGTCGACGGGGTCGTCCGGGTGGCAAACATGATCGAGGGCGGAAGGACTCCGCTGCTCAGCGAGACGGAGCTCCACGAGTTGGGCTACGACCTCATCGTCACCCCGCTCACCGCGCTGTTCGCCGCGGCGAAGGCGGTGGAGGAGGTGCTCGGCCTCCTCCGGAAGGAGGGCACCATCCGCGAGCATCAGGACAGGGTCGTCTCGTTCACCGAGTTCGAGCCGATCGTCGACCTGGACCGGCATCGCGCCCTCGAGGAGCGCTACAGCTAGCCCGGTGACAGGTCCCTGGTTGGTCACGGGAGCCGCTGGGTTCATCGGGTCGGCGGTCTGCTCGGCGCTGCTGGACTCCGGCCACCGGGTTGCCGGCGCCGACAACCTCAACCCGTACTACGACCCGGCGCTCAAGCGCGCCCGCCTCGCCAGGCTGGCCGATCGTCCGGGCTTCGAGTTTGCCCAATGCGAGCTGGCCGACCCGGCCGCCGCCGCCGACCTGTTCGACTGGGTTCGCCCCGAGACGGTGATCCACCTGGCGGCGCAGCCCGGCATCGCGAGGTCGCTGACCGACCCCAACGCCTACGTGCAGAGCAACCTAGTGGCCACCGCCAACGTGCTGGAGCAGTGCCGCCGGCTGCGGGCCGCCCATCTGGTCTTCGCTTCTTCTAGCTCGGTTTACGGCGCCAACAGCCGTCTGCCGTTCTCCGCCTCCGACCCGGTCGGACACCCGGTCAACCTGTACGCCGCCACCAAGCGGGCGGGTGAGCTGATGGCCCACAGCTACAGCCACCTGTTCGGGCTGCCGGTAACGGGCCTGCGATTCTTCACGGTGTACGGTCCGTGGGGCCGCCCCGACATGGCCTACTTCCGGTTTGCCGCCGCGATGGCGGCCGGCGAGCCGGTCACCGTCTACGGCGACGGTGAGCAGAAGCGGGACTTCACCTACGTGGACGACATCGTCGAAGGCGTGCTCGCCGCAGCCTCCCGGCCGCCCGCCGGGGATCCGGAGTGGGACGCGGCGGCACCGGACCCGTCGACAAGCCGGGCGCCGTTCCGCCTCTACAACATCGGGCAGGGCGGGCTGGTCACGGTGAACGAGCTCTTGGAGCACCTGGAGGCTCTGTTCGGCGTGAAGGCGAAGCGCCGTTACGAGCCGGCCCGCTCCGCCGACATGGGCGCGACCCAGGCCGAGGTGACCGATTTCCGCAGCGCCACGGGCAGCTGCGCCGCCACGCCGTTCGACGTGGGCATGAAGGCCTTCGCCGAGTGGTTTCTCTCCTACTACCGCCCGAAGTAGCCGGAGCAAAGCCGGTGGAGGTGCCCGGCCAGCTCCTCCGGGTGGGAGAAGAACGGCGAGTGTCCGGCGTCCAGGCCGGCGACCCGGTCGCAGGGGGAGAGACGGCACATCCTCTGCTGTGCCTCTATGGGGAGAACCCGGTCCTGGCGGCACTGCAGGTAAGCCTTCGGCAAAGAGCCGAACCGTGCACCCGTCAGGGACAGCGGGGTGCGCAGGGGACCCAGCGGTTCCGGCTGCCACAGCTCGAGGGCCCGCTCCGCAGCCCGGTCCGGGCACCCGCCGTAAAACGCCTTACGGACGACGGCGCGGTCGAGATCCAGGACGCCGGCGTCCTCGTCGGCGAGCAGGTGGGGTGGGCGAAGAACTGGGCTCCCGCTCCGCGGCACGCCGTGGCGCCAGACCGACTGGCCATGCCGGAGCAGGAAGGCGCAGACGAAGACAAGTCCGGCAACCGAGCCGGGAAACTTCTCCGCCGCCTGCGAGATGACCGCTCCGCCGAAGCTGTGGCCGACGAGAACGGCCGGCTCGTCCAGCGCCGTCAGAAGAGCGCCCAGGAAGCCGGTGTAGGTGTCGAGCCCCACCTCGCCGGGCGGAGTGCGGTCCCCTCCGTGTGCCGGCAGGTCCGGCGCGAAGACGGTGTTTCCGTCGGCGGCAAGCGCGGCGGCGACCTCCTCCCAGCACCAGCCACCGTGCCATGAACCGTGTACGAGGACCAGCGTGGCCACGCTTGTCGACCTCCTGCCGGCGACCGGCCGAGTGGGAGTACGATCGGGAAATCGTGAGTGTAGACGCCCCCCGGCCCGACTACGCCGCCCTCAACCGCGACCACCTGTGGAACCCGTTCACCCAGATGAAGGGCTACCTGGAGGCCGGTCCCCTGGTGATCGAACGCGGGGAGGGTGTGAGGCTTTACGACGTCGAAGGCAACGCCTTCCTCGACGGCAACTCGTCACTCTGGGTCAACATCCACGGCCACAACCGGCCTGAGCTCAACGGCGCAATCACCGACCAGCTGGGCCGGATAGCCCACTCGACCCTGCTCGGGTTGGGCAACGTGCCGGCGATCGAGCTGGCGGCCCGGCTGACCGGGCTGGCGCCGGAAGGGCTGGCCAAGGTGTTCTTCTCGGATAGCGGGGCCACCGCGGTGGAGATCGGCCTGAAGCTGGCTTTTGCCTACTGGCGGCGGGTCGGGCGGCCGGAGAAGTGCCGGTTCCTGAGCTTTCGGAACGCCTACCACGGCGACACCGTGGGGGCGATGAGCCTAGGCGGCATCGACCTTTTCCACGACGAGTTCGGTCCTCTGCTTTTCTCGGTCGAGCGGGCCCCGTACCCGGATCCCTACCGGTTCGACGGGTCGGAGGAGGAGTGTGTCGCCGCCTCCCTCGACATGGTGAGGCGGATCCTCGAGCGCAAGTCCGGTGAGCTGGCGTGCGCGGTCGTGGAGCCCCTCGTCCAGGGGGCGGCCGGGATGATCGTGTCGCCCCCCGGCTTCCTCGCCGGCCTGGCGGCGCTCTGCCGGGAGCACGGCGTGCTGCTGCTGGCCGACGAGGTGGCCACGGGCTTCGGCCGTACCGGCCGCATGTTCGCCTGCGAGCACGAGGGCGTCGCGCCCGACCTCCTTGCGCTGGGCAAGGGGCTCACCGGCGGCTACCTGCCGGTCGCGGCGACGCTGGTGACCGACGAGATCTACGATGCCTTCTGGGGCGAGCACTCCGAACAGAAGACGTTCTTCCACGGGCACTCGTTCACCGGCAACCAGCTCGGCTGCGCCGTCGCCAACGCCAGCCTGGCCCTTTACGAGACCGACCGGCTCCTCGACCACGTCCAGGGAATGGAGCCGCAGCTCGCCGACGGCCTGAAGGGGATCGCCGAGCTGGAGCACGCCGGCGAGGTGCGCCGGCGGGGCCTCATGGTCGGGGTCGAGCTGGTGGAGGACCGGGCCGCAGGCAAGCCCTATCCCTGGCAGCTCGCCATGGGGGCGCGTGTTTGCCGGAGGGCACGGGACCTCGGGATGATCACCCGCCCTCTCGGCGACGTCGTCGTCTTTCTGCCTCCCCTGGCGACGGGCGCGGCCGACCTGGAGGAGATGACGGCCATCCTCTGCCGGGCGATTCAGGAGACGACCGAGCGGTGAGAGGGCTGTTCGTCACCGGGACCGACACAGCCGTCGGAAAGACGGTCGTCACCGCAGCCCTAGCAGCCGCCTTCCGGGCCGAGGGCATCGACACCGGAGTCTCCAAGCCCGTCCAGAGCGGCAACCTGGCAGCCGATCCGGAAGGCGACACGCAGCAGCTGATCCGCCTTTCCGGCGTGGACGACCCGCCGGAGCGCGTGAACGCCTACTCGCTGCGGGCGGCGCTGGCGCCGCTCGTCGCCGCGCGGCAGGAGGGAGTCGACATCGAGCCGGAACGGGTGCTGCAGTCCGTCCGCAGGCTGGCCGCCGGCCACGACACCGTGTTGGTCGAGGGAGCCGGCGGCTTCACCGTGCCCCTGGCGGACGGATGGACCGTCGCAGACCTCGCGGCGGCTCTGGGGCTCCCGGTTCTGATCGTGGGCCGGCCCGGGCTGGGGACGGTTAACCACACGACGCTCACCGTCATGGCGGTCCGCAGCGCTGGGCTCCAGGTGGCCGGTGTGATCCTGAACGGTCACGTCGACGAAGACGACCACAGCCGGCACTCCAACGCGGCCCTGATCACCGAGGTGACCGGGGTTCAGGTTCTCGGCGTGATTCCGAAGGTCGAGGGCGAGCTCACGGCGGGCCGGCTGCGTAGGATGGTCGCCGGCCACGTGGACCTGCGCCCCCTGCGGGCGGCACTCACCGGCCGCGTGGAGGCCAGAGCGGGAGGGACTGTCTGACGACGACAACGCACACTCCGCAGCTTGCGACGGCGGAGAGCTGGGACGCCCTGGCGACCCGTGTCCTGGACGGCGGGCGGACCGGCCGGCGCGAGGCCCTTCGCATCCTCGCCTCGGATGACGCCGACCTCCTGTCCCTGCTGCACGCCGCATTCCGTATCCGGCGGGCCTACTTCGGTGTGAAGGTGAAGCTCAACATGCTGGTCAACGCAAAGAGCGGCCTCTGCCCGGAGGACTGCGGCTACTGCTCCCAGTCAAGGGTGTCGACCGCCCCCATCCCCAAGTACCGCATGCTCTCCCGCGAGGTGCTGGTCGCGGGAGCGCACGAGGCCTGGGCCCGCCGTGCCGGCACCTACTGCATCGTGGCCAGCGGCCGGGGGCCGTCGGCGAAGGACCTCGGTGAGGTGACCGCAGCCGTCCGCCAGATCAAGCAGGAGCTCCCGATGAAGGTGTGCGCATGCCTCGGCCTCCTGTCCGACCATGACGCTGCCGAGCTGGCGGCCGCCGGGGTCGACCGGTACAACCACAACCTCAACACCTCAGCCGACCACCACGCCTCGGTCGTGACCAGCCACACCTACGAGGACCGCGTCCGCACGCTGGGGGCGGTCAAGGCGGCCGGCATCTCTCCGTGCAGCGGCTTCATCGCCGGGATGGGGGAGAGCGACGCTCAGCTCGTGGACGTGGCGATGGCCCTGGCCGACCTTGACGTGGACTCGATACCGGTCAACTTCCTCAACCCGATCCCCGGCACGCCGATGGAGGGAAGGGACGAGCTCGACCCCCGGCGCTGCCTCAGGATCCTGGCGCTGCTGCGCTTCGTATGCCCGTCCAAGGAGATCCGGGTGGCCGGCGGCCGCGAGATCCACCTGCGGAGCCTGCAGCCGCTGGCGATGTATCCGGCGAACGCCATATTTCTCGGCGACTACCTGACCACCGAAGGGCAGGAGGCGGAGGAGGACTACCGGATGATCTCGGATCTCGGCTTCGAGATCGAGCGGTGCGCCCTCTGAGCGACTGGGACGACTGGATCTCCTCGAGGCTGGACCGCCTGGAGCGGGAGGCGCTGCTGCGGGCGCTGAGGCCGGGTGAGCGCCTGGATGCCCGCTCGGTGGAGCGGAACGGGCGCCGGCTCGTGAACTTCTCGTCCAACGACTACCTCGGGCTATCCCAGCATCCCGCCCTGCTTGCCGCCTCCCAGCGGGACCTGCAGAAGGGGACCGGCGCCACCGCCTCCCGGCTGATGGCGGGGAACGACTACGACTACGCGGCGCTGGAAGCGGCGGTTGCCTACTTCAAGTCGACGGAGGCGGCGCTCGTCTTCGGAAGCGGCTACCTGGCCAACGTCGGCACGATAGCCGCCCTGGCAGGGCGGGAGGACGCCGTCTTCAGCGACCGGCTGAACCACGCCAGCATCGTCGACGGCATCCGCCTGTCCGGCGCCCGTCACGTCCGGTACCGGCACAACGACCTGGACGACCTCGCCCGGATGCTGGAGGAGGAAGCCGGCGCCCGGCGCAAGCTCATCGTCACCGAGACGCTGTTCGGCATGGAGGGAGACCTGGCCCCGCTGGAGGGGATAGTCGAGCTCAAGCACCGTCACGGTGCCGCCCTCATGATCGACGAGGCACACGCGACCGGGGTGGTCGGTCCCCAAGGTCGTGGGCTGGCTCACCAGCTCGGTGTGGCGGCGGAGGTCGAGGTGTCAATGGGTACCTTCAGCAAGGCGTTCGGGCTGTACGGCGGCTACGTGGCTACCCGTCAGAGCTGGGCCCGGTACCTGGTAAATGCGGCGCGGACTTTCGTCTTCACCACCGCTCTGCCGCCGTCGGTGATTGGAGGCGCGGGAGCGGCAATCGAGATGGTCTTTGCCGGCGACCACCTGCGGGAGAGGCTGCAGCACCTCATTCAGCGCTTCCGCGGGGGCCTGAGGGAGCTCGGGCTGTGGAGCGGCCCGCCCTCGCAGATCCAGCCGGTGATCGTCGGAGGCAGCGAAGAGGCGGTCCTGGCGGCCCGCCGGCTAGAGGAGCTCGGGGTGCTGGCGGTACCGGTACGCCCGCCGACCGTACCCCAGGGCACGGCGCGCCTCAGGTTCTCACTCTGCGCGAGCCACACGGACGACGACATCGACCTGGCCCTGGAGGGGCTGGGGCGCGTCACGAAGGACCTGATCCGTGCCGGTTGAAGCGATCGGTCTCGACAAGATGGCAGTCGCCCGCCGGTTCAACCGCAGCGCCGCCGGCTACGACGCAGCGTGCCGGGTCCAGCGACGAATGGCGCAGCGGCTGGCGGGCCGGCTCGCCGGCCGGCCGGTGCCCCGGCGCATCCTCGAGCTCGGCTGCGGCACCGGCTACCTGACCGCCCTGGTTGCGGAGCTGTTCCCGGAGGCCCAGATCGACGCCGTCGACTTCGCAGATCGAATGGTCGACGTTGCGCGAAGCCGGCTGGCCGGTCTGAAGGTCGACCTGCAGGTCGCCGATGCCGAGGTCCTCGACTTCGGCCGCGATTCCTACGACCTGATCGTCTCCAACGCCGCGATCCAGTGGTTCGACACGCCCTTACGCACCATGGCACACCTAACCGAGGCTCTTCGGCCCGGCGGACGCATGCTCCACTCGACCTTCGGCCCGGCCACTTTCCGGGAGCTCCACCTGGCGTTCGGAGAGGCTGGCGGGGAACCGGTGCCGGCCGGGCTGCCGCTACGCCCAGGACAGGAGTGGGAGGCCGTCCTGTCCGCGAGCGGGTTGGTCCGGGTCTATTCGTGCCGCCGCTGTGAGCAGGAGCTCTACAGCAGCGCCTCGGAGTTCCTGCGGGAGCTGCAGGCGACCGGGGTCACCAGCCGAGCGGATGGGAATTCCGGCCCCAGGGCCCCCCGGGCGCTCCGGGAGAGCCTTCGCCGCTACGAGCTGATGTTCCGGTCGGACTCCGGCGTTCCCGCCACCTACGAGACGGTGGAGGTAGAAGGGTTCCGGCCGGAGTGAAGAGGGCACTTAGGGGGAAATAGAACGTAGGATGGTCTGAGCCAATTTCACGCGCTTCGACCCGGAAAGGAGAGGGCATGACGTACGAGGACGACGCAGAGAACGCCCGAGCGGCTCTTCGTGCGCTGTGGGCCGCATCCGGCCAGCTCGACAGCTCGGAATCCCTGGGGGAGGAGCAGGAGTTCTCCGGAGTCAACATCCCGCAGTACGCCTCGGACGGAAAAGGCGGCCAGGGCGGCAATTTCGGCAGCGAACGACACCACACGATTGGGCTGGACGACTTCGCCGCACACAACGAGGCAACGTTCGACCGTGGCGAAGCCGCGGCCAAGCTGAAGTCGGCGTGGAAGTCGACCCTCATCGCCGAGGGCAAGATGGGCTCCGAGGGCAAGTCGCTCAAGTCTGCCGCCAAGGAAACCGCCGAGAAGCTGAAGGAAAGCCAGCAGAACCGCGCGCGCACCCGGCCGGGCTCCGACGAAGCGTAGGTTCGGCAGAAGCGTTAGATTAAGATCACTCTCAAAGTCAACACGTTTAGAAGAACCGGCAGTCAAAGTCGTAAAAGGAGGAACAAATGCTTAAGCGTCCCAAGCTCAGCAAGCG
>DATAAN010000002.1:0-2625 GCA_036260105.1 Actinomycetota bacterium
GTCCACTGCAGGTTGCGGCAGGACGCAGTGCGGGTCGCCTCCGTCGGGGACGCCAGGTTGACCAGGTAGGGGGCGTGCAGGAACAGGGGTCCCAGGCCGGCATCGCGCACCTGCCGGCGGAACTCAGCATCGGCGTCGGCGTCGGCCAGAGGAACCCTCCACTGCCTCGGGTTGGAGGCGAAGATCTGGACCGCCTCGGCCCCCCGCTCGAGCGCCCGCTCCGCAGCCACCGGACGCCCGGCGTCGAACCCCCGGACGTGCATGCCGATGCGCATAAGCCAATTCTCCCGCCGCCCGAGGTCTGTCGCCGCGCTGGTGGATGCAGGATAATTTCCCGCGATCGGGGAGGCGGAGGCAGTATGGGGGGAATCTTCATCAGCTACCGTCGGGAGGACACCGGCCCCTACGCCGGACGCCTTCGCGACACCCTGAGCAACCACTTCGGACCAAACCAGATCTTCCGCGACATTGACCGCATAAAGCCGGGCGAGCGCTTCCCCGCGGTCATCGAAAGAGAGGTCGGATCGTGCGACGCTCTGCTGGCCCTGATCGGGCCGCGCTGGCTTACCGCAGTTGACGAGGACGGCAGGCGGCGCATAGACGACCCCAACGACTACCTCAGGCAGGAGATCCTGGCGGCGCTGAGAAGGGACGATGTGCTCGTCATACCCGTGCTCGTCGACTCCGCTCGCATGCCGGAGCCTGAGGATCTGCCCGGGGCTCTGGCACCCCTGTCTCAGCACCAGGCCGTAAAGCTTTCGGACGAGGGGTGGGAGGCTCAAATTCCGCGCTTGATCCGGGCCCTCGAGACCGTGGTGGAGCCTGCGACCGTCCAGAGCCGGCGGGTGGAGGGTCGCAAACCTGAAATCGAGCTCCCTCGAGATCTCTACCAGCAGCCGGCGCCTGGTATACCCCGCGGTCAGCCGGCTCCGCACACACAACCAGCTCGCAGCAGAACAGGTACCGGGGGGCTGGCGGTCGGCGGGGTGATCCTGGCGCTGCTTCTGGTGGCGGCTTTGGCCTTCGGCGCCTCCCGGGTGCTCGGCGACCTGTTCCGGAACTTCGGACCAGGGAACCCGACCGTCACCATCGACCCGACCTCCGGGCCCCCCGGCACAACCGTTGTGGTCAGTGGCACGGGTTACGGCGGGGGTGAGACGGTTGACATCAACTTTCACGCCACGGAGGTCGGCAGCACCCAGGCCGACGGCGACGGCGCCTTCCGGGTAGAGGTGTCCGTCCCAGACACCCCGTTCCGCAATCAACAGTTCGACATATCGGCAAACGGCAAACGGACCATTCGGCACGACTCCGCTCCTTTTACCGTGGAGTGACGCCGTGCGATCGACGCCATGCCCCTACGCTCTGCCGAACGATGCGCTGTGGAAGGATTGGGAGCCGACTGCTAAGAGCTGGGAGGTCGCGTGAACGTCACCGGTGAATCCGCCGACCCCTCGGCCGCCGCGGAGGCGGAGGCGGTAAAGCAGGCAGTTGCTTCGGCGGGCGCCACCTGGGCTCGCCTCGAGGATCAGCTGGGCTGGTACGACCGGAAAAGCTCGCAGAACCAGACTTCCTACAAGCGTCTCAAACTCGCCGAGCTAGCCGGTGCAGCAAGCCTGCCCCTCCTGGTCACCCTCGAGATCCCCTCGTTGTGGCCCGGCCTGGTAGGAGCCGGCGTAGCGGTGCTGGCCGGAGTCGAGCACCTGTTCCAGTTCCAGTCCAACTGGATCACCTACCGGTCCACTGCGGAAGCACTAAAGCATGAGCGCTATCTCTACCTAGCCGGCGCCGGTCCGTACGACCGCCCAGACCGGCATAAGGTCCTTGCAGAAAAACTCGAAGGACTGATCTCGCAGGAGCACGCGAAGTGGACGGAGAGCAATCGCAGGGAGAGAGATTCCTCACCGGCTCCTGGTGTTTGAGCCGGCGAAGGTAGCGACGCGACTAGCCAGGCCCTGCAGACGTTCCTCCCCGGCGCAACAGCGGTTTACGGCGGGATGTGGAGTGTGCTCTACGTCGACGGCCAGGGCCGGCGGCCAAAACGGCGGAATCTAGACCGATGGAGCGGCGGGCGGCTGCTGCAGCTCGGCCACGGGCATGACCGTGGGCTGCTTTCGCACCACGTAGGTGCCGCCCACCTTGTCGCCCAGCGACTGGTGCTTCTCGTCCCAAAGCGGCCACAGGCCGTTCAGCATCAAAACGGCGAATCCGACCATCGGAACTCCCGAGCCCAGCGGGTGGACGACTCCCCGCTTGGCGGCAGCCGCCATGTCGCACGGCGTTCCGTCCGCCTTTATCACCTTGATGCCGACCGCCATCTTGCCCAGCGTCTTGCCGACGGTGCCGTGCATCAGCACGTAGTAGAGGTAGCCGATGATGGCGAAGACGAACCCGATCAGCGTTATCTCCCCGGCCATTCCGGAGTAGATCTGGTTGATCTGCTCCTGCATCTCCAGGGTGCTCGGAGGCGGGCGGTTGGGATCAAGCAGCCCGGCGTCCGACATGGCTCCGAGCATGCGGAAGAACAGCAGGGCGGTCGGGACGATCCCAAGAAGGATCGAGTCGATAACCCAGGCGGCGAAGCGCCGGCCCCACGGGGACACCTCGACGACCGGGCTCGACGGG
>DATAAN010000003.1:0-3208 GCA_036260105.1 Actinomycetota bacterium
GGAGCCGGTCCGGGGAAGGACCCCTCCCGCCTTGTCGGGCGACTTCGTGGGCTTGGGCGAAGGCTCGGGCTTGAACCGGTCCAGGTGAACGGCTGCGCCGCTTCCCTGGTGGTTCTGGTCTCCGCTGTAGAGTGCCCTGACCGTCGGGCTGCCCTTGGACAGATCCATCGGAAGTGACCGGGCAACTCCGGCCTGCAGCTGGACCGGTCCGCCTACGTTGGTTCCGTCGATGCTGAACTGGACCGTGCCGGTTGCGTTCTCCGGCTTGACGGTAGCCACTGCGATGCTCTTGCCGTCAGCCGTCTTCTCTAATCTCAACGCCGTTGTCGTGACGGTTCTCTGCGCGGCGATGTCGTAGGGCGCCGATGCGCTGCTCGGCTTGTGCTCGGAGTCCCCGCTGTATTCGGCAGACACGGTGTGCCGGCCGGCCGGCAGGGCCGGCAGGTCGCCCGACCGGGCGGAGCCGCCGGACAGAGTAACGGGCGATCCGAAGTTGGCGCCGTCGACCTTGAACTGCACCGTCCCGGTGGCGCCGGCAGGGCTCACCTTTGCCACGAAGTACGCCTTCGCGCCCGCCGCGGAGATCGACTTTCCGAGCTGCAGCTCGGTGGTGGAGTCCTTCTTGGCGGCCGGAGCCGCCAGGATCTTCTGCCCGCCGGCCAGCGTGCCGCTGGAGGGCCGCAGGTTCTGGTCCCCGCTGTAGGCGGCGCCTACGGAGTGGTGGCCGGCGCTCAGGTTGGAGATCTCGATGCCGGCCGCTCCCTCGGACAGACCCACGGGTGCTCCCGCCGAATGTCCGTCGACCGTGAACTGCACGGTACCTCCGGCCGTCGGAGGGCCGATTTGAGCGGTGAAGACCACCTTCTCGCCCTGCTGAGCCGGATTCCGGCTGGAGGTGAGCTCAACCGAGGTCTCTCTCTTCAGGACGGTCAAGCCCCCGGCCACAGACCCGCTGCTCGGAGAATGGGTGCCGTCGCCGCCGTAGTGGACCGAGACGGTATGGTTGCCGGCCTGCGGGCTGTGGCTCACCGCGAGGGCGGCCTTCCCGCCACCCAGCGTCGCCGTCCCGATGCTCTGCCCGTCGATCCGGAACTGCACCGTTCCTGTGGCCGAGGCAGGGGTCACCGAAGCTTCGAAGGCGACCCCGTCTCCCCAGACGACCGGGTTGGGGGCGACGGTGACGGTGGCTGTGGTCGCTTCCTTGGCGGGGTTGACCTTCAGGCCGCCGGCGACGGTGCCGGTGCTGGCCGCTACGTTGGCGTCACCTGCGTACTCCGCCGTAACCGTGTGGGTCCCGACCTCGGGGCTGTGGCTCATCGCAACCGTAGCGGTGCCTCCGCTCAGTACTCCGGATGCAACGCTGGCGCCGTCGATCTTGAACTGCACGGTCCCCGTTGCGGTCGAGGGCGTTACCGTGGCGGTGAAGGTCACCGACTCTCCGTGCTTGACGGGATTCGGGGTCGCCGTAACGGTGGTCGTGCTGGACACCGGCGCGGCGTAGGCCGGCCGAGCCGCTGCGCCCAGAAATGCCATGGCGAACAGGGCCGCCATAACGGGAGTAATCGCCTTGCGGGTGAGTGCGTGCCGCTTGCTTGTTCCACTGCTCGCCGGCAAGCGCCGGCTGGTCTTGTCGCCCATCTCGTGCCCCCTTTTGAGAGATCTGCAGAGCTTTTCTGCTTCGGGGGGTTGGACGGGCGGCTGGGAGACTTTGATCCCTGGAGAACCAATATGAGGAAGACGGGATCCCCAGATAGGTACTTCAGGAAGGTCTAGGCCGGAGGACGCTTCCGGTGCAGCGCCGCCGGTACCGTTCCCGCCACGAGAAGCGCCATGGCCGCGGCCAGCCAGCCGCCGGTCGAGTCACCGGTTCTGGGCAGCGTGCGAACCTTGGCCGGCGTGGCCGGCGTGGCCGGCGTCACAGGAGGAGCCGCAGGGCTCGGAGTCGGCGTGGAAACCGTCGGCTCGGGTGTGGCCTCCTCCTCTGGTGCCCAATCGGAGTGCAGGGTCGAGGCAACGCCGGAGTAGGTCTCGTCACCGCTGTACTCGACGAAGATGGCGTAACTCTGCATCTTGGGAATCAGAACCGGCTCGGACACCGCGCGACCGCCCATGAGGGCAACCGGTGCGCCGATCTGGTTGCCGCCGATCTTGAAGGTGACGGTTCCGGTGGCGTCCGCGGGGGTCACGGTGGCGGTGATCGGGGTCGGGTCCGCCGCCTCGAAGTCCAGGGTGAAGCTCAAGTGAGGAGCGATCTTTCCGTCGGCTCCCGCTGTCACGGCAACAGCAGCCGTCGCCTGGAGTGAGAGGACCGCCAGGGCAAACCATACCGGCCGGAGAAAGCTTTTCTGCACCTTGACCTTGTTCATTCAGCCCCCTTCTCGCCGCCTCGTGTAAGTGCAGAACGACGAGCCGGAACCCTGCGATCCTCCGGCCATCCAGAAACAGGGAAATCCCTCAGCGGTTGACCGGTGCTCTCCCGGTTGTTAGACGGAGGGGCTGGGGGCAGACCGTTGAGGTGGCCGCAACAGATTCAGGGCGGTCAAGATCACGAGGCACCCCACCAGGATCGACAGGACCTGATACGAGGTAGCCCCCATGACCGCCCCGGCAAGCACTGCTCCGCTTGCGCCGCAGACGTTCATGACCAGGTCTGAGAAGCCCTGGGCGGCCGGCCGCATCTCCAAGGCGAGCGACTCGGAGAGCATCGACGACCCTGCCACCAGGCCGCACGACCAGCCGAGGCCGAGAAGAAACAGGCCGGTCGTGATGAGTGGAACATTGTGGCCCGACGTACCTGCGATGACGGCCGCAGCCAGCAGGACGAGCATGCCGGCCACCAGGACAGGCGGCTTCCCGACCCGGTCGGCGAGCCAGCCGATCACCGGAGAGAGCACGTACATGCCGGCGACGTGGATGCTGACGACCATGCCGATGATGACGAGCTCGGCGTGGCCCTGGTGAAGGTGGACCGGAGTCATCGACATGATCGAGACCATGGCGGTGTGGCTGACGGCGATCGCCAGAACCGCTCGGCGGGCAGCCGGCACGACCTTCAGGGCTGCCCATGCCGCGGCAGCCGTCGTATGCGGCCGAGGGGTGTCGGCCGCTCCGGATGTCGCACCCACCCGCCTGGCGAGGAGAAGGGGATCGGGACGGAGGAAAACCAGCAGAACCAATGCCGCGGCCCCGAAGGTGAGGCTTGCCACCG
>DATAAN010000004.1:0-3605 GCA_036260105.1 Actinomycetota bacterium
GCTGCGATACGAGCTGCAGCATCGGAGCTAAAGCCTGGTTAGCCGTCTGAGCACGGCGGACCTCATCCACGCAAAAGTCGCCTAATTCCTGGACACAACGCGACCACTGCCGTATCCTGCCAGCCGGATTTTGCTAGTTGCACCCGTATGAACACGGATGTTTGGTGAGAAGGGGAGCGGTAAGCGTGGAGGCCGCCCGCCAGAGGAACCTACTCGCGGACCATAAGAGGGTTAAGGTCAGCTGGACGTCGGCCTCACTGGCTGGAGTCGTGGTGCTGGCAGTTATCGCAGTCGCCTCGGGCGCCCTGCTAAATAGCCGCTCGCGGGGCGTCCCCTCCGGCTCTGCCGGCATCGAGAAGTCGGGGCGAGACTCGGCCGTCGATACCGCAAGGGGCACGGGCCGTCGATCGACTGCGGGCCTGCCCGGCGCCGTTGGTCCAGGATCCGGCGTCCGGGTACAGACCCTGGTGAAGCAGCCGCCCGGCGCTGCCGTCCCCTCAGCGTCCCCCGGCACAGAACGGCAGATCCCCAAGCCCGGTCTCCCGGCCCAAAGCACGCCGCCGACAGCCATGGACCTGAGATCGGAGGCCGCTCGCGTCTGCCTGCTCGGCATACCGCACGCCGCCCCATCCACGGATGTCCCGTCACTGGTGGAGCTGGTTCCTCTGATTGTTCCGTTCTCCGCCGAGGTCTTCGCCATGCTGCCAGTGCTCCAGGCGGCGATCCCGGCTATCGGGCCGCTACTACCAGTGGACTATGAGCGCATCTCAGACGTTGAACCTTTCCTGGATCAGCTGGTTCCGGTAGTGGACGCCCTGGAGCAGGCAGGTTTCGAGGTGTTAGAGCCCGTTCATGCGCCGGTTCAACCGCTTCTGGAGGCTGAGAAACAGGTAGCGCTGGCTTTGCAGCCGCTGATCGCATCTCTCGTCACGTTGCCGGGGGCCGAGTGCGTTCCCGCCGTAGAGAGTCTGCTTGCGACCTTGCTGCCGTCGCCAACGCCCGGACCTTGAGCAGAACGAACGTCCAAAGACCACTTAGAACAGGGGGTAAGAGGTGGTTAAGGAATCAGTTGCCATCAGAAGAAGGTGGCTCAATCCGAGTCGCAAGCTCGCCGTCATAGCGGTAACCGTCACCACACTCCTCGCAGGACTCCTCGCGATTGTGCCCGGATCGGCTGTCGAAGCGGGCCCGCTGGAAGTGACGTCTGCGATCAACAGCCTTACCGGAAACCTCGTCACGGCGACCAACCACCTTGTTCCAGGAGACCCTTCCAGCTCCAAGTTCCTCCTCGTCTGGGCGGGGGACGAAAATGCGGCCGACCTGACGGTCAACACTCTTCCTGACCTCCTACAGCGGCTGGGAAGCTCCCTCGACCCGAACCGGACTCTGGACCAGATGGCGCCCGACCTGGCGCCCGGTCAGGACTTTCTCGCAGTAGTGGACGCCGACCCGTCCTCCAGCACGTACGGCAAAGTGGTCAACACGGTGACCGTCGGTCCGCTTCCAGGGAACGAACCGCACCACATGCAGTACATCTGGCACAAGGGCGACAAGATCTTCGCCGGCGGCCTCTTTTCGGCAGCGACGTACGTTTTCGACGTTTCAGAGCTGCCCACAATCAAGCTCTCCGGAGCCAGTTTGCCGACCGACACGCTGTGCGGATCGGTTCCCGACGCCTACTGGACCCTGTCCGACGGAACGGCCTACGGCACCTACATGGGCGGGCCGGTCATCCCCGGCCCCTGCGCGTACACCAACGGGGAAACAGCCGTAGGCAACGGCTTCGCCGGAACACCCGGCGCGGTGGTCCGATTCGACCAGCAAGGCAGAGTGCTGAGCATCACCAAGGCAGACACGGACCTCCCGGTGGACCGGGACCCCGCGCGCTGCCCTGGCGTACCGACCGTGATCCCGAGCTGCGCCAACCCGCACGGCATTCAGGTTCGAGAAGACCTCAACCGGATGATCACCACCGACTACGCCGAGCCGAAGAATGTCGTGCTCGACCCGCTCCGGCCCTTGAGCGCCAACCTGCTCCGCGACACTGTCCGGACCTGGGACATCACCGATCGGAATAATCCAAGGGTCGTCAGCGTGGCGGCGATGCCGGACGGCCCCCGCCGGGAGCGCAACGCCCTTCACGAGGAACCGAGGGGAATCATGGAGGGCACCGTCACCAACCTGCCGCAACACAGGGGGGCGTTCGCCTCCTCCATGTGCGGAGGCGTCATCTACTACACGCCCGACATCACACTGAACAACCAGGTTTGGCGGGAGGTCTTCGACGACACGACCGCCGGCAAAGCACTGCGACCCGACACTGCAGAGGGCGGGGGCTGCGACGGCGGGGGCTGGGTCCAGACCAGCTTGGACGACCGGTACCTGTACCACGCCGTGATCGGCCGGAACCCCGGCTCTCTCGGTCCCGACGACCGAGGCATGCCCAAGATGGTGTACAAGCTGGACATCAGCAAGCTTCTCGCCTCGGGTAGCAACCCGAGCTGCAACATCGACACGATCCAGGAAGTGGCGAGCGGCGGCGCCGAGGCGGACTGCCCCAGGCTGGTAGACGCGATAGAGATACCAGACGGCACGAGCGGCGGTCCTCACTGGGGCGCCCTGGACAACTTCGTGAGGAACGGCGACGGGACCTACTCCGAGACGGCGCAGGCCCGCCGTTTCTCGACCGCCAACTACTTCGTGTCGAGGTCGACGGTGGACGGCAACCACAAGGTTTGCATCGTCGACGACGTCAACGGCAGGATGAGCATCGACCAGAGGTTCATCGACGAGAACGAAGGCACTCCCTGCGTCTCGTTCAACCGCTCGCTTTGGCCGCACGGGAGGACCGGCGACGCCAAACCCCACTCCCAGCTGTTCGTGGTGAAAGACGCCGCCCTCACCGAGGGCGCCGCGAGCTCGGCTGGGGCGGATGAGCCGGCCGCCGCGGCGCCGGCAGAGAATAGTCAGGCGGCCTCCGAAGCCCCCTCCAACCCGATCGAGGCGCTTATCAAGGGGGTGCAGGACTTCCTGGCGAACCTCTTCTGAGAACCACACAAGGTGGCAGGTGGGATGTCGGCCGGGAGGCTCTCGAGGCTCGTAACCGCGGTCCCCTTTGCAGTCGTATTGGGGACGGCCGCACCGGCGACTGCTCACTCCCTGCTTCTTTCGGCGGAGCCTCCTCCCGGCTTGATCCAGCAGCGTCGGTCGCCGGACGTGATTCTTACCTTCGCTGAACCGGTTTCCGCCGAGACGGTACAGCTCTGGCTTGAGCGCGTCGGGTCCGGCGCCCGCATCGCTCTGAAGCCGAAGGCAACCGGGCACTCCGTTACCGCACCCCTCCCAGCGGTGGATGCCGGGGTCTACGAAATCGGATACCGCGTCCTCGGCCCGGACGGGCACCCTGTGTCGGGAAGCTACCGCCACGCCTTCTGGCCCCAAGGAGCTCCCCCGCCGCCCGGGCTCGATGGCCTGAATGAGCCGTTGTCGAGCGAGGCAGCGACGCCGGCCGGGCGGCCCATCGCGCTGACCGCATCTCTGCCACTTGTCGGCCTGGCGTTGGCGGCGCTCATCCTCGGCCGGGGAGCGGTGTTGCCGGGAAGGTA
>DATAAN010000005.1:0-10590 GCA_036260105.1 Actinomycetota bacterium
GCCGGGCCGGTACTGCTCCCGGTCGTCGACCTTGACCCGAACGTCGCCCAGCGAGCGCGCGATGCGGTCGACCGCCTCCAGCACGGTTCCCTTCTGCTCGTCCCGGTAGATCGGCACGATCACCACCTGGAACGGGGCCAGGCGGGGCGGCACCTTCAGCCCCTTGTCGTCCCCGTGGGCCATGATGAGGCCGCCGACCAGACGGGTCGAAACGCCCCACGAGGTCGCGTACGGGTACTCCTGCTTGCCGTCCCGGCCCAGGAACTGCACGCCGTACGCCTTGGCGAAGTTCTGGCCGAGATAGTGCGAGGTGCCGGACTGAAGGGCCTTGCCGTCCTTCATGAGGGCCTCGATCGCCAGCGTCTCCACCGCCCCCGGGAAGCGCTCGGCGGCGCTCTTTCGGCCGGTCAGCACCGGGATGGCGAAGTCCTCCTCCAGCGTCGCCCGGTACACGTCGAGCAGGATCATGCGGGCCTCGGCGATCGCCTCCTCCGCCGTCTCGTGGGCGGTGTGACCCTCCTGCCAGAGGAACTCCGTCGTCCGCAGGAACAGGCGCGTGCGCATCTCCCAGCGAAGCACGTTGGCCCACTGGTTGTAGAGCAGCGGCAGGTCCCGGTAGCTCTGGATCCACTTGGCGTAGGTGGCCCAGATGATCGTCTCCGACGTCGGCCGGATTATCAGAGGCTCCTCCAGCTTGGACCCGCCGCCGTGAGTCACCACTGCGACCTCGGGGGCGAACCCCTCGACGTGGTCGGCCTCTTTTTCCAGCAGGCTCTGCGGGATCAGCAGCGGGAAGTAGACGTTGGAGTGGCCGGTCTGCTTGATGCGCCGGTCGACTCCCGACTGGATCGCCTCCCAGATGGCGTAACCGTACGGCCGGATCACCATCGACCCTCGAACCAGGGAGTTCTCGGCCAGCTCGGCGCCCTTGACGACCTGCTGGTACCAGGCCGGGAAGTCCTCGGTTTGTTTGGGTAGCGCCATGAAAACAGACTACCGGATGGGCAGCGGCGCCTGGACCTGGTGCCACCTGCGACGCTCACCCGGGCATTGTGCCGGACACCGATCGCTTACCAACTCCCCGGAGGGACCTCGAGGGGGAACGTTTGAAAGGTCAGCCGGAACGGCGCGAGGCGGCCGAGCGCCTGATCGAAGAGGCCGCTACTGGAAGGGGTTGACGATCGGCCGGGCCAGGTCCAGGAACAGCAAGGCGAAGGTCAGCATCGCCAAGAACCCGAGGACCACGCCGGCGAAGGGCAGGACCTTCTTCGGGTCGATGGAGCGGCGGCTGATCTTCTCCAGTGCCAGCACCAGCAGGTGTCCGCCGTCCAGCGGAGGCAGCGGCGCCAGATTGATGACTCCGACGAAGACGATGAAGTAGCCGAGGAACGAGACGAGGCTGGCGATGGCACCGGCCGAGGTGGCCTGCCCGGCGAGGCGGGCGGTGCCGACCAGGCCGACCGGCTGGTCCTCGGTTATCTCCCGCTCCCCCGTGCCGCCGAGGGCGCCGAAGATGTCATCGACGGAGGTGAAGATCATGCCGGTGCCGACGACGCTGCGCCAGATGGCGGTGCCGGTCGTCTTCAGACCCTCGCCGACCGCCCAAACCGGGCCGCCCTTCTCCGTCTCGACCACGGGAAGCACGCCGATCTGGCCGACGATCTCCGTCTCGTCCGGGTTGTTCGGGTCGGTAACGGCCTCGCCCTCGACCGGAGTGATCTCCAGGGTCACGTTCCGCCCGTTCCGCTCGACGACGAAGGTGAGCTGGCGGCCGCTGTTCGGCTGGACGAGCGGGCGCACCTGCTCCCAGCTCGTGATCCGGGTCCCCTCGATGGACACCAGCCGGTCCCCCGGCTGCAGGCCCGCCGCCTGGGCGGGGCCCGGCTTGCCCCCGACCTCGGTGGCGACCTCCTCGACCTGGGTGGTGAGCTCCGGCAGACCGGTGATGTAGATCAGCCCGGAGAAGACCACGATGGCAAGGATGAAGTGGGTGAACGAACCGGCAACCAGGACGATCGCCCGCTGCCACGCCGGCTTGGCGCCGAACGTCCGCGGAAGCTCCTCGGGCGGAATCTCCTGGAACGGGTTCATGCCGGCGATCTTCACGTAGCTGCCCAGGAGGATGGCCTTGACGCCGAACTCTGTCTCGCCCCGCCAGCGGGAGAACAGCCGGGGGCCGAAGCCGACGAAGAACTCCTCCACCTTGATGCCGAACTTGCGGGCGGTGATGTAGTGACCGAACTCGTGGAACGTCACCATGATCAACAGGGTGGCGATGAAGATCAGGATGCCGGTGATCAAATTGCGCTCCTTGCTTGGATGGCCGCACCGGCCTCCGCCCTGGCCCAGGCGTCCTGCTCGAGTACCGCCTCGAGCGACGGCTCGCAACTGTGGTGCCTTTCCAGAACGACTTCCACCACCGCCGGTATTCCCAGATAGTCCAGTCTTCCGTCCAGAAACGCCTCGACGGCCACCTCATTGGCCGCATTCAGTGCTGCCGGGTAGGTGCCGCCCTGGCGGCCGGCTTCGAACGCCAGCGCCAGGCAGCGGAAGGTCTGAAGGTCCGGAGGCTCGAAGGTCATCGTCTGAGGAGCTGTCCAATCGATGCGCTCGGCCGGTGCGCCGAGCCGGTCCGGCCACGCCATGGCCACCTGGATCGGCAGCCGCATGTCGGGCGGCGCCGCATGCGCGAACACCGAGCCGTCCATCGTCTCCACCATGCCGTGGACCATCCCCTGCGGGTGGATGACCACCTGGATCTCGTCGTAGGTCAGGCCGAACAGAAAGTGCGCCTCGATCACCTCGAGTCCTTTGTTCATAAGCGTTGAGCTGTCCACCGTTATCTTCGGACCCATCGCCCATACCGGATGGTTCAGCGCCCCGTCGACGGTGACCTTCTTCAGCTCGGCGGCCGTCTTGCCCCGGAACGGTCCCCCACTTCCGGTCAGCAGCACACGCCGGACCCGGTCGGGAGGAAGCCCGTCCAGCAGCTGCCACAACGACGAGTGCTCGCTGTCGACCGGGCGCAGCTGGCCCTCCATGACCTTGCTCATCACCAGCTCGCCCCCGGCGACCAGGCTCTCCTTGTTCGCCAGCGCCAAGGTCTTGCCGGCCAGCACGGTGGCCATCGTGGCCTTTAGGCCCGCGGCCCCCACCACCGCGTTCAGCACCAGGTGGGCGTCGGACTCCTGCACCACCCGCTCGGCCGAGCTCTCGCCCTCAAAGACGGTGACCCCCTCGGGGGCGTCCATCGGGCCGCTGACGATGCCCAGGAGCTTTACGTCGAACTCCTTGGCCTGCGCCAGCAGGGTTGCGGAGTCGGAGCCGGCGGCCAGCGCAACTACCTCGAACCGGTGGGGATGGGTACGCACGACCTCCAGCGCCTGGCACCCGATCGAGCCGGTTGAGCCGAGAATGGCGACGCGAAGGCGCTCCGGCTCGGCGAACAGATCCATCAACCCATGATCCGACATATCCGGCGACATCAGTGACCGAACAGCTGGAGCGAGAACCAGACGGCCGGCGCCACGAACAGGATGGCGTCGATCCGGTCCAGAGCGCCGCCGTGCCCGGGGAAGATGGTCCCCATGTCCTTGATGCCGAGGTCCCGCTTGATCATCGACTCCACCAGGTCGCCCAGGGGAGCCACGACCGCCACCGCCAGGCCGAGCAACGCCGCCTCGGCCCCGCTCCAGGGGCCAAGCGCCGGGCCGGCGAAGAAGGCGACGAGCACGGTTGCCACCGTCGCCACCGCAGCACCCTCCCAGCTCTTGTTCGGGGAGATCGAGGGAGCCATCCGGTGCCGGCCGAGCTTGGAGCCGCCGGCGTAGGCGAATATGTCGTAGACCGCGGCGGCACCGATCGTGGCGATCGTCACGCCCCTTCCGTCCGGCCGCTTGGAGAGCAGGCCGACGAATGACCCGAGGAGCGGGATGTAGACGATGCCCATCATCGTCAGGGCCACGTTGGTCACGAGGTTCGTCCGGTTCGGGAACGACATGAACCACAGAAAGCACGCGGCCAGGGTGGCGAACAGCGCAAGCCCGGCGGCGGAGGGCCCCTTCAGAAAGACGCCGGCAAGCACCACCGCTCCGCCGATCAGCCCGAGGGCCGTCGCCGGATTGTGGCCGGCGTTGCGGGTGGCCCGGTAGAACTCCGCCTGCGCAAGGAGCACGACAACGATCATCAGCCCGAAGAACGCCTCGGCGCCGATGTAGAGGAGGCCGACGACCAGGGCAGCGAGCGTGACGCCGGTAAGGATGGCCAGCTTGAGGTTGCGCCCGCCCGATCTCTGCGCCGGCGGTTGACCTTTGGGGGACCCGGACGAGGCGCGGCCCCGCTGCCTGGGTGAAGGGCTCATCTTTTCCGGGAGGGCTGAGCTGCCTAGACCTCCAGGAGCTCCTTCTCCTTGTGGCTGAACATCTTGTCGATCTCATCGACGAAGTGGTCGGTGAGCTTCTGGAGCTCCTTCTCGCTTCGTTTGAGGTCGTCCTCGGAGATGTCGCCTTCCTTCTTCATTCGCTCCATCTCGTCCTTGCTGTGCCGGCGGACGTTGCGGACTGCGACCTTGCCCTCCTCGGCCCGCTCCTTCACCTGCTTGATGAGCTGCCGGCGCCGCTCCTCGGTGAGCGGCGGGAAGACCAGGCGGATGATCGTTCCGTCGTTGGAGGGGTTGACGCCGAGGTCGGATGCCTGGATGGCCTTCTCGATGGCCGTCAGGGTGCTCTTGTCGTAGGGCGTGATCACGATCATGCGTGCTTCGGGGACCGCGATTCCGGCGATCTGGTTGAGAGGCGTCCTGACCCCGTAGTAGTCGATCTCGATGCGGTCGAGCAGGTGCGGGGAGGCCCTCCCGGTCCGGATGTGCCCGAACTCCTCCTGCGTCGCCGCCACGGCCTTCTTCATCTTGGCCGACGCCTCCTGTATCTGGGCCTCTGCTGCCACGTCAAGACCTCCCGGTAACCTTCGTTCCGACCGGCTCGCCGTCGACCACCCGCTTGATGTTGCCCTCCCGGGTGAGGTCGAAGACCACAATTGGCATCTTATTGTCCATGCACAGGGAGATGGCGGTTGCGTCCATCACCTTGAGGCCCCGGTTCAGGACCTCGATGTACTCGAGGTGGTCGATACGCTTGGCGTCCGGGTTGAGCATCGGGTCGGAGTCGTAGACCCCGTCGACCTTGGTGCCTTTGAGCAGGGCCTCCGCTCCCACCTCCAGCGCCCGGACGGAGGCTGCGGTGTCGGTGGTGAAGTACGGGTTGCCGGTCCCTCCGGCGAAGATGACGATCATTCCGCGCTCCAGGTGGCGAAGCGCCCGCCCCCGGATGAACGGCTCGGCCACCTCCTGCATCCAGATGGCGCTCATCACCCGGCACTCCGCCCCGACCTGCCCGAGGGCGTCGGCCAGCGCCAGGCCGTTGATGACGGTGGCCAGCATGCCCATGTAGTCGGCACGGGCCCGGTCCATGCCCATCTCGGCCGCCTGGGAGCCCCGGAAGATGTTGCCGCCGCCGACCACGACTGCGATCTCGACGCCGGAGCTCTGGACCTCGGCGAGCTGCTTCGCCAGCGAGGTCACGATCCCGGCGTCGATGCCGAATCCCTGAGCCTGGTTGGCGAACGCCTCCCCGGAAAGCTTGAGAAGAACCCGTTTGTATCCTGGGCCTTCCGCCACCCTCTACTCGCCTACCGCGAAGCGGACGAACCGGCGCACGCCGATGTTTTCCTTGACCGCCGCGGCGTAGTCGCTGATCAGGTCGCCGACGGTCTTCTTGCCCGACTCGTCCTTCACGTAGGGCTGCTCCAGCAGCACCCCGCCCCGGTCGGAGAACATGGCCTTGAGCTTGCCCTCGACGATCTTCTCCTGGATGTTCGCAGGCTTGCCCTTGACCTGGTCCGACTCCTTGAAGATGGCGGTCTCCCGCTCGATGATCTCCGCCGGAATGTCGGACCGGCTGACCCACTTGGGCTCCATCGCGGCGATGTGCATGGCGATGTTGCGAGCCAGCTCCTTGAACTCCGGCGTCTTGGCGACGAAGTCGGTTTCGCTGTTCAGCTCAACGAGCACGCCCTTCTTCGGAGGAAGCTCCGGGTCCAGCTGGTGAATGTAGTAGCCGATGGTCCCTTCCTTCGCCACCCGGCTGGCGCGCTTCTCGATTCCGGCCAGGCCCCACTTCTTCAGCAGGTCCTTGGCCGACTCGACGTCGCCGTTGCTCTCAGAAAGGGCGCGTTTGCAGTCCATCATGCCGGCGCCCGTGGCGTCTCTCAGTGCCTTTACATCGGTTGCGGTAATGCTCACCTGTGCTTGACCTCGTCTTCGTCCTTGTATTTCGCCTTTAGCTCTTCCTCGATGTCCTCGCCCGGAAGCGGGGTGTCGTCGAGCAGGCGCTGGAATGGATCTTCGCCGTCGGGCTCCTCGGCGGGCGCCTCGGCCGCCGGTGCCGGCTGCGGGGCCCGGGTCGCTGGTTGTGCGGGCTTGGCCGCGGCCGCGGGAGCGGGCTCTTTGCCCTTCTTGTTCTCGGTCTCCTGCTGCGCCAGCATGATCTCCCACTCGGCGGGCGGCTCCTCGCTGCCTGCGGTGAGGGTGACGCTGGAGGCGGCGGCCGCCTCGGCGGCGGCGATGACCTCCGGCGGGCGGGCCTGCATGCCGGCCGCGATGGCGTCGGCGACCACCCGGGTCAGCAGGGCACCGGAGCGGATGGCGTCGTCGTTTCCGGGGATCACGTAGTCGACGTCGTCCGGGTCGCAGTTGGTGTCGACGATGGCGATGATCGGCAGGCCGAGCTTGCGGGCTTCCCGCACGGCGATGTCCTCTTTGCGGGTGTCCACGATGAACACCGCGTCGGGGCGCCGGTTCAGGTCACGGATGCCGTCGAGGTTCTTCTGCAGCTTCTCGAGCTCCTTGCGAAGGACGAGGGCCTCCTTCTTCGGCATCTCGTCGAGGATGCCCTGGGCCTCCATCGACTCGAGCTCACGCATGCGGAGGATCCGCTTGTGGATGGTCTGGAAGTTGGTCAGCATGCCGCCGAGCCAGCGGTAGTTGACGTAGGGCATGCTGACGCGTTTGGCCTCCTCGGCCACCGCGTCGGCGATCTGCTTCTTCGTCCCGACGAACAGGACGATGCCCCCGCCGGCCACCAGCTTGCGGCAGTACTCGTAGGCAGCTTCGATGCCGCGCAGAGTCTTGAGGAGATCGATGATGTAGATCCCGTTGCGCTCGGCAAATATGAACCGCCGCATTTTGGGATTCCACCTGCGGGTCTGGTGTCCGAAGTGGACTCCAGCCTCGAGCAGTTGCTTTAGTGAAACGACGGCCATGCCGTCTCCTTTCGGTTCCCCGGGCCGTATCCAGACCAGCCCAAAATAGATTTCCGCTTAAGTGTGTGGACTAGCTTAACTCCCGCACGTCGCCTCAGGTTCCGCGCGGTTGCCGGGGCCGCCTGGAATCTTTGGAAATTCTCGGCGCCCCGTGCCACAAAAGTAGGTACCGGCGCTTCAGAAACGGGCTCGGCGCCGGATATTCGAGGATATCAGCGCCTGGATCCCTTGTTCAGCAGGGAGCGGAAGGTCATGACGGACTTGGCGTTCATCTGCGAGATCCGAGCCTGCGACACGCCTATCACCTGCGAGATCTCGGCGAGGCTCAGACCTTCGTAGTAGTAGAGCGTGATAGCTGTGCGCTCCCGCTCCGGGAGGCCGGCGATCGCCTTGCGGAGGAACTCCTTCATCTCCCGCTCCTCCACCGCGGCGGCGGGGTCCTCCGCTTTGGTGTCGACGAGGGTATCGACCAGCGACATCCCGCTGTCGCCCTTGTCGCCGACCGACAGCAGCCGGTCGAGTGACACGAAGAGGATTGTCGAAACCTTCGAGTAGATCGAGCGCAGCTTGCGCACGGTGACGTCCATCTCCTCGGCCACCTCCTCGTCGGTCGGCGAGCGGCCGAGCTTGTCGGTCAGCTTGGCGAGGACCTCCTCCACCCGGCGGGCCTGCGCCCGCACCGATCGGGGGACCCAGTCCAGGGACCGGAGGTCGTCGATGATGGCTCCCCGGATCCGCTGGGCGGCGTAGGACTCGAACTTGAAGCCGCGGGCGGGGTCGAACTTGGTGACCGCCTCCATCAGGCCGAGGATGCCGGCCGACGCCAGGTCCTCCTGGTCGACGTTGCTGGGAAGGCCGATGGCGACCCGGGCGGCCACGTACTTGACCAGAGGGGCGTAGTGGACGATCAGCTCGTCCTTGGCCCGCTGGGAGCCGGTCCGCTTGTACTCCGCCCACAGCTCATCGACCGGCCCCAGGGTCGAGGCCGTACCGTCCTGCTCTTCGTCGTCTTCCGCCAGGTCGGGATCGACGTCGCCGCCAGCGTCCGTTGCGGCCGAGGCCCCCGACTTCATCGTCGCAATACGCTCATTTGCCCTTCTTCGAGTATAGGCCGAGGGTGAGCCGCGTGTGCGCTTGCCGTGTTGAGTCCGCCACAGACAGCGTCGAAGCGGCCTCCTTCTGGAAGTCTTGGATGGCCTGGATGAGCGTTGTACGCGAACCATGGCAGCCGCATGGGTCATCTCTACCCCGTCCCCCGACTTCTGATGGATGCCCGGCCGGCTGGCAGAGGGCGTTGTGCGAGCTTCAGTCGTAGGGCCGCGGAACTGCGGAGCCAGCCGTTGATTGGGGCCCTGAAGGCTAGCTGACAGCCAGCGGTGCGTCGGGACCCTGAAGGCTAGCTTCCGGAACCGGTCCCAACCGCCAGGGCGTACCTTCCCCCGGCCCGCCGGCTGACAAGTGACTTGAGCTCCAGCTTGACCAGGACCGCAGCCGCCGTGGACACCGGCATGCCGGCGCGGCGGGCGACCAGATCCAGCAGGAGCGGCTCCGGCTCCAGGGCGGCCAGCACCCGGGCCTCCTCCGGCAGAACGTCGGGAGGCAGCTGGTCCTCGGTGGGCGGGGCGCTGGGCAGCATGCCGAGGTCCTCGAGTATCTGGCCGGCCGTCGCCACCAGACGGGCGCCGTCACGCACGATCTGGTGGGGACCGACGGACACCGGAGAGTGCACCGCACCCGGAACCGCGAACACCTCCCGCCCGAACTCCATGGCGAGCCGGGCAGTGATCATTGCTCCCCCCGTGGCCGCCGCCTCCACGAGCACCGTGCCCAGCGACATGCCGGCCAGGATCCGGTTCCGCACGGGGAAGTGATGCGGGAGCGGCCGGGTGCCGGGCGGGTACTCGGTCAGAACGGTCCCGCCCTGTTCGATCTGCCGCATCAGGTCCTTGTGGTGAGGGGGGTAGCAGACGTCCAGGCCACATCCCAGGACGGCGACCGTCCGCCCCCCGGCCGCGAGGGCGCCGCGATGGGCGGCCGCATCGATTCCCTTGGCGAGGCCGCTCACCACCGTTATTCCGGCTCCAGCAAGCTCCTTCGCCAGCCAGAATGCGGTCTCCAAACCGTACCGGGTGGCCCGCCGTGTGCCGACCACCGCAAGCGACGGTCCGCACTCCAGCGGGATGCCGGACCGCCACAGCTCCTTCGGCGGGGACGGGATCTCGCGCAGCAGCGGCGGGTACTCGGCGTCCCGAAGGGCGATCGCGTGCGCGTTCACGAGCGCCCCCACACCGGCCGCCGGTACTGCAGGGCCTCGGCCAGGTGCTCCTCCTCGATCTCGTGCGACAGCGCCAGGTCGGCAATCGAACGGGCGACCGCGACCAGGCGGTCCATGCCCCGGGCCGACCCGGCGGCACCGCCCGCCGCCAAACGTAGAAAGCGGCGCTGCGCCGGCCCGAGGTCGCCCAGCCCGCTCGCCTGCGTTGCGGTTGGCTCCCTTGACCGGCGGAACTCCCTCGCCCGCGCCACGCGTCCCCGGATTACAGCGTTCGGCTCCGAAGGCTCCATGTCGAACAGCTCGTCCTGGCTGAGCCGGGGGACCTCCACCTGCAGGTCGATCCGGTCCAGCAGGGGGCCCGACAGCCGTGAGCGGTAGGCGGCAAGGCGCCCAGCCGGGCAGATGCAGCCTTCGGTGCCCGAAGGGGCCGAGCACAGGCATGGGTTCGCCGCGCCCACCAGGCAGAACGAAGCCGGGTACTCGACCCGAGTGGCCTGCCGAACCACTCGAACGGTTCCCTCCTCGAGCGGCTGGCGGAGGGCCTCCAGCACGGTGTGCGAGAACAGAGGCAGCTCGTCCAGGAAGAGAACGCCCCGGTGGGCCAGCGAGATCTCTCCGGGCCGCGGCAGCGGGCTGCCGCCACCGATGATTGCAGCCGCCGAAGCGTGGTGATGCGGAGCCCGGAACGGGCGCTGCACGAGAAGCGCTTGATCAGGCTGGAGCATCCCGGCGACCGACCAGACCCGCGTGGCCTCCAGAGCCTCCTCCTCGGTAAGGGGCGGAAGGATTTCGGGAAACCGCCTGGCCATCAGAGTCTTGCCGCACCCCGGGGGACCGACGAGCAGGACGTTGTGCGAACCGGCCGCCGCTATCTCCAGCGCCCGCAATGCCTGTCCCTGGCCCCGGACGTCGCTCATGTCCGGTCCGGCGTAGAGCGCTGCCCCCAGCAACTCGGCTGCCGTCGTGCGAGTCGGCTCGCCCGCCGGCCGGCGGCCGTC
>DATAAN010000006.1:0-4291 GCA_036260105.1 Actinomycetota bacterium
GCGACCTATGTCGACCTCTACGCGCCGACGCTGGGCCACGACGCATGCCAGCTGCCGGGTGCTCGCTGGGTAGAGCCGGTGGCGGCCCCGGTGGGGGCGGCGCCGGTGCACCCCAACGTCATGGGCATGATCGTGGCGCACTCGGTGCTCGTTGCAACTCTGAACGCCACGGAACCGTAGGCGCTCCCGAGCGGCGCCCGCCGCTGAGCGGCGAGGGCCAACGGTAGACTGGCTTCATGACTCCCAGGATCACCGGGCCCAAGGGCGCGCCCGACCTGTACCCTCCCCGCTCCGGAATGCACGACGAGATAACCGGCCAGGCCATGACCTGGTTCCGCCGGTACGGCTACGGGCGTATCGAGACCCCGGTCTTCGAGCACACCCAGCTGTTCGAGAAGGGGCTCGAGCCGGGCAGCGACCTCGTGACCAAGCAGATGTACACCTTCGAGGACCGGGGAGGCCGCTCCCTTACGCTGCGTCCCGACATGACGACTCCGGTGGTTCGGGCGATCCTCGAGCACGGCCTCGACCGGCAGGGCCTGCCGGTGAAGCTCTGCTACGTGGCGCCGATCTTTCGCCAGGAGCGGCCGCAGGCGGGCCGCCAGCGCCAGTTCACCCAGGTGGGCGTGGAGGCCGTCGGCTCGGACGGGCCGGACATCGACGCCGAGGTGATCCAGCTGGCGCTCGACGTCTACAAGACGGTCGGGCTCGAGGTGGACCTCGCCCTCAACAGCATCGGCCACCCGGGTTGCCGGGCCGACTACCTGCCCAAGCTGCAGACTTATCTGCGTTCGGTGGAGGACCAGCTCTGCGGCGACTGCCAGCGCAAGATCGACACCAACCCTCTCCGCACCTTCGACTGCAAGGTGGAGAGCGACCGCAAGCTGCTTGAGAACGCTCCGCTCATAGTCGACCAGCTCTGTCCCGAGTGCGAGATCCACTACGCCGGGGTGAAGGACCGCCTGAACGACTGGGGAGTCAAGTACTCCGAGGACCCGCGGCTGGTCCGCGGCCTCGACTACTACACCCGGACCGCCTTCGAGTTCACGGCTTCGGGGCTGGGAGCGCAGAACGCTGTCGGAGGAGGGGGTCGGTACGACGGGCTGGCCGAGGCGCTGGGAGGTCCGTCGCTGCCCGGCATCGGCTTCGGACTCGGAGTGGAGCGAATTGCCCTGGCCCTGGAGAGCAAAGGTGTCGAGCACGTCGACCGGCTCGACGTCTTTATCGTCGCGATAGGGGACCGGGCTCGCACCGCGGCGTTCAGCCTCGCCCCGAAGCTGCGCGAAGCCGGGTTCACCACCGACATGGACTACGCCGGCAGGTCCTTGAAAGGCCAGTTCAAGGCCGCCAACAGCCGGAACGCTGCGTGGGTGATCGTCATCGGAGAGCAGGAGCTGGAGTCCGGCCGTTACACGGTAAAGCTCATGCACACCGGAGACGAGGAGAAGCTGCCGCCCGGCCGGATCGTCGGTTACCTGGCGGTGCGGTCGTGAGGACCCACTGGTGCGGCGAGCTGCGCCGTGAGCACATCGGGCAGACGGTTTCGCTGGCCGGATGGGTCCACCGCCGGCGGGACCACGGAGGGGTGATCTTCCTCGACCTGCGGGACCGCGAGGGTCTGGCGCAGGTCGTCCTGCACCCTCAGGAGCAGCCGGAGGCGTATGCGGTCGCAGAGGCCGTTCGCGGCGAGTACGTGCTCGGCGTCACCGGCACCGTGCGGGCGCGCATCGCCGGAGCCGAGAACCCCAACCTCCCGTCTGGAGAGGTGGAGGTGGCCGCCGACTCGATCGAGATCTTCGCCAAGGCACAGACGCCTCCCTTCCAGATCGAGGACCGGGTCGAGGTCAAGGAGGAGATCCGGCTCAAGTACCGCTACCTCGACCTGCGCCGGCCTGAGATGCAGAAGGCGCTCCGCATGCGACACACCGTGGTCAAGGCGATCAGGGACTACTTCGACTCCGAGGGTTTCGTCGAGGTCGAGACGCCGATGCTCAACAAGAGCACCCCGGAGGGCGCCCGGGACTACCTGGTGCCCTCCCGCCTGCAGCCGGGCAACTTCTTCGCGCTTCAGCAGTCCCCTCAGCTGTTCAAGCAGCTGCTGATGGTGGCCGGCCTCGACCGCTACTACCAGATCGTGCGCTGCTTCCGCGATGAGGACCCTCGGGCCGACCGCCAGCCCGACTTCACGCAGTTGGACATGGAGGCGTCCTTCGCCGACGAGGCCGCCGTCCGGCAATTCTCGGAGCGGATGTTCGTCGCGGTGATGCGCAAGGCGCTCGGTGTGGAGATCGAGACACCGTTTCCCCAGATGAGCTACGACGAGGCGATGGACGTCTACGGCTCGGACAAGCCGGACTTGAGGTTCGGTCTGCCGATGGTCGAGCTCACCAAGGTGTTCGCCGGAACCGGCGTCCAGATGTTCCAGCGGACACTCGACAAGGGGGGCGTGGTCAAGGGCCTGCGCGTGTCGGGCGGCGCCGGCTTCAGCCGCAAGGAGCTGGAGGCGCTGGTAAACGTCGCCCGCACCTTCGGCGCGGGTGGAATGGCGTGGATCAGCTACGGCCCCGATGGACCCAGCGGACCCCTTTCCAAGGCGCTGTCCGAGGAGGAGGTCTCCGGCGTCAAGGAGGTGGCTGGAGCGCTTACCGGCGACATCGTCCTTCTCGTCTGCGACGCCCTGCGGGTGGCTCAGCGCAGCCTGGGTGAGGTGCGGCTTGCTCTGGGCGACAAGCTCAATCTCCGGCCCGATGTGGAGCCGACCGACCCAGACGCCTGGAAGTTCCTCTGGGTGATCGACGCCCCGATGGTGGAGTGGAACCCCAAGGAAAACCGGTGGGACCCCACGCACCATCCGTTCACCGCGCCGCACGACGCCGACGTCGACATGATCGACACCGACCCGGGCGCAGTCCGCTCCCGCTCCTACGACGCGGTGCTGAACGGCTGGGAGGTGGCCGGCGGCAGCATCCGTATCCACGACCCGGCGTTGCAGCGCAGGGTGTTCGGTCTGATCGGGATCGACGAGGAGAAGGCGGAGCGCATGTTCGGCTGGTTCGTCGACGCCTACAACTACGGTGCACCGCCCCACGGCGGCATAGCGGCCGGGATCGACCGGCTCGTCGCGCTGGTTGCCGGGCGGTCCAGCATCCGGGAGGTCATGGCCTTCCCGAAGAGCTCGGCCATGACCGACCTCATGACCGGGGCTCCCGACATCGTCGACCAGGCGCTGCTGGACGACCTGCACATCAAGGTAGTCGCTCCGCCCCCCGAATAGCCCGGTGACCTAGTGGCGGACGACCTGTTCTCGGACTCGCTGGAGAGCCGGTTCGACGAGTTCGCACCTCTGGCCGCCCGCATGCGGCCCCGGACGCTGGACGAGTTCGTCGGCCAGGAGCACCTGCTCGGCCCCGGCAGTCCACTTCGCACGCTGATCGAGCGGGACGCTTTCACCTCCCTCATCCTGTGGGGGCCTCCGGGCACCGGCAAGACCTCCCTCGCCAACATCGTGGCCCAGGCCACGAACGCGCGCTACCAGGAGCTGTCGGCCGTGAACGCCACAGTGGCCGACGTGCGGCGGACGATCAAGGAGGCGAGGGACGCCCTGGCCGGGAACGGGCGCAAGACCATCCTGTTCATCGACGAGATCCACCGCTTCAACAAGGGCCAGCAGGACGCTCTGCTGCCGGCGGTCGAGAACCGCTGGATCACCCTCATCGGGGCGACGACGGAGAACCCCTACTTCGAGCTGATCTCCGCGCTGCTGTCCCGTTGCCTGCTGGTGCGGCTGGAGTCGCTGACTCCCGAGCAGGTGTTGACGATCCTGCGGCGGGCTCTCGCCGACGCCGAACACGGCCTTGGGACGTCGGGAGTCGAGGTGGAGCACGCAGCTTTGGAGCACATCGTCAACACGGCAGGCGGGGATGCCAGGTCGGCGCTTAACGCCCTCGAGGTCTGTGTGGTCAGCGCGCAAGCGGAAAGCACCTCGACGGTGAGCCTCGCCATGGCCGAGCAGGCGCTCCAGCGCCGGCAGGTGCGCTACGACAAGCAGGGAGACCAGCACTTCGACGTGGTGTCGGCGTTCATCAAGAGCATGCGTGGCTCAGACCCGGACGCTTCTCTGTTCTGGCTGGCCCGCATGCTGGAGGCGGGGGAGGACCCCAGGTTCGGCGCCCGGAGGATCGTCATCCTGGCCTCAGAGGACGTCGGCAACGCCGACCCGATGGCACTGGTGGTGGCGGTGGCCGCCGCACACGCCCTGGAGCACGTCGGCCTGCCGGAGGCGGCGCTCAAA
>DATAAN010000007.1:0-8096 GCA_036260105.1 Actinomycetota bacterium
CTTGGAGCCACCCCAAGGAGAAACTGCGCGCCTTCCGATCTTCGCCGAGGACGCGCTCGTCCGCCGTTTCAACACCCCTGAGTTCAAGGGAATGACCTTCTACGAGGTCCAGGCGAAGAGCATCCTCAACCATGTGAAGCCGAACAACATGGGCTTCAACTGGACGATCAACCCCTACAGGGGATGCAGCCACGCATGCGTCTACTGCTTCGCCCGGCCGACGCACACCTACCTCGATCTCAATGCCGGAGTCGACTTCGAGACAAAGATCGTCGTCAAGGTCAACGCGGTGGAGCTGCTGCGCCGGGAGCTCAGACGGCCGTCCTGGGGCAGGGAGCACGTCGCCATGGGAACCAACACGGACAACTACCAGCGGGCCGAAGGCCGCTACCGGCTCATGCGCGGAATCCTCAGCGAGCTCAACGCCATCCGGAACCCTTACTCCATCCTGACCAAGTCAACCCTCATCCAGCGGGATCTCGACCTGCTGGCCGAGGGGGCGGCCTTGACGGACGTATCCGCCTCCTTCTCGGTGGGCACGGTCGACGAGGAGGTTTGGCGCCGGACCGAGCCCGGTACGCCTTCTCCCCTCAAGAGGCTGGAGGTCCTGAGCAAGCTGAACGAGTCGGGCGTGCCGTGCGGCATCCTCATGGCGCCGATCCTGCCGGGCATCTCAGACTCCCCCGAGCAGCTGGCCGCCACGGTGAAAGCGGCAGCCGGCGCCGGCGCCACCCACATCACCCCGCTGATCCTGCACCTCCGTCCCGGGGTGAAGGAGGAGTTCCTCCCCTGGCTCGAGAAGGAGTACCCGGAGCTGATGCCGTCGTACCTGAAGATGTACAAGGGCAGCAACGCCCCCAAGGCGGTAGCCGAGCCGATCCAGAAAGCCGTCTACGCCCTTAGAGACCGGCACGGCGCCAACCGCTCAACGCACCGGAAGGGGGAACGGCCGGCCGAGGCCAGGCCGGAACCGGCGCCGCAAGCAGAGCAGATGGCGTTCGACCTCGGCGGCGAGCATGCCCGCAAAGCGCCGAAGTGGGCGGCCGCTCCGGTCAAGGAGGACCCGAAGCCTCTCGAGCCGAAGCGCCGCGCGGCCTCCCGCCGTTAGGCTGCGGTCAACGGGCGACCCGGCTACCCTGCAAGGCCCTCCAGCTTCGACCTGAGAAATCGGCGGTCCACCTCGTTCTCCGACCGCTCCAGCGCCGTCGCATACTCGGCGGCCGCATCGCCGGACCGGCCAAGGCGGGCGAGCAGGTCGCCCCTCGCTACGTGCAGGTACCGGTACCCGGCCAGCTCCGGCCGGCCGGCGATGCGATCGACAAGGTTCAGAGCCTCCTCCACCCGGCCGGCCTCGGCGACGGCCACCGCTCGGTTCAGCGTGACCACCGGGTTGGAGTCCAGCGCCTCCAGTGCCCGGTACAAGGAGGCGATCCTCTCCCAGTTGGCGCGCGAGCCGTCCAGCGTCCGTGCGTGCTCGCCGGCTATGGCGGCCTGGAGCGCATAGAAACCGGGCGGGCGCATGCGCCACGACTTCGCCAGCAGATCGAGTCCTTCGTCGATCTGCTCGGCGTTCCACAACGAGCGGTCCTGGTCCGGCAGCAGTACCATCTCACCCGCGTCGTCGACCCGGGCGGCTCCCCGTGAGTCGTGCAGAAGCATCAGAGCGAGCAGCGCGACCGCTTCTGCCTCGTCCGGCATGAGTTCCACCAGCAGCCGCGCCAGGCGGATAGCTTCGCCGCACAGCTCCGTGCGCACCAGCGAGTCACCGGCCGAGGCGGAGTATCCCTCGTTGAAGATCAGGTAGATGGCGCTGAGCACGGCAGCCAGCCGGTCCGGCAGGTCGGCGTCCCGGGGGACCCGGTACGGAATTCGCGCGTCCCGGATCTTAGCCTTGGCCCGGGAGAGCCGCTGACCCATGGTCGCCGGCGACACCAGGAACGCGGCTGCCACCTCGGGCGTCTTCAGGCCGCCGAGAGTTCGCAGGGTAAGGGCTACCCGGGCCTCCGGTGCAAGAGCCGGATGGCAACAGGTGAAGATGAGCCGGAGGCGGTCATCTCGAACGGGACTCACAGATGCGTCCTCCTGTTGAGCAGAGCGGCCGCCCTCCGACGTTTCCTCGGCGAGCAGGGCAAGAGCGTCCAGCTGTGAACGCCGCCGGTCGTGGCGTGCCGACCGGCGTAGTCTGTCGATCGCCTTGTTCCGAGCCGTAGTCGTAATCCAGGCGGCCGGCAGCGGTGGGATCCCCTCGCGAGGCCAGCGGTCCAGGGCGACGACGAACGCGTCCTGGACCGCCTCCTCCGCGAGGTCGAAGTCCCCGAGCCGGCCGATCAGTGTGGCAAGCACCTGTCCGGACTCGCGGCGGAACAGGGCCTCAACTTCCGCTACCGGATCTGTCTCAGCCAGCCGACCGGGCAGCGACATCAGGGTGCTCGTGGCCGAACTCACTGAAGTCCATCACCGGGCGCACCTCAACGGCGCTCCCCTCCTGGACCGGGACCCTTTTTGCCCACTCCAGGGCCTCGTCCAGGTCGGTGCACTGCAGGAGGTAGAAGCCACCGATCTGCTCCTTGGTCTCTACGAAGGGACCGTCGGTGAGGATCCGCTCCCCGCCCGGCTGGTGGCGGACGGTCGTTGCTGCCGAGCTCGGGTAGAGGCCTTCGCCGGCCACGTAGACGCCGGCTTCTACCACTGCGTTGGTGTAGGCGTCCCAGGCCTTCATCCGCTCGGTCATCTCTTCGCGGCTGAGGTTGACCTGCTCGTCGCCCTCGGCTCCGTGGAGGATAAGAAGGTATTTCATGCCGTGCTCCCGTCGCTAGCTGCAGCCCGTTGCTGCGTTCAGCCTACCTACGTGCGTGGAAGCGATTTTCGACAGATCTGAGGAACAAATCTCGAAAAAAGTTGTCATCCTCCCCCGAACGGCGCAGGGCCGTTCGGGGGAGGGACTTTGAGTCTCAGGCTTCCCGGTCGAGCGGGAGCTGAGAGAGACCGGTTGTCGATCGCCGCGGCGAGCGGAAGTCGTAGACCTTGCAGGAGATGGCCTCCCACTCCGCTCCGGGCGACACGGCAGGAGCGTCGTCCCGCTCGGGGTCGCTCCACAGCCGGTCGTCACCCAGGCCGGCCAAGAAGTCGCGGACCAAGGTCCAGACGAAAAACCCCGCCGGTACTGCTAGCGCTACCTGAATCCACGTCATTGCCTTGGCCTCCGCACTTCACCAAATGCTTGATTTTTTCGTTGTGCTGTACAAACACCACCAGGCCGGTTCTCGGGGGACGCGCTCCCGAGTTTTTCGACCTCTAAATTCGACAATCGGCGGCCGCCAAGGTTTATTCCGCCATTTGTCCCCCACGGACTCGCTTTATGGTGTTCGATCTAGTCATGGGGAACCCTGTCGGCCCGAGCGCGATTGAAGGAGTCCCTGGCCCCTCGCGAGATGCCCTTCCGAACAAGATGAGCCAGCCGCTGGCCAGGCCCGAGCACGAAGCCCTCGCCCGCATCGCCTACGGGGTTGCGACTCAGATCCTCAACGACCATGCGGAGGCGATGGATGTGGCCAGCGAGACGATGATCACGCTCCTCGCTCGCTTTGAGCCGCCGACCAACAACGAAAGCTACGTCACGACGGTCGCCAAGAATCTCGCCAGAAACAAGCTGCGCGGACTGAACCGGCAGCGCCGGCGCCTGCAGTGGTGGAGCGATCAGCGCCCGGAGCGGGACGGCCACGATCCCGACCGCCTGCTCTCCCGCCTGGTGATCCAGGAGGCGGTCAAGACGCTTCCCAAGCGCCAGAGGGAAGCGATCACCTACTGCTACCTGGAGGGGATGGACCGTAGCAGCGCCGCACGGCGTATGGGCGTGGAGGTCGAGTCCGTCAAGACCCATCTGAAGCGGGCGTTCCGGGCGCTAAAAGAAGATTTGTCGGACGGCGCCGGAGAGCTGACATGAACCGCCACCAGCCGTTCGAGCCGGACTTCGACGACCGCTTCTGGGCCACCGTCGCCCAGCGGGTCGACCGGGTGCGGGACCTGACGAAGGAGGAGCTTCTTCAAGCCGAGGCCGAGCTGCTCACGGTTCAGCAGCCGGCCGAGGTGGTGCCCGTCTTCCCTGCGCCCTTCTGGGCCCGCGTGAACAGGCGAGCGGCCAAGGTTCGCCGGATGGCACTCGACGAGCTGGCGGACGCCGAGGATGCGCTGCTCCGACAGGGCAATGCCGAGGGGCTACGCCCTGCAGCGGTTCCGGCGTACCGCAGGTTCGTGCCGGAGCTGCCGCGGATGGCGATGCCTTTGAGAGCCCGCTTCAACTCGCTCGGGTTCGTGACCGCAGTCCTGGCGGTGCTGTTCCTGCTCCCGCAGGTCATGCCGATCTCCAGCTTCGCCGACGTGCGGGAACGAGGCCCGCTCTCCTTCATCTTCTCGGACGGCGCCCGGCAGGGCGGCCCTGCACCGGAATTGGCAGCCGAAGAGTCCGGTGGGACGTCTCAGGCGTCGTCGAATCAAAAAGGCAAGAGCGGAAGCGGGAATCCGCTGAACAGCGGCGGGTCCGGCTCCACCTCCAAGGCAACCTCCAGCTCCTCCTCACCGGAGAAGACGGGGACCTCCGGGACGCCCGGAACCGCGGCGGGCACCTCGGGCGGAACCGGTGGGTCCGGCACCCCAGCCGCCGCCGGTGGAGGCAACGCGGGTGCGGCTGCAGGCCCGTCTTCCGAGTCTGCCGGCGATGGCGCCGAAGGATTCTCCACGGAGGACGGAGCGTCGGCAGCCAGCGTCCCGTCGGCTCCGTCGAACCTCCTCGTCACAGCCGTGGACAACGGCACCGTGAGGCTGCGCTGGAAGGACAACTCTAACGACGAGAGCGGGTTCGTTCTCGAGCGCCGCGGGCAGACCGCCGTGGGCCGGGAGAGGGTCGGCGCCAACACCAAGAGCTACCTGTGGACCGGGCTTCTCGCCGGCACCGAGTACTGCTTCCGCGTGCGGGCGGAGAACTCGGCCGGTGCGTCCGGCTGGTTCCCCGAGCAGTACCGCTGCGTCACCACCCATGCCACCCCGTCCACGGCAGTTCCGGTAGCACTGTCGCCGATGTCGTGCGCGGGTGAAGGCGGGCTGTCGGCCGGGTCTGCCGTTCAGGAGACCAGAATCACGTTCCGCAACCTCACCGCTTCGCCGGTGCGGATCTACTCACTCGGCAGGAACGGCGTCCGTGAGCCCAGTCCGGTCACCGTCGGCCCGCAGGGTTCGACGTCGGTGGAAACCTTCCTGGGCCACCCGTTCGTCGTGACCAGCGCCGACGAGTCGGCCAGCTGCATTGCGATCTTTACCGGCGAGAGCTGGAGCTCGGTAGCGACGATCTCCTGAGGCAGCCTTCAACCGTTCCTGACGAAGCGCACCCTGACCTTGCAGTCCAGAAGAAACTCTTTGACGAGCTGCGCCTCGCCGTCCTGAGGCTGGGGCGTCACCACCTCCCTCAAGCCCGAGTTGGCAATCAGCTTTGCGCACTCCAGGCACGGCGGCTTCGTGATGTACAGAGTGGCGCCCTCCCGCTGGTCGGGATCGGCGTAGAGGATGGCGTTCGCCTCGGCGTGCAGGCCCAGGCAGGGCTTGTCCTTGTCGCCGGTGCGCCCTCGCGGACATCCTCCGCCGTCGCAGTTGGCGTGCCCCGACGGAGTCCCGTTGTAGCCGGTGGACCGGACATGCCGGTTGGCGACGATCACCGCACCGTGGCGGTGCTGGGTGCAGCTCGACCGGGTGGCCGCCTGGCGCGCCAGGTCGAGGAAGTAGGTGTCCCAGTCGGTGGTCTGATTGGCCTTGGGCATCAGTTGCGCAATTGTGCCTTAAACGCGAAATTCGCCGCCCGGGTGGAGCGGTCCACGGGGAGTGCTGATACGGTCGAACGATGACCCTGATGAGCGACCTGTTGCTGTCCTGCTGGATCGCCGAAGCCGGACGTTCGGCCGCGATGGCGGCCCGTGGCCAGCAGGCCTCCTCCGTCCAGGCCGCCGCCCGGGCCCGCATCCTCGCATCTGCGTGCCACCGAGAGGGAGTTCGGATCATCCCCAACTTCGCCACCCGACACTCGGAATACCTCCGGCAGGTCGCGGGGACGGACGAAGAGACCGGCGCACTCGGCATGATCGTCCTGCAGCGGCTGGCTGCTTTCGTCGACGCCCACACCAAGCCGTTCCTCAGCGACGAGGAGCACGCCAGGCTGGTGGCGCTGGGCCAGACCGAGCTGGACGAGGTGAACATGGCCCTCATGTCGGGCCGGCTGTTCCCGCCTCCTCCGGCGGAGTGGCCCTCCGCCGAGGAGAAGCGTGCACCCGGGAAGGTGCTCACCCGGTTCGGCATCCTCGGCGACCCGCACGTGGGCCTCATCGAGACCAACGAGTCACTGATCACCGCGCTGAAGCAGATCGCGGCCGAAGGAGCCGATTTCGTGGTGGCTAACGGCGACCTGACGAAGAGCGGGGAGCAGGATCAGTTCCACACCGCCCGCAAGATCTTCGATGGCTCAGAGGTCCCCGTACTGGTTACGCTCGGAAACCACGACATGTGGGGCGGCGAAGAGGAGTCTCTGGGGATGGAGCGTTTCCGGGCGGCCTTCGACGTCGAGCCTTACGGCGAGCATTGGCACAACGGCGTGCGGGTGATTGTTCTCAACTCCGCCGATCCGCGGCGGAACCCGTTCCCACCGTTCGACATGATGACCGGCGACTTCAAGGACGCTCCGCGCAACACCGTACCGGGCGGAACCTTCTCCGAGGAGACGATCTCCTGGCTGCGGACGCTTGAGCCGGCCGGCCCGACCTTCATAACGGTGCACCACCCGCTCTACCCGTACCTCGGCGTGCCCCCGCTGCTGTTCGGACTCGACGAGGCCAGCACCGCCCACCTGGCCGAGCTGGCGGTTCGGGTCGATGCGAAAGCGATATTCGCCGGGCACTCGCACCGCTGCTACCTCAGCTACCTGGACGATGTGCCGGTCTTCGAGCTGGCCTCAGCCAGCGACTGGCCGTTCGGCTACAACATGGTGGAGGTGACGGACCAGGGCTGGTCGCTGAATCTTCGGCCCATCGACTACGAGCCGGACCTCGACCCAATGAGCCACCGCGACTACCTGTTCCGGCGCCACGCCATCAGCGAGCCGGAGGCTCGCGCATTCGTGGCGCTCAACCTGGAGGAGTAGTCCTAGAGTCTGGCCTTCCGCCGGCCTCCGGTAGACTTCCACACCGAACGCGACATGCGCCGCCGGAGCGGCCCCAGCAGCACGGTGCCCAGGTAGACGGCGTTCCACCAGCCCTGAACCTTTACCTCGGTACGGCGGTTCTCGACGCCCTTGCAGATCGCCTCCCCCACCCGCTCCGGACTCATGACCGTCCAGCGGAGCAGCGGCGTGCCGAGCAGGTGATCCATCGGGAAACCCTCGGTGTGGACGAACCCGGGGTTGACCGCCATCGTCTGGATCCCCAGCGACTGCATCTCCCCCCAGAGCGCTTCGGTGAATCCGACGAGCCCGAACTTGGAGGCGGTGTAGAGAGCGGCGCCGGGCAACGGGATGCGCCCCGCCATGGAGGCGACGTTGACGACGACCGGCGTGCGGCCGTCCCGCGGCGCGTGGCCCATCAGCGGGAACAGGAGCTGAATGCACCAGATTGCCGACACCAGGTTGACCTTGATGAGCGCCTCAGCCTGCTCTGGTGTCGTCCGGTTGATAGGACCGTGTCCCGGGATGCCGGCACTGTTGATCAGCACGTCGAGCTTCGTGGTACGAGCCGCCACCGCAGCGGCCATCGACCGGACCTGTTCCAGGTCCGACACGTCGCACACCACGTAGGAGTGCGGCTCGCCGCCCAGCTCCGAGACGAGCTCGATCAGCCGGTCCTCCCGACGGGCGACTGCGAGGACCGTGGCCCCCCGGCCGGCGGCCGCTACCGCCGCCGCCCGGCCGATGCCGCTGGACGCTCCGACCACCACGCAGGTGAGCCCGCTCCAATCCATTCCGACAGGCTACCCGCCGGGCCTTATATTGATGTCCCGCCCGTAGAAAGCCGCGAAAACCTTGTCGAAGACGTTCATTCACCTCGTCCGGCACGCCGAGGTCGAGA
>DATAAN010000008.1:0-2289 GCA_036260105.1 Actinomycetota bacterium
ATCGGACCGAACACGGTCAAAAGCTTCGGAGAGGAGATCAACTGCGCCGCGACGATCCTGTGGAACGGTCCGATGGGTGTCTTCGAGTGGTCCGCCTTCGAAGCGGGAACCCGCGAGGTAGCCAAGCTGGTTGCCGGCGCCCAGGCGTTCACCGTCGTCGGCGGAGGAGACTCCGCGGCTGCGCTGGCGCAGTTCGGGCTGGAGGAAGGGGTCGATCATCTGTCCACAGGCGGTGGAGCTTCGCTCGAGTTCCTCGAAGGCAGGCCGCTCCCCGGTGTGGTGGCACTGAGCGAGGGCTCCCAGTCATGAGCCGGCGGCCGATCATGGCGGCCAACTGGAAGATGAACAAGACCCACATCGAGGCGATCCACTTCGTCGAGGAGTTCCGAAACCGGGTCGAGCAGAAGGGCATAAACCGCTCCGACATCGTGATCTGCCCGCCGTTCACCGCCCTTCGGTCGGTTCAGACAGTTCTGGACGCAGAAGATCTGGAGTTCAAGCTCGGGGCCCAGAACATGTACTCAGAAGACAACGGCGCCTACACCGGCGAGGTCTCCGGCCCCATGCTCACCAAGCTGGGGGTCAAGTACGTGATCCTTGGGCACTCTGAACGACGGGACTACTTCCAGGAGAGTGACGAGGCCGTCAACCTCAAGGTCAAGGCGGCGTTCCGCAACGGCCTCATCCCAATCTGCTGCGTCGGTGAAAGCCTGCGGGAGCGGGAGGAGGGCTTCACCAACCAGAAGGTGGAGTGGCAGATCGTGCACAGCCTGGAAGGCCTGACCGACGAGCAGATCGCCGGCATGATCATCGCTTACGAGCCCATCTGGGCGATCGGCACCGGCAAGACCGCCACGCCACAGGACGCGCAGGACACGATCTCGGTGATCCGGATGGTGGTCCGGGACCAGCACCCCGACGCAGCCGACAGGGTGCGGATTCAGTACGGGGGAAGCGTGAACCCGGGAAACATCGACGACCTCATGGCGCAGCCGGACATCGACGGCGCCCTGGTCGGCGGCGCCAGCCTCGACCCGGTCCAGTTTGCGAGGATCGTGATGTTCGAGTGATAAACTGCCGGGGTCTTTCCACCTCCTGACGCGAGGAACCCCGTGCTGCTCAACATAGTCATCGCGCTCCACCTGATCGCATGCCTGCTGCTCATCCTGTTCGTGCTGCTGCACGCCGGGCGCGGCGGAGGTCTGTCCGAGATGTTCGGGGGCGGCGTGGGCGGTGGCGGCCTCAGTGGCTCGACGGTGGTGGAGAAGAACCTGGACCGGATGACGATCGCCACGGCGATCCTGTTCACCATCACCACGTTTGCGCTCGTCTTCATGATGGAGGCTTGAGCCCCGCTTCCCGAACGGTTGCGGTTTGCCTGTCGTTGTTCCTTGCCGGTGCCGCGTGCTCGGTGCCGATCGAGCGGCAGACCTCGTCGGGCGGTGGCTCGCTCGTCATCGGACTTCCCCAGATAGGAAACCTCGATCCACCGCGGGCACAGGGATCGTCCGCTCTGACGGTCCTCGGAACTGCGTGCGACGGCCTGCTTGGCTTGGACCCTGAGACCTCCGCCCCCCGTCCGGCCCTCGCCGAGTCCTGGTCGCTGAAGGAAGGAGCCCGCAGCCTGACCGTCAGGCTCAGGCCAGAGCTCACATTTCACGACGGCACAGCTGTGACCGCGGCCGCAGTTCGGGAGGCGCTCTCCCGAGTCGCCCGGCCTGCCACCTCCAGTCCCTGGAGCGAACTGGTGTCGAAGGTGGAGGGATATGGCGAGGTACTGGCCGGCAATGCGACCCACCTGAGCGGCATCCGAGCGGTCGACGAGCTCAATCTGGAGGTCGAGCTGTCGGAACCCTACTCCGACTTCGTCACCGTCCTGTCGCACCCGGCGCTGCTCCCGGTGTCCCTTGAGTCTTTGAAAGAAAGTCCGGACGGCCGGACCGAACCGGTTTGCGCCGGGCCGTACCGGATCGACAAGGGCCTGGACGAAGGAGACCTGCGGCTCACCCGCAGCACCGGGAGCGTCAGCCGTAACGACGCCTATCTCAGCCGGGGCAGGGGAGCGGCCGAGCGGATCCTGGTGCGGTCGTTCGACAGCCCGGAGGACGCCTATCAGGCGTACAGGAGCGGCACCGTTGACATGGCCGGCATCCCGGACAGCCGCCTGGCGGAGGCGCAGGCCTCGGGACGAGGCTATGTCAGCGGGCCCACCCCTGAGATTCTGTACCTGGCCTTCGACCCGGCGAACCCGGCAACCGACGACCCGAGGTTCCGGCAGGCGCTTTCTCT
>DATAAN010000009.1:0-3525 GCA_036260105.1 Actinomycetota bacterium
CGACTTTCCGCCCCAGGCCTGGCCGCGCGGCTGAGCCAGAATAGTTCACAACCGGCGCAAGGGCCCTGCGCCGGCTCCCTTACAGTAGACAAATGGCGCGCAAACAGAACCCCGACGCGGAACAGCAGGCTCCGGCCGGGCCGGGCAGAACTGTTCTCAGGCTTGTGTTGGCCATCCTGGGCGTCGTGGTGGTAGCGGTCGGAGGCACGCAGTTGGTGCGGGTCGCCGGCAACGTCACCGGAGGCTGGCGGATTGCAGTGGCGGCCCTCATGGGGCTGTTCATCGCCCGCGTGGGCCTCGGGTACTTCCGGTACCTCACCAACCCGCCGCCTCCCGAACCGTCACCGGTCCACGTCGATCCCCGTCTGCAGCTGAGCTACCTGTGCGAGATGTGCGGCCTGGAGCTGGCGGTCGTCACGGTCGCCAGGGAACGGGCGCCGAAGCACTGCGGTGAGTCCATGGTGCTGGTCAGGCGGGAGGAGGGTTAAGCCGACTTCAGCGCCACTGCGTCGCTATCCCGAACGCAATCGCGACCAGAGCGAGTCCTCCCCCCAGGTACCAGTTGTTGTCGAGGACGGGAAACGTCGTGCTGAACAGGTAGCGCGCCATGATCATCAGGAACCCCACTGCGATCAGCGTGAAGAAGACGTAGGGGATCCACCTGGGCGACGGCTTCGGCTTGGGCGGCGGAGGCGGCACGTAGCGATTCCGCTTCGACTTTGACTTCGGCATGGGCTCCTCGTGGTTGTCCGGCTGCGGCATTCTACGGGAGGAAACGGCCGCCAGCGAAGCCTGCGAGACGGGGAGGTAGTCCTCCGGCGTAGTGCTACGCTAACGACATATGGCACTTCGCGTAATCGGGCGGGGGTTCATCGGCCTCGGCACCTTGATCCTGCTCTTCCTGCTCTACCAGCTGGTCGGCACCAACTTAGTGACCGGCCGACAGCAGAAGGCCCTTGCGGGGGAGCTGGAGGACAAGTGGGCAACCAGCGTTGCCGAGGAGAAGCCGGACCTCGGCGAGGGGATGTCGATCATCCGCATCCCGAAGATAGGCGTTGACCAGATCGTCGTCGAAGGCGTGGAGGTCGAGGACCTGAAGAAGGGCCCCGGCCACTACCCGGACACCGCGCTGCCGGGACAGCTGGGCAACATGGTGATCTCGGGGCACCGCACCACCTACGGCGCACCGTTCTACCGGCTGGACGAGCTCAAGCCGGGAGACGACATCATCGTCTACGACGCGAAGGGGCCCTACACCTACAAGGTCTCCGAGTCCAAGATTGTGCTTCCGACCGAGATCGGGGTCATCGCTCCGTCCTCAGACGCCCGCCTCACCCTCACCACCTGCCACCCCCGGTTCTCAGCGGCCAAGCGGCTGATCATCGTCGCCCAGCTGCAAGGCACCCCCACCGGTTTGCAGACGACCGACCCGGGGGTCGGTCCCCTGCCCGAGGCCTAGGAGGAACGATGGCCGAGCCCCGCAAGAAGAAGAAGGCCCTGATGTGGGTGGTCGTGATACTCGTCGGACTGCCCGTCCTTTTCTACCTGTTCGAGTTCGTGGTGCCCCGCTTCCTCCCCGCCAACTTCTAAGAGGACGGCCGGATGCGGGTGCTGCTGATCGACAACTTCGACAGCTTCGTCTTCAACCTTGCGCAGTACCTCGGTTCTTTGGGTGCCGAGCCGGTGGTGGTCCGAAACGACGTCTCGATCACCGACCTGGTGGCGATCAACCCGGACGCCGTCGTGATAAGCCCCGGGCCCGGCCACCCCCGGGACGCCGGATGCTGCGTGGAAGCGATCCACGCCTTTGCCGGCCGCACGCCGCTGCTCGGAGTGTGCCTCGGCCACCAGGCGATCGGCTTGGCGTACGGGGGAGACGTTGTGCGCGCCGACGAGCTGATGCACGGCAAGACATCGGAGATCCACCACACGTCGGACGGCGTCTTCCGGGGTCTGACCAACCCGTTCACCGCAACGCGTTACCACTCCCTGGTCATCCGCCCGGACTCGCTCCCCGACTGCCTCGAGGTGACCGCCACGACCTCCGGTGGAGTGATCATGGGGGTCCGGCACCGGGAGCTGGCCGTCGAAGGGGTCCAGTTCCATCCGGAGTCCATCATGACGCCCGCCGGGATGACGCTGCTCGGAAACTTCCTCTCGGTTCCCGTTTCCTAGGTAACCCGGATCCGGACGGTATCCCCGCTGCAGGCCCGCTCGCCCGCCTGGGGCGCCTGCGAACTCACCGTGTCGAACACCGGCACCGGCAGTCCGCTCGTCACCTCGACGCGGAAGCCGGCCTGCTCCAGAGTGGCCCGGGCGGTCGCGGTGCTTTGACCGGCCACGTTGGGCACGGCGGCGAGCCGGTTCACTGTCAGCACTATCTCCGCTCCTTCGGCTACCTCCTGGTTGGCGGCCGGGTTCTGCTCCAGCACCACCTCGTTCGCCTTGCTCGAGTCGCAGGAGGTCTGGGCGGCGACGGTCAGCCCCGCCTCGCTTAGCACCTCCTGAGCCTCGCCTTCGGGCAGGTCCGTCACCGACGGAACCTGGATCAGGTTCTTGCCGGTGCTTAAGACGAAGCTGACGGGCTGGCCCTTCTCCAGGCGGCCGCCGGCCGGAGATTGGCTGACCACCCGGCCCTCCGGCACGGTGTCGCTCGCCTCGTTGGTGATCTCCCCGGGCACCAGACCGGCGTCGGCCAGCCGCTGCTCCGCCTCCTGGCGCGTGAGATTGGAGAGGTTCGGCACGTCCACCTCCTCCGGTCCCTGGGAAACCACCAGGGCCACCTCGGCGTTCTCGCCGACCTTGCGGCCGTCCTCCGGGTCTTGCGATATGACGGTGAACGCAGGCACATCGGAGCTGGGCTGGCGCCGGGCGACCCTCGACCGAAGGCCGGCTTCCCCGAGGACCCTCTCCGCATCCTCGAGCGTCATGCCGGTCACCTTGGGGACCGTGATGTTGGGAGCCGCCGACTCACTGAGCATGAGGAAGGCCATCACCCCGACGCCCAGGATGACCAGCACCGCAAGCGTGATCAGCGCCTTGGCGACGCCGCGGCCGGTGTCGGCTCTCCGGGGCGGGGGAGGGGCTGCGGCCAGGACGCTGGTCCGCTCCGAGCTGTCGCTGTAGGCGTCCAACCGGTCCTCGTAGCCGACGGGCGTCAGATACTGGGTCTGCTCCTCTGCCGACATTAGCGGCGTCGCCTCGACCTGCTGGCCCCGAAGCGCCCGCTCGAGGTCGCGGCTCATCTGCAGGGCGGTCTGGTAGCGGTTGTCCGGGTTCTTGGCCAGGGCCTTCATGACGACCGCCTCGAGCGCCGGCGGGATGTCCTCGGCGAGCGCCCGGGGCGGTGTCGGGTCCTCGCTCACGTGTTTGTACGCCACCGCAACCGGCGACTCTCCCCGGAACGGAACGACGCCGGTCAGCATCTCGTAGAGGACGACGCCGGTGTAGTAGATGTCGGAGCGGGCGTCCACCGGCTTGCCCTGGGCCTGCTCGGGCGAGAAGTAGCTCGCGGTGCCGATCACC
>DATAAN010000010.1:0-16317 GCA_036260105.1 Actinomycetota bacterium
GCTGCGGCGGCCTACGGGCGCAAGGTCCTGGCGGTGGAGGCCTCCGGCCACAACGCGGCGCTGCTCCGGGCCAGCGCGTCGAAGAACGGCTTCCTGGACCTGGTCGCGGTTCACGCCGCGGTGGGGAACCGGTTCGGGACCGTCCGGTTCCGCTCCGAAGGCCCGTACGGACGCATCGAGGCGGGGTCCTCGGGGCCGGCCGATGAGGTGCCCCTCGTCCGGGTTGACGCTCTCCTAGGCCGCCTGGGCTGGCGAGACGTCACCTTCGTGAAGGTCGACGTGGAAGGCGCCGAAATAGAGTGCCTGCAGGGAATGGAGTCGCTGCTCGCCGGGCCGGAGGCGCCGCCTGTGCTCTTCGAGTCCAACGTCTACCGCCTTCGGGAGGCGGGTTACGAGCCCGCCGACCTGCTCCGCCAGGTCGAGACCTTCGGGTACCAGTCGTTCCTCGTCGCCGACGCGGAGAGGCGGCTGATCCGAACCCGCCCCGACGAGCTTCAGGCGACCACGGTGGTCAACTACCTCGCTTTCAAGGGCGACCCCCCGCAGGTCGACGGGTGGACCTACGAGGAGGCGATGCCGGCCGACGAGCGCCTGCTTCGCATAACCACCGAGGCCGGCTGGCGCGACCCGCTCCACCGGGCGGCGATCGCAGGATCACTGGCGGCTGCTCCCCCCGACGTACTCGCCGATCCTCAGATCGCCGGAGTGCTCGACGGGCTGCGGAACGACCCCGAGGAGTCGGTGCGAGACGCCGCATCCGCGGCGAACCGCGCATCCCGACGTCCTGAGGTCGAAGGATCCCGCGACGAAGTGGAGGAGGCGGCCGCCGCCGAGGCGGTGCTCCGCGAGGCCGCGGCAGGGATGAACGAGGCCCTGTGGGCCGACGTCCAGTACCTGAGCCAGGTGCTTGCCTCCGCACCGGCACCTGCGCCCCCTCCGGCGCCCGCGGCACCCGCCGGCCCGGCCGATCAGGGGTTCGGGATGGCGACCGAGCTGCTGCAGCGGGCGGAACGGCTGCTGACCGTGTCTCCTGGTCCCGACACCTGGCGGGCGTGCCCGGTGACGCTGCCGCACGGCCCGCGCTTCGAGATCATGGTGGACACGCAGGCGGGCGACCCGATAAGCCAGGCCTATCTTGGTGGCGCCGGTCCCGTGGTCGACGAGGAGATGGTCGACCTGGCGATGAAGCTGCTCAAACCCGGGGACGTGTTCGTGGACCTCGGCACCTTCCTCGGCACCTTCTCCCTGCCCGCTGCGGCCATCGGGTGCCACGTCCTGTCGGTGGACGCCTCCCACCCCAACATCCTGCTCCTGCGGGCCAGCGTGGCGCGGAACGGCTTTTGGAACATGAACGTCGTCTACGCCGCCGTTTCCGACGAGGCCGGCCACGTCGAGTTCTGTCCCAACGGCCCGGTCGGCCACGTCGCCACCGAGCAGATCGACCTGCCGAAGGTGCAGGTGCGGGCGGTGCGGGTCGACGACCTGCTGGACCATATGGGCTGGCCGAAGGTGAACCTGCTGAAGGTCGACGTCGAGGGCTTCGAGATCAAGGCGCTCCGCGGCATGGCCCGGCGGCTGACCGACCCGGGGGCCCCGACGATCCTGTTCGAGTCGAACGGCCACACCCTCGACTTCTTCGGCTCGAGCCCGAGCGAGCTGCTTCGGGAGCTGGAGCGCTACGGCTACACGAACTACCTGGTCCTCCCGGGCCGCCTGGTGAGGACGCGTCCGGAGGAGCTCCAGCCGTCCACCGTGGTCAACTACCTGGCCGTCAAGGGCGGGCCGCCGATGCTGAAGGGCTGGCGGGTGGAGGACCGGCTGACCACCGAGGAACGGGTCAGCCTGCTGGTGCGGGAGGTCGGCTACAAGTCGCAGGACCACTCGGCGTACGTCGCCAAGGCGCTGTCCCGGGCTGAGGCGGAGATCCTCAACGCCGACGGCATAGACGAGGTGATCGCGGCTCTGCGCAACGACCCGTCCGAGGTCGTGCGGAGGGCTGCCGAGAGGGTGCCGCTGTGAAGGACGTCACGGGCCTCATGATCTCCTACGCCAACAACCGCGAGGACGTGCTGCTGCGCCGCCTCTTTCCGGACGTCACCGACGGCTTCTACATCGACGTCGGCGCCGGCCATCCCGAGGCCTTCTCACTCACCAAGCACTTCTACGACGAGGGGTGGCACGGCATCAACGTCGAGCCGAACAAGCACCTGTACGCAGAGCTGGTCGCGGAGCGTCCCCGCGACCTGACCCTGAACGCCGCCGTCGGCAACGAAGCCGGGAGCGTCACCTTCTACGAGTGCGAGGAGGACTTCTGGGGCTACTCCAGCCTCTCTGCGGAGCAGGCGGAGATCCACCGGGCCGACGGGATCCAGATCGAGGAGCGGCAGGTCGAGGTCACGACCCTGGCGGCGATCTGCGAGGCCCATGTGAAAGGCGAGATCAGCTTTTTGTCGGTCGACGTCGAGGGGTTCGAGAAGCAGGTCCTCGAGGGGGCCGACTTCCGGCGCTGGCGGCCGCGGGTGGTGATCGTCGAAGCGACCCAGCCGAACACCGACATCCCGACACACGAGGGTTGGGAGCACCTGCTGCTCGACGCCGATTACCTGTTCGCCCACTTCGACGGTTTGAACCGCTACTACCTGCGCCGGGAGGACGAGGACCTCAAGCGCCACTTCGAGGTGCCGGTCAACGTGCTGGAGCGGTGGGCGCCGTACGAGTACGTGAAGCAGCGGGACCTGCTTCTCAAAGAGATCCGGGACCATCAGCGGTCGAATCTGGCGAGCATCTCGCTCATGGAGTCGTACCGGGGCACCATTGACTCGCTGCTGGCCGACCACCAGAGGCTTAGGGACACCGCTGCGCTGCTGCGCCAGCAGTACGAGGAGCTGGTACGGAATGGGGGCCCCGACCCCGGAGTCGGGCCGCTCGGCATGGCCATCGCCAGGCGGCTGGTTCGCTTGGGGCAACGGCTCCCGCGTACGGCGCAGACGGCGCGATTCGTGCTTCGTGCCGGCATGGCCGTCAGGCGTCGCCTCGGGGGCTCCGCCAGGCAGGCTTAGCGCCCGGCAACCCGGCACGCTCGGCCGTCCGCCGGGTTCCTGGTGTTTACGCCGAGGTACGGCGCAACTCGGGCAGCGCTGCGACGAAGTCCAGAACCTCTTTCGCTACGTCCTGCGCCGACCTGCCCGGCTGCCCGTTTGCCGGCGTCGCGGGGACGACCACGGCCACCGGCGGCATCGGGGCGCCCGGGCCCTGATCCATCCGCAGCATGCGACCCTGGATCGCCGAGCTCACGACAACTCCCCTGACGTGCCGGCCCAGCGGAAGCGGGTCCGGCCGGTCGGAGCCGAAGCTGGGAAAGATGTCGAAGGGCCCGGTGGCCTGGGGCCACAGGATGCCGGGATATAGGGCCGCCAACCGCAGCACCTCCCCCTCGGCCGGCCCCCCGTCGAGCACGTAGATCATGGCGTCGTAGGAGGCGGGGCTCCGGCGTACGCCCAGGCCGGCGGCGGGAAGGCAGGGCAGCCCGGTTGCCTGCCGTACGAAGGGCCGGTCGGCCGAGCCGGTCGTCCACAGCTCGACGTCTGCGCCGGCGGCGAGAGCGTGCGCCACCTGCGGGTTGAACGGGCCGCCCTCCAGGGCGGCGAAGGCTCCGACGAGGGCGATCCTGGGGCGGGCCGTGGAAGGCCCCTGCGCCCCCTCCACCGGGTCACGCAGCACCATCAGAGCCTCCACGGTGCGGTCGGCGACCGCGTCCCAGGTGTGCGTCTTGGCCGCCCGGGCGGCGGCGCGGGCCAGCTCCACCCGGAAGCCAGTGTCCGACACCCCTCTCTCGATGAGCGCCGACATGTCGTTGGCGTCCAGAGGGTCGAACTCGGCGGCGTCGAGGTTCAGGATCTCCGGCATGGAGGAAGTGCCCGAGACGATGACCGGGCACCCGCACGCCGCCGCCTCCAGCGCCGGCAGGCCGAAACCCTCGTAGAGCGACGGGTACACGAACAGGTGGGCGGACTGGTACAGCGCCCGGAGAACGTCGTCCGTCACAAGCCCGGGAAACAGGAACTCGCCTTCGGAAAGGCCGGCGGCGAAGGCGAGATCGGTCCAGCGCCCGCGCGTCTCGTCGTCCAAACGGCACGCCACCACCAGCTGCAGGCCGTTCCGCACGTCACTGGGCAGCCGGCCGAACGCGTCGAGAAGGGTGTGCGTGTTCTTCCACTGCCACGGCCCAGTCACGCTCAGCACGAAGGGTTTTTTCAGCTCGGGCAGCTCGGCGGCAAGCAGGCGTGCCGGCAACTCCGGGTCCTCGGCCGGCCGCAGCTGCGGCGACACGCCGGAGCCGACGTTGACTATCCGCTCCGGGTCCAGGCCGAGCAGCCTGATCGCCTCTCGCCGGGTGTTCTCGCTGATGGCAAGCACGAGGTCCGCACGCTCCACGATGCCGAAGCGGCTGCGGTACCGTCGGGCGACTATCGGGTCGTCGAAGGACGGGTCGATCCCGGCGAGCGGCGTGACGTCGACCAGCGTGGTGAGGATCGGCATCGCCGGATGCATGGTGAACTGCGGCAGAAGGTGCGACGACGGCGAGGGTGAGAAGGGCGACATCAGGAAGTAGGCCAGCGGACCCTGCTCCGCAGCCTTCCGGACGGCGGTCGACGTCCCCCATCGAACCAGCGGCGCCAGCTCGGGGGGCAGGTCGCGGGGGAGCGGCATGAGCGGATTCATCCCGGCGGCCCGCACCAGGCCGGGGCGCCGGGCGAGAGCCCGGGCGTGCTCCCTGGGGTACCGGATGCTGCCCCGCTCCACCCAGAACGGGTACTGGACCATCTGCATGTCCAGGTAGAGGCCGTACGGACTGCTCATCTTCGAACACCCGCGAGGTCGGGGGCGAAGGTGGCCGCTGTTGCCGGCCGGCCGACCCGGTCGACGAGCTCGAGCAGCTGTTCGGCCGTCCGCCGAAGGCTGTGCTCCGCCGCCCACCGGCGCCCGGCTGTGGACAGCGCGGCCTTCTTGTCGGTCCCGGTGAGCAGGTCCCGGAGGGAGTCCGCCAGGATGCCGCCGGTGATCTCGGCGGGCACGATCCTCACCGTGCCCTCCGGCATCTCGGCGCAGGAGGGGAGGTTGGTGACGACCGGCACTCCGGCCGCAAGGCAGTCGGCGACCGCAGCCGAGCTCTCGCCGTCGCTCCTGACCCGCAGTTGCACCGCTATCGTGGCCCGGCCCAGCCAGCTGCGGTACTCGTCAGCCGGAATCTCGCCGGTGATCGTGACCGCGTCCGCCACGCCGGCGCGCTCCGCCTCCTCCAGCAGGGCCGCCGTGTCGAACCCGGGATCCACCTTTCCGACGAAAGCCAGCCTCGCCGGAACGCTCCGCCGCAGCCGCGCCAGAGCCTCCAGCAGGACTCCCGGAGCCTTGCTGCCGGCCAGGATTCCGAACGAGGCGAGAAGAGGCTCTGGGGTCTCAGAGTGCTCGCGGTCCAGGCGCGGGCCCGCCGCCAGCGGCAGCACTGCGACCGGCGGAAGCGCCCCGTAGGGTCCCTGGTCGATCTCGAGCAGGTGCTCGGCCATCCGGGAGTGCACGATGACGCCCCGAGCCCGGTCCACCAGCTCGGCGGTGAGGTACACGCCCCGCCGCGAGTACTCCTCGATGGAGGGCAGCCGCGGCTCCAGCAGCTCGTGGGGAGCGCGCTGCTGGTACAGGCGCGCCACCAGGTCCGCGATGAACTCGGCGGCTCCTTCCGGTCCCGCCTTCTCCACGGCGTAGCTGGTGAGCAGGCCGGCGCACTGGACGTCGTGCAGCCACACGATGCCGGGGTACTCCAGCGCCTTTTCGTAGGTCCGGTGGTGGTGCTGGTTGTTGCCGAAGGTGTAGACGACGGCGTCGTAGGCGTAAGGGTTGAGAATGCGGCCGAGGGCGTCGATTGAGAACCGCCTCACGGAGTTGACCCCCGGCGCCGTGGCCCTGGGGTCGAAGTCGACCGATGCGTACAGGTCCAGGTCGCACAGCTCGGACAGCTCGGCGGCCAGGCGGCCGTTGTAGTCGGCTATCCCGGACAGCACCGGTGGGAAGGGACCGACCAACGCTACCCGCTTGCGCTTGGGCGACGGCCGGCTGCGGATGCCGGTCGGAGGCGGCAGCCGGTCCAGCGCGGCGACGGTGCGGTCGGCAACCGCCTCCCAGGTGTGGACGGGCGCCGTGCGGGCGGCTACCCGGCGGAGCTCGGCGTTGAAGCCGGCGTCGGTTAGGGCTGCCTCCATGTGGCCCGCGATGTCGGCGGGGTCCGACGGGTCGAAGCAGGCGGGCGGGAAGTTGAAGATCTCCGGCATCGAGGAGGTGTTGGACACCAGCGACGGGCACCCGCAGGCGGCCGCCTCGGCGGCGACCAGCCCGAATCCTTCGTAGAAGGACGCAAACACGAACAGCTCCGCCTTCTGGTACAGCGCGAGCAGGACCGGGTCGGCCACGAGGTCCGTCATAACGACGTCGTCGTGGGTGAGGCCGCACTGCTGGATCTTGTAGTTCCACAGGTGGGTGAAGTGGTCGTTGAGCTTGCAGGTGATGACGAGCTGGAGCTCCGACCGCAGAGCCGGGGGCAGAAGGCTGAACGCCTCGATCAGGCCTTCGGTGTTCTTGCGCTCCTCGGCCCCGGAGACGGACAGGATGAAGGGCTTGCGGATGGCGGGAAGACACTCGGCCAGCGTCCGCGCGGGCGTGTCGCCCGGGGCAGCCGGGCGGAAGTAGTCGGACACGCCGGCGCCGATGTTGACTACCCTCTGCGGATCCAGCGCGAGGCAGTCGATGGCGTCCCTGCGGGTGTGCTCGGAGATCGTCAGCACCAGGTCGGCGTGCTTGATGAAGTCGAGGCGGCCGTAGTACTCGCGGGCGAGATTCCGGTCTCCGAGGTACTTGTCCGCCCGCAGCAGGGGAATCAGGTCGTACATCGTCACGAGAATCGGCACCTGAGCCCGCGTGACGAACGGGGGCAGGAAAGCCTCGGAGGTCCGGCGCGACTCGAAAGGCGACATCGTGTAGTAGGCGATCGGCCCCTGGTCGGCGGCCCTGCGGAAGCTGGCCATGCTCGACCAGTCGAACGTCTCCAGGCTGAGAAGCTCGGAATCGAGGAAGTCGGGAAACGGCCGCAGGGGGTTCAGGTAGACGCCCCGGACGAGCCCGGGGTGCTTGAGAAGCGCCTTCGCCTGGTTGGCCACATAGCGCGGGATGCCGCGCCGGTTGTAGAGCAGGTGCTGGGTGGTCTGGATGTCCAGGAACAGCCCGTAACCCGGGGTTGAGCTCATTGCCGGGCGATCAGGGAGGCCGCCTAGCGGCCGGCACGGTCCTCGCCGGTGCCGAGCTCCGCCGGCATCCGGTCGAGCAGCCGCTTCAGCTCGTAGATCTGCTCCTGCAGCAGGGCGGTGGAGCGCTGGTGGGTGAGCAGGACCTCCATCGTCGTCTCGATGTCGGTGGAGATGTTGCGCTCGAACTCGCCGAGCCGCCGCTGGATCTCCGCCACCAGGCCCCGGATGTCGGCCAGGCTCTGGTCGACCCGGTCCATCCGCTCGTGGATGCCATGGAAGCGGGGGCTGAAGTAGCGGATAACCGGGTAGCCGGCCAGCTTGAGCGCTCGTTTTGCCGTGCTCTTGATCATCTCTGCATTCAATCCTCCAACCGGCGGACAGCCCAACCTATCACGGCGGTTCCGGCCGCCCGATTGCTTGAGGACCCCCCTTGGGTTTCAATGAACCGTTCATGCCCCCTCGCGAAATTGCCGCTCGAGACAAAGCCGGCGGCAACGGCGCGCCCGGCGGCGGTGAGGTGCCTGAGGAGGCCGCCGAGGGCCCGACACGCCGGGCGTGGAGTGGCGGGCAGCCGGCCGAGGTCGCAGAGCGGCCCGGAGGGCGGATCGACGGCGCCGGGCAGCCGGCGGAGTCGCTGCTCCGGCCGAGCCACGGTGGGGAGGCGTCCGCCGGACCCGAAGAAGCCACGGCAGCCCGGACCGGCGGTGCGCGACTGGGGGCTGCCGTCTCGCGAGCCGGGCGGAGGATTTTTCTGTCGGAGTCGGTGCCGTGGCCGGCGGTCGCCATGTGCGGCGCCTACCTGCTCTACATGGCCCTCCGCTGGGACCGGATCATCGAGGGCGTCTACTGGGTGAGCGACGCCGCGTGGGCAAGGGTGGTCACCGAAAGACCTGGATCGGGCCGGCCGGGCGACCTGACCTTCGTCGGCGAGGCGGCCCACTTCAGCACCCTCGCCTTTATGCGGCTGACCAGGGGCCTTCCGTTCCACGAGCAACTCTGGGAGATCACGCCGCTGTTGATGGCCCTGGCAGGCGCGGGCCTCCTCGGGTGGACCGTCGCCAAGCTGGCCGGCCGCTGGGCCGGCCTGCTGGCCTTCAGCGTGGCGGCGTCGGCCGCCCCACCGGTGCTGACGACGACCCTGCCCGAAGGCATGAGAAGCCACACCTGGTTCGCCATGCTCACTCTGGCGGCGGTGGTCGTGTGGCTGGTGCGCCACGGCGATGAGCTGTCTGCCCTGAAGATGGTAGGGGCGGCGGCTCTGACCGCACTGGGCGCCGGGGCCGCCCTCGGTTCCGATCCCATGTTCCTCGGCAGCGGGTTGCTTCCGTTCGCCGTTGCCGGCGCCGCGATATGGGCGACGGACCACCGGTCGCAGGGCGGCCGCAACGCCGGCCTTGCCGCCCTCGGGGCCACCGCCGGGGCCGTCCTCGTCGCCGGGGCGATCGCCCGGTGGTCGTACCAGCTGGGTTTCCGCAAGACGTACTTGAGCACCGGCTACACCTTCGCCGAGCTCGACGACATGCTCGAGGCGGTGAAGCTGGCGATCGGCGACGTGCTGCTGCTCGCCAACGGTTACGTGCTGGGCCGGCCGGTCGGATTGCGGTCCCTGGTTGAGCTGGGGGTCGGCCTCGCGGCGCTGATCTCGCTCGCTCTGCCTCCGCTGCTTCTCCGGCGATCGGTTGCCGAAGGGATCCGCGCCGGCCGGTTCGACCGGCCCCGCGTCGCCTATCTCGTCTTCTGGGTGACGGTGGAGGCGGCGACTCTGGGCTCGTTCATCCTCAGCTCGGTTGCCGCCGGGACGGGCCTCGGGACTGTCAGGTATCTGATCCCACTGTTCTTCGCCGTGGCGGCCACGCTTCCGCTGTGGGGAGTCCAGCTTCCCTGGAGGCGACTGATCGCCCTGGGCGGGGCCACCGCCTTCTGCTTGCTGAGCGTCTCGGCGCTCCGGGGTGACGGCCTGCCCCAGCTCTACGGCCTCTACAACTACGAGGACACCGCCCTTCCCCCGGTCGGCGACGAGATCATCGACTACCTGGAGAGCAGGGACGTCACCCGGGGGTACTCCAACTACTGGCACTCCCACGCCCTGGCTTACCAGTCGGACCTCGAACTCGAGGTCAACCCGGTCTTCGAGTGCCAGAGGCCTCAGTCCAAGTACCTGTGCCCGTTCTTCGTGAACTCCCGGCCCGGCTGGTTCGTGCCGAAGGAGGGGCCTTCTTTTCTCATTGCGGACTCGGGCGACACCGGTCTTCCCGAGAACACGCTCATCAGCTCGCCGCCGTGGGAGGAGCTGGGCCCGCCGGTTGAGCAGCGGCAGTTCGGAGAGCTAACCGTCTATCTCTACGACTTCGACATCGCGTCGAAGCTTGACCTGCCCTAGCTACTCGCAGACGGCCACGACGTCCAGGGCGTCCTCCAGCCCATCGCTGCGAAGGAAGAAGTCCTCCAGCGTGAACTCGGAGGCCGGTCCTCCCTCCGTGCCCTGGCGGGCCCGGGTCAGCTTCCAGTCGTAGAGGATCTGCCGCGGCCGCCGCGGGATGAGCCGGCGCAGCCGGAGCGGGTCGAGACGGAGCAGAGCATCCAGCTGCCGGCGCTCGGACCGGTGGAACTCCATATACCGGTCCGAGCCGAACACGCCGTACGGCGTCACCTTGCCGAAGAACCGTCCGCACAGGTCTGCCAGCTGCCCGGCGTCGTACTCGACGAAGTGGTACGGGTCGATGATCTCGTCCGGCCGGCCGAAGGTCAGCCTGTTGGGCGTGATGAAGACGGCGGTGCCGCCCGGCTTCAACACTCGCACCGTCTCTCGCAGCACCCTCTCGGCGTCCGGAACGTGCTCGATTGCGTGCACGCACAGCACCGAGGAGAAGGAGGCGGCGGCGAAGGGAACGGCCCGGATGTCGGCCACCACGGTGGGGCGGTCCTGCAACGCCAGTGAGTCGTGGTCGATGTCCAGCCCGAAGCTGGGCCGGGCGATGTGCCCCCGGGCGTGGCCGGTGCCGCAGCCTAGGTCCAGCACCAGCCCGCTGCCCAGGAACCGCTCGGTCAATGCGTAGCATGCGGTGTGGCGCTGCCAGCTTGCGTTGAAGCCCCCCTCGGGCGTGACGATGCGCTCTCCGGTTATCCTCACTACGCCTTCACCGACCCGATCCCTTCCGATAAACCCAGAGCCCCTATGCCCGGAGACCACTTCGTGCTGGTAGTGATGCCAGCCTATAACGCCGCGAAGACGCTCGAATCCACGTGGAACGCCATCCCGCCGGACTGCATCGACGAGGTCCTGCTGGTCGACGACGGCAGCAGCGACTCGACCGTGGAGATCGCCCGCAACCTGCCGATCCACCTGATATCGCTGCCCCACAACGTCGGCTACGGCGGCAACCAGAAGACGTGCTACCTCGAGGCCCTCCGCATGAAAGCCGACGTAGTCGTCATGCTGCACCCCGACGGCCAGTACGACCCCGTGCTGCTGCCCCAGCTGATCGCTCCGATCGTCGCCGGTGAGGCCGATCTGGTGCTCGGAAGCCGCATGCTGCTGCCCGGAGGCGCCCGGGAGGGCGGCATGCCCCTCTACCGGTACGTCGCCAACAAGGGTCTGACCGCCATCGAGAACCTGGCGCTCGGCCGCCGGTTCAGCGAGCTGCATACCGGCTACCGCGCCTACTCGCGGTCGTTTCTCGAGACGGTGCCGTTCATGCGGAACTCGGACAACTTCGTCTTCGACTCCCAGGTCATCGCCCAGGCCGTCGCTTTCGACCAGCGGGTGGTCGAGGTGCCGATCCACACCCGGTACCACCCGGAGGCGTCCAGCACGTCCATGTCGGCGAACATCTCCTACGGCATCGAGACGCTATGGGTGATGGGCCTCTACCGGCTACACAAGGCGGGGATTCTGAAGAACCGCCTGTTCCAGCCCTGAGCGCCGCCTAGCCGTAGCGCTGGGCGACCAGCACCACCACGGCGCAGCCCAGCGACCGCAGCACCGGAATCCGCTCGAAGCCGGGCTCGATCGCCTTGGTCGCCTTCGCCATCCAATCGGGGCAGAACATCGGCACCAGGCCGCCGAATCGCATGGAGGTCACCGTGCCGCCGCCCTGCCGTATCCACTGGACCAGCTGGAGTGGGAAGTAGGACCTCTCGTGGTGCTCGATGTGGTAGCGGGAAGTCTTCTCGATCACCTTCAGGATCACGTTGTTGCCGTTCGGCTCGAGGATCATCACCTCGGGTGCCACCCGCAGCGCCTCGGCAATGGTCTTCTGCGGGATGTCGTCGTGGTGGAGAACCCCCTGGATGAGCGCCAGGTCGAAGCTGTCCTTCTCCCAGGGAAGGCTGTGGCCGTCACCGACGACGAACTCGATCCTTCCGGCAACTGCGTTCTTCTGCGCCACCTCCACTGCTTTGGGCGACGGGTCCATGCCGACGATGTAAGCCGGCTTGTTCTCCCGGTAGAAGCGGCTGGTGAAGTGGCCGTCTCCGCATCCGATGTCGACTATCCGGCGGTCCCGGAAGACGACGGCCTCGGTGACGAGGTCGTGGAGCCGCTGGGTTGCCAGGCGGCTGCTTAGCTTGTCTCCGGTGGTGTAGAGGTAGCCGGCGTTGTCCGTGGCGTCCCGGTCGAAGACTGCGACCTCCGGCCGCATGGTCTGCGCCGGACTGCCGGAGGGCTGGTCATCCATATGCGACAGACCCTATCCGATCGGGGAGGTGCCCTCCACGGCCGGGGCGCCATAGCGTAGAGCGAGGTCGGGATGGGCCTCGAACCACTCCACGCAGCGGTCGAAGCCCCGCTGGAAGCCGTGCTTCGGCTGCCATCCGAGCTCTCTGCCAATCCGCGCCGGCTGCGACACCCACACCGAGGTGTCCCAGGACCGGTTCGGCATCGTGCCCCACTCCGGGCTTTGGGCAATCCCGAAACGCCGGCGGGCCACCTCCACCGCCTCCCCCAGGCTGATCTGGGTGCCGGTGCCGACGTTGAAGACCGCGCCGGGTTCGGGGAGCGACCTGGTGGCGGCCAGCAGGTAGGCGTCGCACACGTCGTCGATGTAGACGAAGTCGCGCGAGATGCCCGGGTCGACGAGAGGCGGAAGGCGTCCGGCCATGCCGTGGACGACGAGGGCGGGGATCAGCCGGCCCGGCTGCTCGTACGGTCCGTAGACCGAGTAAAGGCGAAGCGTCGGGATGCGGAGCCCGGTGGCCGCCGCCCGGTGACGGCAGAAGTGGGTCGCGGCGGCCTTGGTCCACGCGTAGTCGCTGTTGGGCTCCAGCGCCTCGTCCTCGGTGGGGGCGTGGTCCTTGAAGCCGTACTCCGACGACGACCCGGTGTTGACGAAGGCCTCGAAGCCGGCGTCCAGGCAGGCCTCCAACAGATTCACCGTGCCGACGACGTTCGTCCTTACGATCTGGTGCACGCGGGCCTGGTGCGGGTAGGCGCCGTGCGCCGCCAGGTGGAAGACGAACGAGGGCCGCAGGATGCGGATCAGGGCATCGACGGCAACCGGGTCGGCGAGGTCCAGCTCCGCGACATCAACCGGGGCTCCGTCCAGGCGCCACGCATCGCCGCCGGGCCGGATCGCTGCGGTGACCGAGAACCCCTCGGCCGCCAGCCGGCGGACGAGGTTGGCCCCCACGAAGCCGCCGGCGCCCGTGACGAGGGCCCTTCGCCGCGAGCCCATGCTTGGTCGCGGAGCCCCACCGGCGCCGGCTGTGGGACCGTCGCTCGAGCCGCCCGTCACGGCCGCCGGTTGCCCGCCCCGCCCGCACCGGCGACCGGCTGGGACGGGTTCGGTACGGCTAGAATGAGGGCCACCCCGGCGGCGGGCGGCGAACGCCGCCCTTTGTCCTGGGGGCGATGAAGCCTCCCGCCGGCTCGCTCGGCGGCCCAAGCACCGGACGGCGATAGGAGCGACTGTTGAGCAGATCTGAGGGGTGGGCGGCCTCCGGCCTGGCCATGTCCGGCTCGGCGACCACCACCGATCCCGCCTCTGCGCCCGGTGCCGAACATTTGCGCCAGCTTAGCCCCGAGGCCCAGGTGCGTCTAATGGCCAAGCAGATCCGGCTCAGCATCCTGGAGCAGTCGGCGCGGGCCGGTGTCGGCCACATCGGCTCCGGGCTTTCGGTGGCGGACATCGTGGCCGCGCTCTACGCCCGTGTGCTTCGCGTGGACGGTCTGGCGGACCCGGAGCGCGACCGGTTCGTGCTGTCGAAGGGGCATGCCGCGCTCGCCCTCTACGCCGCCTTTGCCCTGAGGGGGTGGATCGGCCGGGAGCAGCTCGACACCTACTGCGGGGACGACAGCCTCCTCGGCGTGCACCCGGAGCGGGACCTTCCCGGTGTCGACTTCAGCACCGGCTCACTCGGGCACGGCCTGGCCATGGCTGCCGGCGCTGCGCTGGCCGCCCGGCTGCAGGGCTCGCACCGGAGGGTCTACGTCCTGCTGAGCGACGCCGAGTGCAACGAGGGATCTCTCTGGGAGTCTGTGATGTTCGCCGCCCATCACCGGCTCGGGAACCTCACCGCCGTCATCGACCTCAACGGCCAGCAGGCGCTCGGCAAGACCGAGGCGGTGCTCGACCTGGCGCCCATGGCGGCCCGCTGGTCGGAGTTCGGCTGGGACGCCGTCGAGGCGAACGGCCACGACCCGTTCGAGCTGCTATCGGCGCTGCAGGGCGGCACCGGCACGCGCCCCCGGGTGGTGGTGGCCAGGACCACCTTCGGCAAGGGAGTCTCCTACATGGAGGGCCAGCTGCGCTGGCACTACTGGCCGATGTCGCCGGAGCAGTACTCGCAGGCCCTCGAGGAGGTGACTGAGGCGCCGTGAGAGGGGCTTTCGTCCGTACCCTGTCGGAGCTGGCCCGGGCGGACCACCGGGTCGTCCTGCTCACCGGGGACCTGGGCTTCACGGTGGTGGAGCCGTTTGCCGACGAGTTCCCCGACCGATTCTTCAACGTCGGCGTGGCCGAGCAGAACATGGTCGGGCTGGCGACGGGCCTCGCCGAAGCCGGTTTCCTGCCCTTCTGCTACTCGATAGCGACCTTCGCCGTCCTTCGGCCGTACGAGTTCATTCGCAACGGACCGATCGCTCAGCAGCTGCCGGTGCGGATCGTCGGGGTCGGAGGCGGCTTCGAGTACGGCTCGGCCGGTTTCACGCACTACGGCCTGGAGGACCTCGGCGTCCTGCGCATGCAGCCGGGGATCACGGTCGTGGCTCCTGCCGACGCCGGCCAGGCGGCAGCCGCCCTCCGGGCGACGTTCGACCTGCCCGGCCCCGTCTACTTCCGGATCGGCAAGGACGAGAAATCGGTGGTTGCCGGTCTGGAGGCCCGCTTCCGCCTCGGCCGGGCCGAGCTCGTTCGGTCGGGCCGGGACGTCGCGGTGATCTCCGTCGGCGCCGCCACGGTCGAAGCGGCAGCAGCGGTTAGCGAGCTCGAATCGGCAGGCGTCGACGCGGCCCTGTCCGTAGTCTCGACCCTCAATCCGGCCCCGGTGGAGGACCTGCTGGATCTCCTGGAGGAGGTGCCGGCAGCCGTCACCGTCGAAGGCCACTACGTTACGGGTGGACTGGGATCCCTCGTCGCCGAGGTCATAGCCGAGCACAGGGTGGACTGCCGTCTCGTGCGCTGCGGCGTGCGGCAGCTGCCCCACGGGACCACCGGCAGCACCGCCTTCATGCAGGAGCGCCACGGCCTGACCGCCGGTGCCATCGCCTCGGCGGCTCAGGAAGCGACGAGGAAAGCGCTCTCCCCGAGCACCTGATGGAAGAACCGCCGGTGCGGGAGAAGCTCAGCGCGGTGATCGCCTGCTACCGCGACGCCCCGGCGGTCCCCCAGATGTACGAGCGCCTGTGCGCGGTGTTCGACAAGCTGGCCGTGGACTTCGAGATCATCTTCGTCAACGACGCCAGCCCGGACGACGCCGCCGAGGTCCTGAGTGACCTGGCGTCCCGGGACAAGCGGGTCGTCGTCATCAACCACACCCGGAACTTCGGCTCCCAGAGCGCCTTCACCAGCGGCATGCGCCTGTCCACCGGCGACGCGGTGGTCCTCCTCGACGGCGACCTCCAGGACCCGCCGGAGCTCATCGAGCAGTTCTACGGGAAGTGGAAGGAGGGCTACGACGTCGTCTACGGCGTCCGGGTGAAGCGGGAGGCGCCGCTCAGCATGCAGCTGTCCTACAAGCTGTTCTACCGGCTGTTCCGTGCCGCCTCCTACGTGAAGGTGCCGGTCGACGCGGGTGACTTCTCGCTCCTGGACCGCAAGGTGGTGAACGCCCTCAACTCCCTGCCCGAGACCAACCGCTTCATCCGGGGTCTGAGGGCGTGGGTCGGCTTCAAGCAGACCGGCGTGCCATACGTCCGGGCCGAGCGGCCCTTCGGCGAGAGCACCAACAACTGGCTGAAGAACCTGGGGTGGGCCCGCAAGGCGATCCTGTCGATCTCTTACGTGCCGCTCGACTTCATCACCTTGCTCGCGGTCGCGGTGGTCGCGTTGTCGGCGATCCTCATCGTCGGCCAGATCCTCGCTCGGGTCTTCGCGCCGGAGCTCGTGCCGACCGGCTTCACCACCATCATCATCCTGGTGCTGTTCATGGGAGGGATCCAGCTTCTTTGCCTGAGCATCATCGGCTCCTACCTGGCCCACCTGTACGACGAGGTGAAGGGCCGGCCGCCCTACCTGCGGGAGAGCGTCCTGAACGCCCCCGACGGCATCGAGGGCGATGGCCCGGAGCACTGGGGGCCGCCGGGGCCGTCGAGGTCCTGACGGAGGGTTTGATCGGCCCGGACTCCGGCAGCGGACGCCCGGCCCGGACGCCGGATCAGTCCGGACGGAACCCGACGACCGCCAGGTTGCCTGCCGGAAGAGGGATCTGCACCGAGCCGGGGAACCCTGAGGACAGGGCTGCCAGCACCCTGCCTTTCGCCGCGGCGGGCAGAGGGAACAGCTTGGCCCAGTAGCGGAGCGGATAGCGGTTGACGACCGTAGCCGTCCGCACACCGGTGAAGCCTGCACCGGTCATCAGCTGCTTCAGG
>DATAAN010000011.1:0-3643 GCA_036260105.1 Actinomycetota bacterium
GCCTGATCTTCCTGATCGTCGGAGCGTAGAGGGCTCCACACGCCCACCTTGTGGCGTCATGTCGGCTCGGCGACTTGTCGACATAGCGCCCGGGCGTCATATCGCCATGTCGGCCAGTCGCCTTGTAGTACCCTTAACCAATACTTGAGGGTAGCGACAACACTCAACTTTCAAGTGAAAGTTTAGAAACTAAGCCATGTATTTGGGGACCCGGCGACTTGTCGACAAGGACACTTCACTCCGAGGCGACATGGCGTCAGGGGGCCCATCCCGGAGGGGTCTGCGGTTCGGGTGGTTTACTCGGCGGAAAGCCGCTTGACGAGCAGGGAGTCCGCTCCCCGGGCGTCGAAGTCGTCCAGAACCTCGGCGAGGGCCGCCCGGACGATGCGCCCTCGATCCGATGACAGCTTGTGCCTGGCACGCAGGGTAAGACGGGCGGCCTCGAGCCGGGTCAGATCCGCGTCGGTGCAGTAGAAGGTGACCTTCTCGTCATGCCGGGGCCTGGCAGCCGGCCTTGCCGGCACTGGCACCGGGACGTCCGCCGCCGCCGCCGGGGCCGGAGTGTCCTCTACGGCCGCAGGCTCCGTCGGGGCCAGAACCGGGCCGGACGAAGGCTGCGCCTCCGGAGCGGCCACACCCGAAGGGCCGGACCCTGAGCTGGAACCGCCGTCCGCGTCGCCGCCGGCGACCGGCTCGCGGTCGAGGGGCTCTTGCCTGGGCTGCCGCTTCTCGGCCGGAGCACCGAACAGCAGGTCGGCTCCGGGAAGGCTGGCCCTACGAGGCACGGGTCATCACCTCGCGAGCCAGGTCCCGGTACTCCTGCGCCCCGTTCGAGCTTGGAGCGTAGGAGAGGATCGGCACGCCGGCGACCGACCCCTCGGAGAACTTGATGGTCTTGTGGATGACCGTCTTGAACAGCTTGTCACCGAAGGCTTCGCCGACCCGGCTCAGGACCTCCCGGCCGTGGATCGTCCGGGCCTCCAGCATGGTGGCGACGATCCCCATGACCTCGAGGTCGGGATTCAGGCGCTCCTGCACCTTGGAGACGGTGTCCATGAGCAACGCCATACCCCGCAGCGCGAAGTACTCGCACTCCAGCGGGATGATCACGCCCCGGGCCGCGGTCAGCGCGTTGACGGTCAACAGGCCGAGCGAGGGAGGGCAGTCGATGAGGATGTAGTCGTACCTGCTCCGGGCCGGCTCGAGGCACCTCTTGAGGAGCTGCTCCCGCGCAACCTCGGAGACCAGGACCACCTCCGCCGCCGACAGGTCGATGTTGGACGGCAGGAGGTCGAGGCCCGGCACCTTGGTGGCCGATACGACCTCGGAGAGCCCGACCGACCGGTCCAGGAGGAGGTTGTACACGCTTGTTTCCACCTCGTTTGGGTTCAACCCCAGTCCGACGGAGAGCGCGCCCTGAGGGTCGAAGTCGACCAGCAGCACACGCGCTCCCTGTTCGGCCAGTGCAGCCCCCAGGTTTATCGTGCTGGTGGTCTTGCCGACACCGCCCTTCTGGTTCACCACGGCCACAATCAGGCCGAGCGGCTTGTCCGGGCGCTCGAAGCTCTTCCGCTTCGTGGCCTGCCGGGAGGGACGTCTCTGCTGCTGCGGCCGGGGTGTCCGGCTCGGCTCGTCCTGCGGCTCTTCGGCCTCGGGTAGCGCCGGGGGGTCCTCCAGGGGGTCGTCAGGAGGGAACAGCTCGGTCAGCAAAGACTGCTGAGAGTAGGGGTTGGAGTTCATGATCGACTATCCACAAGCCGCCTTGTCGACAATTCCCGCTGGAGCGGCAAATACTAAGTCGCGAAAAGTCGGAAGACAACGACCACCGGAGGTTTTTCCCGCCGGGCGGAAGAACGATCTAACGCCGGACCTTGCTCTTGCAGGCGATGCACAGCTTGGCAGCCGGGATAGCTTCCAGCCGCTCCGGTGCGATGTCCTTCCCGCACCCCTGGCACTTGCCGTAGACGCCCTTGTCGATCCGGCCGAGAGCGCCTCGGACATCTTCCAGCCGCTGCTGCAGGCCTTCGGCGAGCGACAGGAGGCGGGCGCGCTCGGAAGTCGTCTGGGCTGCGTCGGCGAATCCTTCGTCGAGCGCCATGTCGACCCTTCCGTCGGCGGTGAATCCCAGGTCCGCGAGCTCCGCCAGGACGATCGCTTCCTCCTCGCGGAGCTTCTTCTGGGCTACCTGCAGCTCTTCCTGTTGCAAGGACTCTTTCCTTCCGGTTCGTAGAGGGGCCGGTCGCCGAGGTGAACCTGCCGGCCGGCCTCGGGGCACGGTCGCTGACGGCTGCCAGCGCCTCTCACATTGTGGAAGCATAATCCTTTGGCCCAAGCCGTGCGGCAAATGCCTAAGGGTTGTACGGGGTCACGGCGATCCCCCGGTCCGGGCAGCTCCTACGGCCTCAGGGGAACGGCGGAGCCGGTTCCGTCGGCAGCAGGATCTCCATGTTGACCGGCCCCGCCCCGAGGCCGATCGCCTGCGCCGATGCCTGCGACAGATCGAGCACCCGGCCGTGGGCGTACGGGCCCCGGTCGGTGATGACGACGACCACCCCCCGCCCGCCCCGGGTGACCTTGAGGATCGTCCCGAGCGGCAGGATCACACTGGCCGCCGTCATCTGCGACGCTTTGAACGTGGCCCCGCTTGCGCTTCGGCACCCATCGAAACCGGGACCGTACCAGGAGGCGTCGCCGCTGGTGACCACGCCCGTTGGACCGAGCTTGGAGGGCATGAAGCCCTCGCCGCCGGTCGCCGGCGAGTACCAGGACAGCAACGCGGCGAGCCGCTGGTCCCTCGCCGGCAGCCCCGGAGTGCAGGGACCGGGGGCCGGCTTCTTGATGGCCGCCGCCCGGGCGGCGAGGATCCGCTTCTCGGCGTCTATGGCGGTTTGGATGGCAACCTTGAGCTCCCCCAGAGACTTCGTCCGCTGTTGTTTGGTCGCCGCGAGGTTGTCCCTTTGGGCGTCAAGGCTTTTGACCCTTGCTTCCAGGTTCCTGATCGTCGCGTTGAGGGCCGCCTTCTCCTCATCACGCTGCGCCTTCAGCTTGTTGGCCTCGTTCAGCGTGCGGCCGTCCTTCTCGGCGAGGCTCTCCCAGAACATGCCCAGCTTCGACAGGTCGGTGAGGGTCGTGGAGGTGAAAAGAGGCGCCAGGATGCTGCCCGGCCCGTTCTTGTACATGCGCACCGCGCGGGCGTTCGCCGAGCGGCGGACGACCCGGATCCTCTCGTCCAGCTCCCGGATGGAGGCCTCGGCACTCCGCACTCTGGACTCGGCGGAACCGACCTCCTTCTCGTCGCGCAGGATGGACCGGTTGACCGAGTAGATCCTGGAGTCGATGGACTTCAACTCGTTCAGGACCCTCGCGGTCTGGGCGTTGGCGTCGGCAAGGCGCTTGCGGACGGCGTCCAGGTCGTCAGCCGCGGCGGCGTGCGGGTAGGCCGGTAGGACGAGGGACAGCGCCGTCAGCAACAGCAGGGCGACCGGTCGGCTCACACGCCGCGGCAAGGCCAGCCCGTACGGGGAGGTCACCTTCGGGACGCTACCAGCGGCGCCCGGGTGGCTGCAAGGATCCCCGGATTTCTCGCGACCATGACGGGCAAGGGTGGCGCCGGGCACTCGCCGGGACGGCGCCTCCAGGTGCG
>DATAAN010000012.1:0-8669 GCA_036260105.1 Actinomycetota bacterium
CCGAGGTGCCCGACCCGGCGATCCGGGCGCAGGAGGTGGAGCTGGGCGCCTTCCTTCTTGTGATGTTCCTCCCTCAACTCTGGCTCTACGTGGTGGGAGTGGTCCTGACGGGAGTCCTTCACGCCTATCACCGGTTTGCGATGCCGGCGCTGGCGCCGATGCTGTCGAGCATCGTGGTGACCGCCTCCTACCTGCTCTACGGCTTTCTGGAAGGTCCGGACGCCGAACGGCTGGACGGCGTGTCCCCGGCAGGGCGGCTCGTCCTGGGGCTCGGAACCACGACCGGCGTGGTGGTCCTTTCTTTCTGCCTGCTTCCCGCCGTCCGGCGCCTGGGCATCCGCTGGAGGCCGGTCCTCCGGCTGCCGGCGGGAGCCAGGCGTAAGATCCGGGCGCTCGTCCTTCCTGCGGTGCTGACCATGGGGGCCCAGCAGGTCTTCCTCGGTGTGGTGCTGGTCCTCGCCAACCGGGTCGAGGGAGGTGTGGTCGCCTACCAGCTTGCCTTCACCGCCCTGCTCGTGTTCTGGGCCATATTCCCGCTCCCCATGGCGACGACCATGTTTCCGGACCTGGCGGCCTCCGCGGGGAGCGACCCGGCTCGCTTCGCTCGCCGCAGCTCCGAGGCGGCCCGGAAGGTTACGGTGATCGTCTTCGGGGCGGCGGCTCTGATGTTTGCTGCCGCCGACCCGGCGGCGCGGCTTGTGGTGCACATCGGCGCCGGGGCGGACGAGAGCTCGCGGGAGATGGTGGCGTTTACCATGGCGGCTTTCGCTCCGGGTTTGGTGGGCTACGGCCTCTACGCACTCTTCACCCGGGCCGCATACGCCCTGGCGGACGGCCGGGGCCCTGCCCTGGCGGCCGGGATCGGCTTCGGGGCCGGAATCCTGCTGAACCTGGTTCTCGCCCGCTTCTTCGACGGTCCGCATCTCGTCGCCATGCTTGCCGGAGGTTTCTCGGCGGGCATTCTGCTCGGGACGGGGCTGCTGGTGGCAATGTTCCGGCGGAACGCCGGGCCGGATTCGCTGCAGGGCGCATGGCTGGCTGCCGGCCGAAGCCTGCTCGCCGGAGTCGCCGCCTGCGGCGCCGGCCTGGCGGTTGCCGGAGCGATCCCCCCCGGCGGCCTCCTCGAGGACCTGGTCCGGGCAGCGGCCGTCACGCTGGCTACCGTGGTGAGCTATCTAGCAGCCACCATGCTGCTCGGTGAGCATGAGCTGACCGGCGCCCTTCGCCTCGGCAGAGCCGGCAAGCTGGAGTCGTCGTGAGGGCGCCCCGGCGGCTGGCCGGCCTGGGACTCCTGGCGCTCATCTTTCTGCTGGCGTCCGTTCCGGGCACCGCAGCCGCCCAGGAGGGCAAGCCGCGGAAGATAGTGATCGTCAGCATGCCATCGGTCACTTGGGAGGACGTGGCGGCCGGCGACGCCCCGAACCTGCGGCGGCTGGCCAAGGAATGGTCCATCGGCGACCTGTCCCTCCGAACCGTGGGCCCCCGCACAGACCAGGCGTCCGCCCTGGTCACCATCGGAGCGGGCAACCGCGCCCGCGCCCACGGGTTCCAGCCGGACTCCGAAGGGGATGCCGACACCGCTCCCAACGCGATTCCGCAGCCGGGGGGTGGAGCGGCGATCCGGGGCTTCTCCGAGCTGCGCGCGGACAACGAGGACCTCGGTTACCGGGCAGTCCCCGGCGCCCTGGGCGAGAGGCTGGACCGCCTGGGACTGAGGACCGGCGTGGCCGGGAACTCGGACGGCGGCTACATCCTGGCCACCGCCACCGAGCGGCGCGGGATGGGCATCGAGCGGCGCCGCTTCGGCGCCCTGGCCCTGGCCGACTCGGAGGGCTCGGTGGACGTCGCCGAGATCGGCGACTCGCTGTGGACGCGGGATCCGGAGACGTTGAACGGAGTGCGGGCCGACCGGGCGGCGCTGGTCTCCGCGGCCGCCAAGGTCATCGGGTCCACGGATGTTTCGGTCGTTGAGCTCACCGACACCTACCGGGAGAGCCGGGTGGCGCACGCTTGGCTGCGGAACCTGGACGTCCCGGAGGAGCGCCTACCGGAGATCCGGGCGGCGGTCCGGCGGGACGACGACGCGCTGGCCGGGATCCTGGACCTGGTCGACCTCGAGCGCGACACGCTGATCGTCCTCGCGACCGAGGGCCCGGGAGCGGCCCGGCCCGAGACCCTCACGCTGTCGCTTATGGCGGGGGTGGGCGCCGAGAAGCACGGATGGTTGACCTCGGCCACCACGTTGAGGCCCGGCCTGGTCACGATCGCCGACGTCGGACCGGGCATTCTCCGCCTGCTGGACGTCCAGCCTCCAGAGAGCATGACCGGCCAGGCGTTACACGCGGACCCGGGCCCCGAGGAGGGCCGGCTCGACCACCTGCTGATGCTGTCGAGCACCGCCACCTTCCACCTCAACTGGGTCGGCCGGTTCTTCCTGATCTTCGTCGGCCTCCAGGTGATCCTGTACTCCGTTGCCTGGTACCGGCTCCGGCGAGACCCGGAGGCGGACCTGCCCTGGATCCGGCGACTGACGCTGGGCTTCATGTCGGCGCCGGCGGCCACCCTGATCATGGCTGCCCTCAACCCGCATCGCTGGGGCCAGGCGGGCCCGATGCTGGTGGTCCTGGGGGTCTCGATAGTGCTCACCGCCGTCGCCCTGCTCGGACCCTGGCGCAGGGACCCCAGTGGCCCGGCGGCCTTCATCTGTGCGGTGAACCTGGCGCTGATTCTCGGCGACCTTGCAACCGGCGCGCACCTGCAGCTCTCCAGCCTCATCGGCTATTCGCCGATTGTCGCCGGGCGCTTCTACGGGGTCGGAAACCTGACGTTTGCCATCCTGGCCACCTCCTCGATGCTGCTCGCCGGTCAGGTCGGCGCCCGGTACGGGCGGTGGGGTATACGGGCCGCGGCCGCCATTGCCGGAATTACCGTCATTGCCGACGGAGCGAGCGCCTTCGGCGCGGACTTCGGCGGAGTGCTGGCTCTGATCCCCTCGTTCGGGGTGTTGCTGGCGATGCTGTCCGGACGCCGGCTCTCGGCCGGTCGTATCCTGCTTCTGGCGGGGCTCGCCACCGGCGCCGCGCTGTTGGTTGGAGGGCTCGACGCCCTCCGGCCACCGGACGAGCAGACCCATATCGGCCGCTTCGTCGCCCGCCTGCTCAGCAACGGCCCGCAGGCGGTGCTGGACGTCATCATCCGCAAGATCAACGCCAACTGGACACTGCTCACGCAGAGCGCGCTCACGCTTTCGGTTCCCGTCGCGATCATCTTCCTGGTCCTCATGCTGCGGCGGCCGTATGGCCGCCTGCGATCGGCGATCGACACCATCCCGGGTCTGCGCATCGGTCTGGTGGCGGCGATAGTGGCCAACGTTCTGGGTTTTGCGCTGAACGACTCCGGCATCGCCATCCCGGCCATGGGCCTGGCGATCATGGCGCCTTACTGCCTCGCTACGGTTCTCGGCATGCCCGGTGAACCCGCGGCCGACCGGGCGGCCGAGCCGGCGCCGGCCGGCCCCGCTCCGGCGCCCGGGCCGGCGGCTCCGGCGCCCGGCGGCTGAGCTTCGGGGTGAGCTGGCTCCTGCCTGCGGTCGTGGCACTTCTCGCCGCTCTGGGAATCCGGGAGCCGGTCCTTCGCCGGCGCATCCCCCGCCTGGAGATCGACAACTACCGGGGCCGCAGGGTGCTCGTCGGAGGCGGCATCGTGATCGCCGGCGCCCTGGCCGCCGCGGCCATCGCTGCAGTCGCCGCCGGGCTTGCCGGGAGCCGGCGGTTCGTTCCCGATCCCGGAAACCGCACGCTGCTCGGCACCCTGGTGCTGGCGTTTGGCTTCTTCGGCCTGGGCTTCCTCGACGACTACGCCGGCGACGGCCGGAGCAAGGGGTTCAAGGGACACCTCACGGCTCTGATGCGGGGAGAGGTCACCACCGGCGCGGTCAAGGCGTTCGGGGGCATGGGCCTGGCTTTTGCCGTCGCCCTCTGGTGGAACGATCTGCACCTCCCGGCGGCCGTCCTGGACGGCCTGCTCATCGCTCTGGCGGCCAACTTCCTCAACCTGCTGGACCTGCGCCCGGGCCGGGCGGCCAAGGTGTACCTGCTTCTGTGGATCTTCGTGGCCGCCGGTGCCGCCGGCTCGGCCTACCTGCCGGCGGGCGCTGCCGTCACCGCGGCGGCCCTCGCCTGGCTGCCGGCGGACCTGGGGGAGCGGGGCACTCTCGGCGACTCCGGGGCGAACCTTCTCGGAGCGGTGCTGGGGGCCGGGATGGTCGCCGGTTTCGGCGTTGCGGCGACGGGCGCGGTGCTGGGCGTCCTGGTGCTGCTGACCCTCGCCTCGGAACGGGTGTCCTTCACGAAGTTAATCGACCGAACCGCCCCCTTGAGGTGGCTCGACGGGCTCGGAAGGTCCCGGACCGGGTAGCAGCCCGCGAACAAATCTTTCCCGAGTTCGAAGCAATTGCGGCGGGCTAGTTCCGGCCCTCTGATACGCTCTTGTTCCGTGGCCAAGCATATCTTCGTTACGGGCGGCGTAGCCTCGAGCCTGGGAAAAGGGCTCACCGCCGCCTCTCTCGGCCGCCTCCTCAAATACCGCGGACTGCGGGTCACCATGCAGAAGCTGGACCCGTACATCAACGTGGACCCCGGCACGATGAGCCCGTTCCAGCACGGCGAGGTCTTCGTCACCGACGACGGCGCCGAGACCGACCTCGACCTGGGCCACTACGAGCGGTTCATCGACGAGAACCTGCGCCGCTCCTCCAACGTCACCACGGGAGCCATCTACCAGTCGGTCATCGCCAAGGAGCGCCGGGGCGACTACCTGGGCGACACGGTGCAGGTCATCCCGCACATCACCAACGAGATCAAGGACCGCATCCTGCGGGTCGGCCAGGCGGCGGATGCCGAGGTGGTAATCACCGAGGTGGGCGGCACCGTCGGCGACATCGAGAGCCTGCCGTTCCTGGAGGCCATCCGCCAGCTCAGGCTGGAGGTCGGCCGGGAGAACGTCTGCTACGTCCACGTGACGCTGGCGCCCTACATCGGCCCCTCGGGAGAGCTCAAGACCAAGCCCACCCAGCACTCCGTCCGGGAGCTGCGGAGCATCGGTATCCAGCCGGACGCCCTGGTGCTGCGGAGCGACCGAGAGATCTCCCTCAAGCTAAAGCAGAAGATCTCCCTGCTCTGCGACGTGGAGATCGGCGGCATCGCCTCGGCGGTCGACACCTCCAACATCTACAAGATCCCTCTGGTCCTCCGGGACGAGGGACTGGACGACTTCGTGCTCAACCACCTGCAAGTCCGGCGGGATCCGCCGGACCTCAGTGAGTGGAAGGCCCTTATCGAGCGGATCGAGCACCCCAAGGGCAAGGTCCGGATCGGCCTGTTCGGCAAGTACGTCGACCTGCCGGACGCCTACCTGTCGGTCATCGAGGCCATCAAGGCGGGGGGATACGCAGTGGGCTCGGACGTGGAGATCGTCTGGATCGCCTCGGATGAGAAGACTCCGGACAAGGACCCGGACCAGATGGCCCTTCCCCACCTGACCAGCGGCGGCTACGAGACCATCCTGGGGCTGGACGGAGTGCTGGTTCCGGGCGGTTTCGGCATCAGGGGCATCGAAGGCAAGATCGAAGCCGTGCGGGTCGCCCGGGAGCAGGGGATCCCCTTCCTCGGCCTGTGCCTGGGCCTGCAGTGCGCGGTGATCGAGTTCGCCCGCAACGTCGGCGGTCTCGCCGGCGCCAACTCCACCGAGTTCGACGACATGACCGCCCACCCGGTGATCGACCTGCTGCCCGAGCAGGAGGAGGTCTACGAGAAGGGCGGATCCATGCGGCTCGGCTTGTGGCCCTGCCGGCTCTACCAGGGCAGCCGGGCGCAGCAGGTGTACGGTGAGGAGGTCATCTACGAGCGCCACCGCCACCGCTACGAGGTCAACCCGGCGTACCACTCGAGCCTTCGTGAGGCTGGCATCGCATTCAGCGGCACCTCCCCGGACGGCCGGCTGGTGGAGATCGTTGAGCTGCCCGACCACCCCTTCTTCATGGCGTCCCAGTTCCATCCCGAGTTCAAGTCACGGCCCAACCGGGCCCACCCGATGTTCCGGGAGTTCGTCGCCGCCGCGGTGCGCCGGGCGATCGACCGGGGCGTCTTCGGCATCGAGGACGAAGAGATGCCCGAGCTGGCAGGGGTGCCGGTCTCCGGGCCGGTCGGCTCTGCCGCCAAGTAGCACTCCCGCCCTGGCTACAATCGAGTCGTGACCGGCCAGCGCGAGGTTCTCAGCTCCGAGACCGCGTTCGACGCCGGGTTCTTCCAGGTCATGCGGGAGAAGATCCGGCTGCCGGACGGTGGTGAGAAGGACTACTACTTCTGCAAGCACCCCGGGGCGGTGGCGGTCGTACCGGTCGACGACGACGGCCGCATCCTCATGGTCCGCCAGTTCCGGCAGGCGGTGGACGACGCCCTTCTCGAGATACCGGCCGGCAAGATCGATCCGGGCGAGGACCCCTGGACCTGCGGGCACCGGGAGCTCCGGGAGGAGACCGGGTACGAGTGCTCGGACCTCGAGCTCATCACCCGTTACTACGCCAGTCCAGGCATGACCGACGAGCAGATACATATATTCGTCGGGCGCAACCTGAAGGCTGTCGCCCCGGCGCCCACCCACGACGGCGGAGAACCGATCTCGATGGAGTGGATGGAGAAGGACGAGGCCTTCGACGCCATCCGGGAGGGCCGCATCGTCGACGGCAAGAGCATCGTCGGGCTCGTTCTCTACGAGCACGCGGCCAAACACGAGCTCGACCATTGATCGTCGGGGTCCCTACCGAGCTCAAGAACCACGAATACCGGGTCGCGCTGACCCCGGCTGGAGCCCGGGAGCTGGCGTCGGCCGGCCATCAAGTGCTCATCGAGAGGGGAGCGGGAGCGGGCTCCCGCATCGACGACGAGGCGTACGTCCGTGCCGGAGCGGTACTGACCGATGTCGACAGCGTATGGGCCGACTCACAGATGATCCTCAAGGTCAAAGAGCCGGTGCCGGCCGAGTTCGACCGCATGCGCTCGGGCCAGATCCTGTTCACCTACCTGCACCTGGCGGCCAGCCTCGCCGTCACCGAGGCGCTGCTGAAGTCGGGCACCGCCGGGGTGGCCTACGAGACGGTGCAGGACTCCGCCGGGCGGCTGCCGCTGCTTGCACCGATGAGCGAGGTCGCCGGGCGGATGGCCCCGCAGGTCGGCGCCACGCTCCTGGAGAAGGAGCACGGCGGCCGAGGCATCCTGCTGGGCGGCGTGTCCGGCGTTTACCCGGCCAAGGTGGTGGTGCTCGGCGCAGGCATGGCCGGCGCCAACGCGGCCTGGCTGGCGCAGGGCATGGAGGCGGAGGTCATCGTGCTGGACCGGAGCATCGACCGCCTCCGCTATATCGACTCGATCCACAAGGGCCGGATTCTGACTCTGATGTCGAACCAAACGACGATAGAGGAGTCGGTCCTGAGCGCCGACCTGGTTATCGGAGCGGTGCTGATCCCCGGGGCCCTGGCCCCTCACCTGGTGAGCAAGGAGCAGATCGAGGCGATGAAGCCGGGCGCCGTCGTGATCGACATCTCGGTCGACCAGGGAGGCTGCTTCGAGACGTCTCGAATGACGACCCACTCCGACCCGACATACGTGGTCTCGGACGTCGTCCACTACTGTGTCGGCAACATGCCGGGCGCCGTGCCCCACACCTCCACCTACGCCCTGACCAACGCGACCCTTCCCTACGCCCTGGAGCTGGCGAACAAGGGACTCAAGGGCGCCTTTGCCGAGGACCCGGCGCTCGCCAAGGGCCTGAACACGCTGGACGGCGTGCTGGTCAACCAGCCGGTGGCTGAAGCGCATCGGCTGGAGTACCGGCCGGCGGCGGAGATCCTCTAACCGCAGTCAGGAGGCCGAAGGGCGAGTGGCCGGCTGCGCACGCGGCCGGCCTCCGGAGGAACGAGCACGCCGTCTGTGGAAGTCCTTCTATCCTTGCAGCCACCCGGCCGCCGCTGGTAGCGTCCGGAGGGTGACCTCCCCGTACGGGCTTGCCCTGCCGCGGCGTGCGAGCCGCCCGGTCGCCCTGCTTCTGCTCACGGCGCTGTCTCTCCTCCTACCGGCATTCCCGCACGCCGCGGCCGCCGACGACCTGGATGCCGTGCGCAAGCGCCTTGCCGATGCGAACGCCCAGACCGCCCGGGTGCTGAACGAGCTGAAGTCGATCGACGCCAGGATCTACTCGGTGAACCGGTCCATCCTGCGCGACGAGAAGGAGGTCGGTTCCGCCGAGTCCCGAGTGCGAAGTGCGGAAGCCTCCATCCGGGAGCTGGACGAGCGGATCAGGGTGGTCCGCCGTTCGGCGAACGCCCGGGCCGCCCGCATGTACAAGAACGGGCCGGGGAGCATCCTGGCGCCACTGTTCACCTCCACGACCCTCACCGACCTGTCTAAGCTGGGCATGTTCTGGGAGAGCCTCGCCGAGAAGGACGGCCGCACGCTGAACGAGGCCAACAAGCTGAAGGCGCAGCGTGATGGGGAGAAGGCGGCCCTCAACGCGACGATCAGGAACCTGGAAGCAAGGGTCAAAAGCCTTGACGCCCAAAGGGACAACCTCGCGGCGACCAAACAACAGCGGACGAAGTCTCTGGGGGAGCTCAA
>DATAAN010000013.1:0-2157 GCA_036260105.1 Actinomycetota bacterium
CTCACGAGCTCGAAGGAGGCGCACGGCCATCTCCTCCCTGCCTGGGCCGGTCAGCTGCTCGAGCTCCTCGCGCATGCGCTGAAGCGTCTGGGGGCTGACGTAGATGTCCTCGGGCTGGCTCACCCGTCTAGTATCCGATGCTTCCAGCGGCTGCGTTGCAGCGGGCTAGCGACCCGGAATCCTCTTGATGTCCTCGGTGTCGCTCCATCGGTCTTCGGCGCCGGGCCCCGGCTCGACGTTGACGGTGCGCGCCTTCACCCTTCGAGCTCGGCCCCGCACGAAGCCGAGCGGGATCAGGATGGGGAACCGCCGGGCAACCAGCCAGCTTCCGCCCTTCATAACCGACCTGCGCACCGCAGCGCGGCTGACCGGGATGAGCAGCACCATGCCCAGGATGTCGGTGAGGAAGCCGGGGGTCAACAGCAGCGCCGCCCCGAAGAGGACGAGGACCCCGTCGACTATCTCTTTCGAAGGGATCTCCCCACGCCCGACGGCAGCACGGAAGCGGGTCCATACGGCAAGGCCCTCCCGCTTGGCGAGGACGCCACCGGCAATGCTCATGCCGATCAGCAGCAGGATCGTGGGACCGACGCCTATGACCTGGCCGACCTGGATGAGAACCGCGATCTCGAGGATCGGCACGACGATGAACAGCAGAGCCAGGATAAAAGGCATCGTCCTAGAGGGTACCCCGTGGCCGGCATTCGATGCCGGCTCCGCTGCACCTACAGACGATCGCTTACGCATAGGAACCCTTTTTGGTCGTAGCGGTACTCCATGGCACAGAGACGCTCGAGCCGCATGTCCGCCTCCTAACTCGTCACAAACGCAATGCAGGGGTGCCGATCACATCGAGGAAATCGTCGGCGGGCCGAAGTTGCCGGTAATCGTCGGCCACCCGCTCCGCCTGGAGCGTGAACGAGTCGTCTCCCAGAATCGTCAGGAGGCCCTTCACCACCTCGCCCGGATCGGGCGGCGTCACCGCTAGCCCGGCGCCCATCGCCGCCACCCGTTGAGCGTTTATCGGCTGGTCCGCGAAGAATGGCACCACGACCAGAGGCACTCCGGCGGTGAGGGCCCCGTGAACGCTCCCGAACCCCCCGTGGCACACCATGGCCGCGGCGTGCGGAAGGACGTTCCCCTGCGGTATCCAACGCTCGACCCGGACGTTGGGCCCGGCCGCCATGGTGGCGGGGTCGACGGTGTCCCCCACCGTCGCCAGGATGCGCACGGGCAATGTCGCGAGAGCTGCAAGCACGCCTCGGTACAGATCCCCGAGCCCCGGCATGCCGGGCGCAACCGTGCCGAAGGTCACGTAGACAAGCGGGTCCTCGTTGCCCGCCCACCAATCCGGAAGAGGCTCCGGCTGTCGATGGACCGCTCGGAACCGGTAGGCCGGTTCGGGGCCGGGGTCGACGGGGTCCTCCATCGACGGCGGGACCAGCGTCAGGTAGGGCCTGGACCCCATCAGCCCGCCGGTGGCGTCGCCCGGCAGGCCGGCTTCCTCCCTGAGGGCAGCCAGGTGCTCGGCCGCGACGCGCAGCATCCACTTTTCGCTTGCGCCCAGGCCGATCCCCACCCGGGCCTGCGGCACACCGGCCTGCTCGGCGGCGATGCCGGACCCGAACTCCGCCGATTCCCGCACCAACAGGTCCGGTCGCCACTGTTCGACGGCTTCCTGCATCCGGGGAAGCGTCGCCCGTGCGTCCATCCCGGCGAAGACTTCGCCGATCACGACGTTGTTGGCCTCCTCGAACGACAGAGACGGTAGGCGAGCCATCACGGCCGCCCACTGCTCCGGCGGTGTGTCTCCACAGGGCCAGAACGGAAATCCGGCCCGTTCGACGAACGGCCCGAACGCTGCCGGAGCCGCAACCAGCACGTCGTGACCGCCCCGCCGGGCCCCCTCCACAAACGGCACGAGGGGCCCGAAATGGCCGGCGCCCGCGGTGCTCGCGAAAAGCACTTTCACCTGATGGGCACCCGGCTTGGCATGCCCTCATTCTTTCGCCTCGAACGGGACGGCACCAGACCGCTTGCCGTAACCGAACATATGTTCTATCGTGTCTTGCCGTGCGCTGGGACAACCAACTCTTGGAGCCACCCCAAGGAGAAACGGCGCGCCTTCCTCTCTTCGCCGAGGACGCGCTCGTTCGC
>DATAAN010000014.1:0-16723 GCA_036260105.1 Actinomycetota bacterium
AACCGCCGGTGAAGAACTTCACGCCCGGCCGCTATCGGGGGGTGAGCGTCAGTGACCTGGACTTTCCCCTGGAGCGGGAGCGGTTGGTCTCCCACCTGACCGGACGGGAGGCCTACCGCACCACCGAGTTCATCGTCGCCCGCCACGGCGGCGAGACCGCACTGATCCGCGTCCGGAAAGAGCCCGGGGATGCCTTGTTCCTGAAAATCACAGAAGCGGAGGTGCTGGCCGGTCCGGAGGAGTGCGCCTGGGTCGATGCGCCGGACGCCGACACCGGGATCCCCACCGCCCTAGCCAGGGCGGCCAGGGAGCGGGCGCCGGGAAAGCGCTGCGTGGTGGTCCACGGGCTCTACGAGCACGTGAACTTCATCCTCGAGCCGGCTCCCGTCCAGGTGCGCGTGGTCGACGTCGCGCCGCCCCATCCGCCCAAGCTGCTGCATCAGGTGGGCCGGGTCCTCGATGCGGCCGAGAAGGTGGCCCCGGTCGAGCTGTGCCCGGACATCACCGATTTGGTGGAGCTCGCCAAGCAGAAGCCCTCTGAGCGCTACCTCTACCCGTGCCGCGGCTCCGGCGCTGCACCGCAGGGCGCGGAGGTGTCCTACCTTGACCAGCGGCCCGAGGAGCAGGACTGGACGCTTGTCGGGTGCGCCCGCTCCCGGCAAATCCACTCCTGGTTCTACGGTGAGGAGCCCCCGCAGAACATCGACTTCTGCCCCCGTAAGCTCGCCGCCCTGCCGTCTGAGGGATCGGTCGGTCCCACCCTTACCAAGTGCTGCCTGCTGGAGACGGGGTTCGAGGTGACCGGCGACACCGTCACCGTTCCCTGGGGCGCCTCGCTGGCCGAGGTGCAGGAGGCGCTGGAGACTCTCGTCCGCTCGGTAGAGCCCGAATGGGCTCCCGAATAGCGGACTCGGCCCTCTACGGCCATCTGTGGGGGACCGAGGAGCTTTCCAACCTCTTCGACGAGCCGGCTCGCATCCAGTCCTGGCTGGACATCCTGGCCGAGCTGGCGCAGGCGCAGGCGGAGCTGGGAATCGTGCCGGCCGAGGCCGCCGATGCCATACGGACCGCCGCCAAGGTGGAAGCCCTGGACCTGGGGCTCGTGCAGCGTGAGACGCTACAGACCGGTCACTCCACGCTGGGGCTGATCCGCGGCCTGCAGGAGATCCTTCCCGAGGACTCCGGGCAGTGGGTCTACTACGGGGCGACCGTCCAGGACCTAACCGACACGTGGACCGCCCTGACCATGAGGCGGGTTGGAGCGGTCGCCTGGCGGGAGCTGCGGCGGATTGAGCATCAGCTCCTCGATCTGGCCGAGCGCCATCGGGACACGCTCATGGCGGGCCGAACGCACGGCCAGGTCGGCTCCCCCATCACGTTCGGCTTCAAGGCCGCCGGTTGGGCGGACGAGATACGCCGCCACCTCGAGCGCCTTCTTGAGCTGCGCCCCCGCTGCCTGGCCGGGCAGCTCGGAGGCGGGGTCGGAAGTCTGGCGTTCTTCGGCGAACAGGGGATGGAGTTGCGGCGGATCTTCTGCGCCCGGCTCGGCCTGGCTGACCCGGGAATCTCCTGGACGTCGGCGCGCGACCGGATCGCCGAGTTCACGAATCTGCTGGCTCTGGTGGCCGGGACTCTGGGGCGCGTCGGCAACGAGGTGTACCAGCTGCAGCGGCCTGAGATCGGCGAGCTGCGGGAGCCCGCCGGCCCGGCGGGGGTCGGCAGCATCACCATGCCCCACAAACGCAACCCGGAGCTCTCCGAGCATCTGGTAACCCTGGCTCGCCTGGTGCGCTCCTCGGCCGGCGTGATCCTGGAGGGGACGTCCGGAGAGCACGAGCGGGACGGACGGAGTTGGAAAGCCGAGTGGATCGCCTTCCCCGAGGTCTGCCTGCTCACCGGGGCGGCCCTGCGATTTGCCTGCAAGCTGGTGTCGAACCTGGAGGTCGACGGACAGGCCATGCGCCGGAACCTGACCGGCTGGGAGGTTTCCGAGGCGGTGCTGTCCCGGCTCTCGCCGGTCTTGGGCAAACATCAGGCTCAGGACGCCCTACAGCAGGCGCTCGCGGACGGCCGAATGCACGGGCTGACCGTTCGCGAGGCGCTGACCCGTTCCCCCCTGCTCGCCGCCCACCTGGACCCGGAGCTTCTGTCCCTCCTCGAGGCTCCCCCGGATCCCGGCCTGGCGCCCCGGATGGTGGACCAGGTGGTAGCGCGCGCCCGTCAGGAGCGCGCCGATGAGCCCGAGGAGTGGCCGTGAAGATCGACCCTTCGGAAGGAGCCCGACCGTTGCGTGAAGTGTCACTTGGATTCCCCACCGCGGGTCCCGCTCCGGAGCTGATCGAGGCCGGCTTCGCCACCGAGGTGGCGGACGCCCCGTTCCTGCACCTCGGCTACAACTTCGCCGACATCGCTCACGTCCTGGTGCTGAGGGAGGGGGGGATCATCCCCCCAGACGCCGCAGCCCGCCTGCTGGGCGTCCTGGTCGAGGTGCACGACATCCCCGCGTCCGACTTTCCGTACGACCCCCAGTACGGCGACCCGTACAACTGCCGGGAGCGGTACTTCGTCCAGCGGATCGGCAACGACGCCGGCTGGCTGCACGCCGGCCGGCCGCGCCGTGAGGCCGGACGCGTGGCCCTCCGGCTGTGGCTGCGTAGCGTCGTCACCGGACTTGCCGTCGACACCGCTGGCTTCGTCGAGAAGACGGCCGGGGTGGCGGAGATGCACGCCGAGACGGTCATGCCAGACCAGACCTACCTCCAGCAGGCACAGCCCTCCACATTCGGCCACTACGTCCTTACCTTCGCCTATCCCGCTCTGCGGGAGGGGGCCCGGCTGGTTCCCGGCGCCGACTGGGTGAACCAGAGCCCCGGCGGGGCGGGGTGCGTCAACGGCAGCCGCCTGGCCCCGGACCGGGCGCGCACCGCTCAGCTGCTGGGGTTCGACGGCGTGATCGAACACACCCGGGACGCCATGTGGCAGACCGACACGCTGGTCCACCTGCTGGCCGACGCGACGAGCCTGGTGACCGGCCTCAGCAAGCTGGCCGAGGACCTGGAGATCTGGGACAGCCAGGAGTTCGACTTCGTGGACCTGGCCGAGGCGTACACCCGTTCCAGCGTCCTCATGCCGCAGAAGCGCAACCCCTACGCGCTTTCAATCGTCCGCGGGGCCGCGGGGGTGCTGATCGGCCGGCTCGCCGGTCTGCTCGCCGTTGTGAAAACCCCGTCGGCCAGGACCGACAACCTGATCTTTGCCTACGGAGAGGTGCCCCGGTCGCTGGACCTGGCGGCCCGCGCCACCCGGCTGATGGGCGGCGTCGTCGCCACCCTGAAGGTGCGGCCGGAGCGCATGTGGGAGTCGCTAGTCTCCGGCTTCTCGCAGGCCACCGACCTGGCCGAGCACGTGATGCAGACCTGCAACGTCGACTACCGCACGGCTTACCACGTGGTGGGTACCGCGGTCCGGGAAGCGGCCCGTAAAGGCCTGCGCGGGATCGATCTCACCGGCGAGATGCTCGACGAAGCCGCGATCAAGGAGATCGGCCGGCCTCTGGGCCTGGCGGGCCGGCAACTGGACGAGGTGCTCGACCCTCGGAAGATAGCCTTCGGCCGCACGTCCCCCGGAGGCGCCGCGCCGGCGATCGTGCGCGACATGGCCGCCCGGTGCCGGGCCGAGGCGGAGCGGCTGGAGCAGCAAGCCCGGCAGAGGCAGTGCCGGTACGGCGAGGCGGAGAAGGCGCTGCTGGACCAGGCGCGGGCCCTAGCCGCAGGCTGAGCCGCTACCCCGCGGCTCTCGCGATCCGATACTCCAGGTTGACGTCGCCCCGCAGTGTGTTGGAGACGTAGCACCAGGTCTTGGCCCGCTCCACGAACAGCTCGAGCTCGTCCGGGTCGTGGTTGGAGATGATCTCGACCTTGATGTCGCTGTAACGCAGGCCCTCGTAGGTGCCGGTCGTCCGGACCTGAAGATCGGTCAGCTGGACGTTCCGCTTCTTGGCGGCGTGGTAGATCGCCATGGCGAAGCACGACCCGAGGGCGGCCAGCAGCAGATCGGTGGGGGCCGGCCCGGTATCGGTGCCGCCCTCGTCCAACGGCTCGTCGGCGATTATCTCGAAGCCTCGCACCGGGATACGGCAGCGGTAGCCGCCCTCCCAGTAGGTGGTTAGGACCTTACCGGCCAAGCGTTCGGCTCACCAGGTCGGGCTCGCGCCGGGCGATGGCCGCCGCCGCCAGGCAGGCCCTTGCGTTGGTCTCGGCGACGACGCAGCCGGATTCCTGCAGCCGGGCCTTCTGTCGGGCGAATCCCTGCGGGTCCTGGTCGGTTCCGAGCACGTAGGCGACCACCTTCAGGCCCTTGCTCATTACCTCCTCGCAGGCCGGCGCCAGCTGCCCCGCCGGGTCCGCGTGCGCGCCGTAGCCGAGAACGACGTCCAGCAGGACCACGGCGACGTCGTCGTCCTCGCCGGCCTCCCGCAGCCACTCGATGCGGGCCTCCGGGTCGATCATGGGATGGGGACGGCCCTTCGTGTACTCCTCCTCCCCCAGGTCCAGGCACACGTGGCTTCCGACGGGAGCCGGAACCCGGTAGCGCTTGTCGAGAGGAGTGTTCGACCATACCGGTCCCAGAATCTCCGAGAGTATGACCAGCGACTCGTAACAAAGCGTCCCGCCGGAGAAGAGGCCTCGAACCAGCGTGCGCTTCGGGTCGAGCCCGTCGACCGCCCCGCTTACTTGGTCCGCCAGGCCTTCGGTCAAGTCCGGAACCTCCAGGCCCAACAGGCGCATCGTCTGCACGACGCCTTCCTCCAACGTGGTCACCACCGTCACACCTTCCGGCAGGTCGAGCTTCGCCTTGAGACCGACCAGTGACGCCACCATGGGCGTCTCGCCTGCCAGACCGACGACTTACCTGGCGACCTGCTCAGCGGGAGGCTTGGAGACCAGCAGGATCGCCTCGGTCTTCGGATCCTCCCGCATGGCGCCGACCGCTAGCTTCGCCATCCGTCCCCCGATGTCCTCGGTAAGGTCCCGGCCGCCCAGCCCGATGACGTGGGACACGCCGGCTCCCCACCGGTCGAGAAGGCTCATCGCCTCCTGCGCCCCGGTGCCGGCCGCCGCCACCACGCCCACCCGGCCGGGCTTCACGACGTTGGCGAACCCGAGGCCGGTGCCGCCCAGCATCGCGGTGCCGGCGCCGGGCCCCATCACGAGCAGCCCGAGATCGGTCGCCCGGTCTTTCAGCTCGACCTCGTGCTGGATCGGCACGTTGTCGCTGAACAGCAGGACGTGCAGCCCCGCGGACAGTGCTTTGTGCGCCTCAAGGGCGGCGTAGTCGCCGGGAACGGACACGATGGCCACGTTGGTGTTCGCCTGTAGGTCGAGCCCCTCGCCGAGGGAGCGGGGCTGCCGGGTCGCTTCCTCGACGCCGCCGCCCGACGGGGCGGTGAAAAGCCGCTCCTCTCCGGCAGCCGCCGCCTTGTCGGCGGCGCCGTCCTCGGAGGCGTCGATCGCGATGAAAAGGTCGTTGGCCGATGCGCCGCCGAGCTCGTTACGGTCGAACCCCTTGCCTTCCAGGGTCGAAACGTTGGCCGGTGTCGCCATGGCGGCAGCCGCCCAGTCGACACCGTCGATCTCGAGCATCGCCCGCGTGGCTGCCATCTGCAGCACGGAGTCGACGTACTTGTCGGGGTAGACCTTGACCCGGCGTGCCATCAGGCGGTCGCGATCAGCGGCCTGACGCGGACGATACGGGTGCCGGTGACTCCCTCCAGCTCGGAGACGGTACCTTGCAGCGATGCGTAGACCAGCTCGGGCGACGTGATGACGGCTTGCTCGCCGCCGCTGCGAAGGAAGCGGATGGCAGCACGGACCTTCGGGCCCATGCTGCCCTCGGGAAACTCGCCGGTCTCCAGGTAACGCTCCGCCTCGGTCACAGCCATCTCATGGATCGGCTTCTGCTGCGGAGTCCCGTAGTGCAGGAGCACGGTGTCGACGGCGGTGACCAGCACCAGCGCTTCAGCGGGCAGCGAGGTGGCGAGAACCTGGGCGGCGTAGTCCTTGTCGATCACCGCGTCAACACCGCCGTAGCCGGTCTTGTACCGGATCACCGGGACGCCGCCGCCTCCGGCGGCCACCACGACGTGGCCCTGCTCGACCAGGGCCCGGATGGCTGCAGTCTCCAGGATGGCGACCGGCTCGGGAGAGGGGACGACCCTGCGGTAGCCCCGGTTGGAGTCCTTCTTGACCACCCAGCCCCTCTCGGCGGCCATCGACTCCGCCTGCTCCTTCGTCAAGAAGGGGCCGATAAATTTGGTCGGGTTTTCGAAGGCGGGGTCGTCGGGGTTCACCACGACGTTGGTGACCACCGCAACCGCTCCCCGGCGGCCAGCGTCGCTCATCCGGCGAAGCGCGAGCACGACCAGGCTGCCGAGCTGCCCCTCCGTCATGGCCCCGAGAGAGAAAAGGGGTTGCGCAGGCACCAGCTTGGCGCCCTCCTCCTGCTGGATTGCCAGGTTGCCGACTTGAGGGCCGTTTCCGTGGACGATCACCACTCGCCAGCCGGCTCGCAACAGCGAGACCACGGACCTGGCCATCACGTTGGCGTTCGCCTCCATCTCCTCGTAGGAACCCGCCTGGCCTTCCCGGGTCAGGGCGTTTCCGCCGAGAGCGACAACGGCCGTTTTCGCCATTTGGATGTCCCTCCGCCTATGAGGATCGGAAATTTTTTATTGATTCTAGTGTATGGTCGGAGCTCGATGGGCGGAATATCCCTTCCCGAAGAGATCGAGGTTGTGAACCTCGGGCTCTCCCTTTTCGCCGACGCAGTCGCCGAGCAGGGCCGGCCCGTGGTCCAGGTCGACTGGCGCATCCCGGCCGAGGGAGACCTCGAGGTGGTTGCCGCCCTCAGCCGGCTCTACGGTCGGCACGGCAAGGCGATCGACGAAGCCAACGCCGAGGTTGCCCGCCGGCTGGACGAGGGCTCCCCAAAGCTGATGGGCATCGAGCCGGCGATCGGCGTCGTGCCGGGCGTGGACGACCGCACCATCCTCCACAGCGGCCCGGCGATCCCGTGGGAGGACATCAGCGACCCGCTCCGCCGCTCGGTCCGCGCCGCGGTGATGGCCGAGGGCTGGGCGGACAGCCCCGAGGCGGCCGAGAAGTTCGTCGCCCGCGGGGAAGCAGTTCTCGAGCCGGCCAACCACCACAACGCCGTCGTTCCCATGGCCAGTGCAATCGGCCCGACGGCGCCCATGTTGGTCGTCGAGAACGACGCCGGCGGAACCAGGGCCTTCTCGAGCCTCAACCAGGGTCCCGGCGAGGTTCCGTGGTTCGGCCGGGAGACTCCCGCCGCCGTGGAGAGGCTGGTCTTCCTCCGGGAGGTTGCGGGCCCCCTGCTGGCCGAGTGCCTCAAAGGCATCGACCCGGTTGACATCTTCACCGTCGCTTCGCAGGGCTTGCAGATGGGCGACGAGATGCACATGAGGACCCAGGCCACCACGAACCTGCTGATCCGGTCTCTGCTGCCGCAGCTGATCGCCCTGGAGGGCTCCCGCGCGGTCGAGCTCGGCCGGTTCCTCGCCTCCAACCACCTCTTCTACCTGAACCTCGCGATGGCCGGCGCCAAGTCGCTCACACTGTGGGCCGAGAAGGTGGAGGGATCCAGCGTCGTGACCACCATGTCGCGCAACGGCACGACGTACGGCATCCGCCTCGCCGGCGACGCCCGCTGGTTCATCACCGAGTCGCCGCCGGTGGGGAAAGCCATTTTCTACGCCGGATACGGTCCGGAGGACGGCGCCCCGGACATCGGCGACAGCGCCGTGCTCGAGCTGTGCGGCCTGGGGGGCTGCGCGGCCGCCGCCTCACCGGCAGTCGCAGCGTTCGTGGGCGGCACCATGCGGGACGCGATCGCCCTGACCGAGGACATGTTCCGGGTCTGCGTCGCCCGCAGCACCCGCTTCAAGATGCCCGCGCTCGAGTTCCAGGGGACCCCGGTCGGCGTCGACGTGCGCCGCGTCGTCGAGCTCGGAATTACGCCCAAGGTCAACACGGGCATCCTCCATGCCAGGGAAGGCACCGGACAGGTGGGCGCCGGCGTCGCCGAGGCGCCCATCGCCTGCTTCCGCGAGGCTCTGCTGGACCTGGACCGCCGGCTGAGCGGATAGGTGGCGCGGCGCCTCGAGCTTGGCCTTGGGGCCTCCGAGGTGCTCGCGGTTCCCGGAACCGGCCGGGTGGCCGGGGTCTACTCCAAAGCCGTTTACCTGCGAATGCCGTCCGGCCTGGCGGCGCTCACAACCTTCGACGTCCCATCGGGGCCGGTCCACGCCCGCACCTCACTTGCACTCCACCCTGTGCGGACCGGCGACCGGGTCGTGGTGACGCCCTCGCTGGTTCAGGCGGGGCCTGTTCTGGTGGAGCTCTCAGGAGCGGAGGGCTGGGTAGGCCGGATACCCGGGGAAGCCGACCTTGCCTCGTCTCGCGCGCTGGCGATCAAGCTCCTGAGGCGAGCGCGCCTCTCCGCGCTGGAGCAGGATCTGATCGACAAGGCAGCGGGCCTGGTGGCGGGCGGCGATATCGCCGGAGCGGCAGCCGCTCTCGGCGGCGCCGGCCCCGGCCTGACTCCGGCCGGCGACGACTGTCTAGCGGGAATCCTGTTCATCGCGAGCCTGCGCTCCCACGGCCCGGGTCGGAGCAGCCTCGATCAACTCGCGGCTCAAGTGCCCACGAACGAGATCTCGCTGGCGTTCCTCCGCTGGGCGGCCCGGTCTCAGAGCATCGAGCCGGTTCACCGGTTCCTTGTCGAGGCGGCACGGGGGGATGCCGAGGGCGCGGAGCGCGCGGTGAACGACCTGACGTCTTTTGGTCACAGCTCGGGCGCCGACCTCGGCTTGGGCCTCAGGCTCGGCCTCGAGGCGCTCGTTTAACCCGTTCGGCTCAAAGCCTTCGCGTCAGCAGCTGTGGCCGTGGTCGTGGTCGTGCGAGTGGCCGTGGTGGTGATGGTGCCCGTGATCGTCGTGCCGGTGATCGTGGCCTTCCGGACGGGCCACGAACTCGACCGTCCGCTCGATGACCGCCTCCGACGGAACGAGGCCCTTCTGGTCGAGCACCCGCTCCAGAGCGACCAGCCAGCAGCGGTAATAGCTCCACTCCTCGTCCGGGCCATGCTCACGCTCCCACTCGGAGATGGTCTGGATCAACTGCTGACGGAAGTCCTCCCACTCGAGCTTGCCGCCGGCGTTGAGGGCCAGGGCCAAGCCGAAGGCCCGGCTCTCCCACGGGGCACTGAAGACCAGCTCACCGTTGCTTCGGGGAGGCGCCGCCGGGCCGTCGACGTCGAGGACCGCAGCCAGGGTGCCGGCGGTCATCAGACGGTCTCCGGCACGTTCACCTTGGCGACGCCAACCATGGCGTCCCGAGTCACCAGGCCGGCCAGCTGCTCCTCGGACATGTTCTCGGTGCCGGCCGGCCGCTCCGGCAGAACCAGGTAGCGGACCTCGGAGCTGGAGTCCCAGACACGGATCTCGACGTCATCAGGCAGGTCCAGACCCATCTCGGACAACAGACTCCGCGGCTCCCGGACCATGCGGGAGCGGTACGCCGGGTCCTTGTACCAGGTCGGGGGGAGCCCCAGAACGGGCCATGGGTAACAGGAGCAGAGGGTGCAGACGATGACGTTGTGCACGTCGGCGGAATTCTCCTTGACGACGATGTGCTCGCCCTGCGGGCCCTTGAAGCCCATCTCGGCGATCGACCCGGTGCCGTCCTCAAGTAGGCGGGCCTTGTACTCGGGGTCCACCCACGCCTTCGCCACCACCTTGGCGCCGTTCAGCGGGCCGACATCCTGCTCGTACATCTTGATGTAGGTGTCCATGACCTTCGGGTCGACGAGGTTGCGCTCGATCAGGATCGACTCGAGGGCCTCGGTGCGCACCTCGATGGGAAGGCGGGACGATTCAGGCTGAAAGGTCATACGGTCTCCTCGATGTAGGACTCGTAGAGGTCGAAGTTGACGGTGAACTTCTCGGCTTCGGGCCCCCACAGGTCGTGGGAGTCGAACTCGACGTTGTAGACGTGCTGCGCGTTCTCGCCCAGGAAGTGCGCGTTGGTGTCCGGAAGAACCTGTGCCGGGTGCAGCGCCCTAACGACGCCGGTGTGGCCCCGGACGTAGCGGGCGAGTCGCGTGTGCCCGGCGGGGGACATAAGCTTCGCTCGGACCCGGTCTCCCACCTTGAACTTGGGCGGGTCGTCGATCTTCCTGATGGAACCCGCTGCGGTCGGCTTGTAGTCGGGCTTGTTCGGCTCCGGAACCGGCGGCTCCTCCACGTCCTCCCCCATCATCTTGCGAGCCCGGGCCTCGACGGCCCCGGGGGCGATGATGGCGCTGTCCGTCAGCAGGTTGATCGCGCAGTTGAGCCAGCGGCCGTAGTACCCGTCCAGCAGGTAGTCCAGTGGATGCTGGCGGGCAAGTGCCCAGCGGAAGGTATCGAGGTTGGTTCCCGACGTCCGCATGGATAGCAGCGCCATGGCAAAGGCCCGCTTCTGCCACTCCTCGTCGAACGGGCCCTCGAAGGGATCATTGAGCTTCGTCGATCCCATGCCCTGCATCCCGCCCATGTCGGCGATCGTGTCCAAGTCACACCTCCTGTTCGGCGGCCTGCGGAGCCCCCGTTGTGGAGGCCCGCTTCTCAACTTTTAGGGTCAGATAACCAAGGATCGCACCGGCAGCGGTCCAAAGAACGGCCTGCCCGCCCACCGACGCCATGCGGAAGTCCCAGAGAAGCCCGGCCGGGACGTCGCCCGGGCTGACCGCCGGGGGCAGCGCTAGGTAGGCGGTGCCCATCACCAGCAGGTAACAGGCCCCGACAATTACATGCCGGCGGTGGCGCTCCACGCCCTGGGCGGCCAGCCGCCGGGCGCCCGCCGCAGCTCCGACCCAGGCTGCGACCGAAACCAGCACCAGGAACAGAAAGCCGGCGGTTCGCAGGCCGACGGTCTCGGGATCTCCCACTCCCGGCGGGTTCGCCGGGTACTTCAGGAACGGGATCAGGAAGCTGGAAGCGAAACCGGCCAGCGCAACCTTCATCGATCGATCCCAGGCAGTGCCGGCCATCCGGCGGCTGGCCGCCAGCAGGACGATGCCCAGCACCCCTCCGATGGCCAAGCCGTACAGCCCCGCCGCGAGGACCATGCCAATGCGCTGCTCGCCTCGGGTGAAGACCTCGGCGGCGTGCTGACCGGAAGAGGCGGCGTGCTCCAAGCGGATCGCCTCGTCGATCGACGGCTCGCCTACCAGGAGGAGGAACAGCCCGGAAAGCAGGCCGGCGGCCAGGCCGGAGACCAGGCCTCTCGCCAGGTAGCCTCCTGCGCTCAGCCGGCGCTCGGAAGCAGCCGTCCGGGAGTTTCGTGCCGGCCGGACCGCTCTACCGAGCGAGGGTCCGTGCGACCCCATGGGCGGTGCTTAGTGGCAGGGGACCGCCATGAAGTGGCGGCCGTCGTGGAAGAGCTCGTGCAGGTAGTTGCCCGTCACCGCAGCCTTGCCGAGGAGGGGCTGGAGCAGCTGCCCCTGGTCGAATCCGACCGCGAAGACCACGAGGGCGAGGAGGGCGACGACAAGCCAGGTCCATACCGGTATGGACGGAAACTCAAGGGCGGGGGACTCGTGCATAACTCCTCCTCTCTCAGGAAACGGCGATCACTATATTAGACGCCGCATTGACTTTGCGACAGCCGGCCGGCCGCTGCAGCGGCGTCGCGGACGATGCCGCTCTGAGCGAACCAAGATTTCCGGTTGCCCACGAAGACCTAACCGGCGAGAGCCCGGTAGACGTCGATATGGCGGGCGGCGCACTCCTCCCACGTGTACCTGGAGGCGATGGCCGGTCCTCCGGCCGAGAGCCGATTCCTAAGCCTCTCGTCAGTGCAAAGGCGAGCCAGGCCGCCCGCGAGGGCGGTGGCGTCGCCCGGCGGCACGAGCACGGCCGTCTGCTCGTCCAGGTACTCCCTGAACACGTCGATGTCCGTGGCGAGAACGGGCAGACCGGCGGACAGCGCCTCCAGCACTACCAGCCCCCACCCTTCCTTGACCGAGGGGAACACGAAGGCGTCGGCGGCGTGGTACCAACCCACGAGGTCTTCGTCGGACACCGTCCCGAGCAGGTGGTAGTCGCTCCCCTCCTCCAGGCCGAGCTGCTCCGCCCGGGCCAGCGCAGCGTCCCGGTACGCCGAGTGGTCGCGGAAGGAGTGCCCTCCGACGACCACCAGGACCGGCGGGTTTCCCAGGCTCTTCTTGAGCTGCGCCAGAGCCTCGAAAAGCTCCAGGCTTCCCTTACGCGGCTCGATGCCGCCGACTGTGAGCAGCAGGACTCGATTGCCTGCCTCCACGCGACTTCGAAACCCTGCGGGGTCGAAGGCCTCCGGACGGCGGAACCGCCGGGCGTCCACGCCGTTGGTGATGACCGTCGAGCTTCTGCGGTAATCGTTCTCGACCACGCGCTGCCAGAACCGGCTGACGACTATCAAGTAGTCCGGATCCACCACCGAGTGGTTCTGGCAGTCGATCAGCGCCTGGGTGGAGAAGTCGTCGATGTGGTGGACCGTCCGGACCACCCGCAGGGCCGGGTGCTCGTTCCTCAGCTCAACGGCGGCCCGGGCTGCAATGCAATCCTGGGCGTGAACCAGGTCGAAGTTGCCGGGAACGACACCACGCAGGTGCTCGGCCAGCGTGTCGACGCTGCGCATCACCTTGTCCTCCAGCGTGCCGTCCGACTCCGGCGAGCGGCATATCGTGAACGGAACGGTCGTCGGTCGGAAAAACCCGATGTCGGGATCGCCAAGGGCGAATACGTGGACCGGCTGGCCCCTCCGCTCGAGTGCCTCCGCGAGAAAAAGGGTGTGCACTGCGCCCCCACGCGGCCTGGTCGAGAACGTGACCATGGCCACGCGCGGTTGCGTCAATTCGATCGAAGCGCCATCCAGGCAGCTTGAGCCCGCTTGTCGGTCGGGTTGGCCCAGCGGTGGGGCCGGTCGGTGCGGAAGTGGAGAGCATCGCCTTCCTCGAGGATGTACTGCTCACCCTCGATCTCGAACACCAGGCTGCCGCTCAGCACCAGGACCAGCTCCTCGCCCGGGTGCTCCATCGGCTTGGCGCCGCTGATAGCGCCCGGCTCCACCGTCGCAATCGCCCCGGCCATGAAGAACAGCCCGTAGGGGCCTGTGATGCCCCGCAGGTCCAGCCCCTGTTTGGAGGTGAAGACGGCACGCTTTTCGCTGGCCGCGGTGTAGACAACCGGCTTGGCCTCCTCCTGCTCGTCCACGAAGTAGGCGACCGATCGGTTCAACGCTCCAGCGATCTTCATCAGGGTGGTCACGGTGGGCACCATGCCGTTGCGCTCGATCTTGTGGATGGTTGCGGCGGAGACACCCGATCGCTCGGCAAGCTGTTGCAGGGACAGATCCTTCTGTTTGCGGAGCTGCCGGATCTTTGGCCCGATCGCGGTGATTACGTCTTGCATTGGTCCTCTCTCTCCGCTTGGCACTCCCCTGGCTGCCAGTTAGACTTCGGCTTGTAGTAGATGCGCTGTGTAGAATAGTAAATTAATCGGCAACGCGGCCGACACCGTTTGGAGGTCTGATTATGACCTTGCGTATCGTCGTCGTGGGAGGTGGAGCCGCAGGAATCGGCGCCGCCGGAAGCGCTCACCAGGTTGACCCAGAAGCGTCGGTCACCGTCTACACAGAGTTCGAGGACGTCGGTTACAGCCCGTGCGGCATCCCGTACGTCCACGGAAAAGAGATCCCCAAGTTCGAGAACCTGTTCCTTCAGGACAAGGCGTTCTACGAGCGTATGGGCCTGGACATCCGGTACGAGACCCGGGTTTCCAAGTTCGACCTTGCCGCCAACAAGGTCACAGTCGAGGGCGAGGGCGACGTCCCGTTCGACCGGCTGGTCGTGGCAACCGGCTTCTACTACGGCGACCCGGGCGTGGCCGGTACGGAGCTCGAGGGCCTGTACTACGTCAAGAACATCCGCCAGGCGATGGAGTGGGACAAGGTCTTCGACAACGCCAAGAAGGTCGTAGTCGTAGAGGCCACTCCGCTCGGACTGGAGATGGTCACCGCGATGGCCCACCGGGGCCTGGAGACGCACCTAGTCGACCCCCACCCGTGGGCGCTCGCCGAGGTCTCCGACCCGGACATCATGAAGCCGGTCATGGACTCCTGGAGCGAGATGGGAGTCATCAGCCACTACAACACCAAGGTCGAGGCCTTCCTCGGCGACGGCAAGGTGCGGGCGGTGAAGACGTCGGAGGGGGAGCTGGAGGCCGACGTCGTCGTCATCTGCACCAACAAACAGCCGAACAACCGCCTGGCACGGGAAGCCGGCCTCAACATCGGCTCGACCGGCGGCATCGTGGTGAACGAGCGTATGCAGACCTCGAACCCCAACGTCTACGCCGCGGGAGACTGCTGCGAGCTTCCACACGGCATCTCGAAGGTGCCGATCCAGGGGCTGTCGGGCAGCCACGCCTACGCCCAGGGCAAGGTGGCGGGCACCAACGCCGCCGGAGGCAGCCGGGCGTACCAGCCGGTCTACGTGCCGTGGGGCATGGTCGCCGGCAAGTGGATGATCGGCGGCGTGTCCTTCGGCGAGACGCTGGCCAATGCACTCGGCATCCCGTTCGTCATGGGGGTGGCCCAGGGGATCTCCCGGGCTCGTTACTACCCCGACATGAAGCCGGTGAGGGTGAAGCTTCTGGCAGATCCCGGCTCGCACAAGATCATCGGTGCACAACTGGTCGGCGGCGAAGGCATCAAGGAGCGCTGCGACTTTCTGGCCATGGCAGCCAAGACCGGCATCACGCTCGAAGATCTGGCGACCATGGAGAACGTCTACTCGCCCCCCATCGGAGCACTGAACGAGCCGATCGCGCTGGCGGCTCAAAACGGCCTGTCCAACGTGAAGAAGTCCTGATGCCCTTCTTCGAGTGGGTTCGCAAGAACTCCGAGCACTATCTGCTGGAGGCGTCCCAGCGTGACATGGCACGAAAGTACCTCGGGGTCGAGCCGCCCGTCTCCGGCGCCAGCCTGGAGGCAATCTTCTTCCGGCGCCTGTTCGTGCCGATCTACCGCCGCATCCCATGGTTTATCCGCCGGGCGATCCTGCTCGCCATGCCGGGAAGCCACCGGCAGGAATGGGCCGGCCGCTCGCCGCCCGCGAAACCGAATTAAGCCGCAGCACACGGAACGGACCAGACATAGGGAGGTTGTCCATGGCAGATATTGTTGGTGAGCGAGTACCCAAGGGCTCGGCAATCGTCGACTACGACGACAAGGTTTTTCCAGATTATGACGCAGAGCCGGGGCAGAAGGCGTACGTCTTCATGCACACGGTGCCTTTCGAGGGTTCGGTCGGCATCGTGAACATGCTCACCGCCACCCGGCTCATCCGGAAGGGCTTCGACCTCAGCCTGGTGCTGTTCGGTCCCGCCTCGCTGATGGCCTCGGCCACCCGCGGCTTCCCGAACGTCGGCGACGCCGCGTTCCCGGGCCACCTGAACTACAACAACCAGCTGCAGACGATCATGGACGAGGGCGGCAAGATCTACGCCTGCAGGTTCTCCGCCGCTGCCCTCTACGGCATGCGTGAGGTCGACATGATCGAAGGCGTCATCCCGATCCACCCCCGTGACGTTGCGGACGCCGCCATCCAGGCTTGGAGGGAAGGCGCCTTCGTCATGAACACCTGGAACCTGTAGACCGCTTCACCGCATCATCCATCTCCACAAGTGACAGTGGGCGCCACGCCCGATCGTAGGGAGCTGGAGGCGGTCCGCCAATGGCGGGCAGCCGAGCAGCGTCTTTACCCGGCCGTTCTGAACTGGCCGGAAGGGTACGACCGCTACCTGTCGCTCGTGCGGGCGATCGTCGACGAGCTCGGGTCCGTCGGAAGCGTGGGTGACCTGGTCGATTTATTCGACCGGGTCACCGAGATCGCATCCGGCGCGGCCCGGGCTCGTTCCGTTCCAACGGCAGGGCTGGACCTGGATCTCGCCGCCGGCGCCGCATTCTGCCTTCGACATCGCGAGGTGGTAGCCGAGGACCGCCGTCGGGAGGCGATCCGGAGAATCGAGGCGGCCCGAGCGGGTGGCCAGACCTGGGTCTCACTCGACGACGCCCGGCCGTGGGAAGAGATGCCGTTCCCTCCATGGCGGACCATTGAGATGCACCTCCCGGACGGTACCGGGCTACATTTGTGGGCCGAAGAAAGCCTTGACTCCGATTGGGGGGTCGAATTCGGGGTAGAGGTAGTCCGGCTGGATCCAGAGACGGGCCAGTGGCGCGCGAACGAGCCAGTGGTCGCCCGCCAAACTTTCACCGAGTACGAGCGGCTACAGGAAGCCGTCGCCGAACTAAAGGCTCGTTACGATTCCCGGCAAAAGCCCCACACGCTTTGACATACCGCGCACCTGGACGCATGATGTCTTTGTCGTTTGGTATACGAAAGTTTCCTAAAGTGTTTGTTTTCCCGCTGGCGACACGCCGGCTTCAGAAAGTCGGGATCTAGCAGCTCGAATCCTCGAGAAGTCTGGAGGAGCTGTATGGGCACGAATGGCAACGGCACGGCAGAAGCTAAGCCCGATCTCGGGCGGCTGCTGGTCGAGCTCCAACGGTACGGCGTCCAAGTAGAGGAAATCGGTGCTCGATCGGGCGGCGCCGGACCC
>DATAAN010000015.1:0-13210 GCA_036260105.1 Actinomycetota bacterium
GCTCTGGCGGCGATCTCGGCAGCGGTGAAGATGGGTGTGCCCGCGTCCGCGATCGCCTCGGGTCTGGAAAATCTCTCCTCCGTCCCGGGGCGGTTCGAACCGGTGGACGAGGGGCAGGATTTTCTGGTGCTCGTCGACTACGCCCACACGCCCGACGCTCTTGCCAACGTCCTGCAGGCGGCCAGGGAGCTCACGCAGGGCCGGGTGCTTGCCGTGTTCGGCTGCGGCGGCGACCGGGACCGGGCGAAGCGGCCGGAGATGGGCCGTGCTGCGGGCAGGCTGGCCGACCTGGTCTTCGCCACCTCCGACAACCCCCGCAGCGAGGACCCGGCGGCGATCCTGGGCGAGATCGAGGCGGGGCTCTCCCAGGAGGCCCCAAAAGAGGGATACCGGGTAGTCGTCGACCGCGCCCGGGCAATCGCCGAGGCGGTCGCAGAGGCAGAAAGCGGCGACGTCGTGGTCATTGCCGGCAAGGGGCACGAGACCGGCCAGGACATCGGCGGAGTGGTCTCTCCCTTCGACGACCGTAAGGTCGCGGCGGAGGTCCTCCGGGGCCGGGCGTCGACGATGCCGGCCGGGAAGGGGCCCACTTCGCGCAGGCGACCGGGAGAGGAGGCGGGCCGGTGAACCTGTCGCTGCCCGACGCCGCCCGCGTCCTGGGCGCGGACCCCTCCGGCCTGGCACGGGGAGTGCGCATCACCGGGGCGGTCGTCGACTCGCGCCTGGTGAAGCCGGGCGACGCATTCTTCGCCTTGCAGGGCGACTTCCTGGACGGGCACGACTTCGTGCGGGAGGCTCTCCGGAAGGGGGCGGCTGCGGTGGTCGTCGGCCGGGAGGTCGAGGCAGACCCGGCACGGCGCATCGTCGTTCCGGATCCGGCGGCGGGCCTCACGGCGCTCGCCGGCTGGCTGCGCGATGTGCTGAACCCAATCGTGGTGGGCATCACCGGCTCGACCGGCAAGACGTCGGTCAAGGATCTGCTTACGGCGATCGTCCGGGCCAGGATGCCGGTCGTGGCGTCGGAGAAGTCGTTCAACAACGAACTGGGCGTGCCGCTCACGCTGCTGAAGACCAGGTCCGACACCCGGGCGGTCGTCGTCGAGATGGGTACCCGCGGTATCGGGCAGATCGCCGAGCTGTGCCGCCTGGCCCGGCCGCACATCGGCGTCGTAACCAACGTCGGCGTGGCGCATTACGAGATGTTCGGCTCCCGGGCGGCGATCGCCAGGGCAAAAGGTGAGCTGGTGGAGGCTCTGCCGGAGGGCGGGGCCGCGGTGCTGAACGCAGACGACCCCCTGGTTGCAGCCATGGCGTCCCGGCGGGGGTCGATGGTCGACCTGCTGACCTACGGGACGAGCGGCGGAGCGTGGCTGCGCGCGGACAACCTCAAGGTCGACCGGCTCGGGCGGGCGACGTTCCGGCTTGCCCGGGGCGCGCAGAGGGGGGTGTGGGTATCGCTGCAGGCCAGCGGCATGCACCAGGTCAACAACGCCATGGCAGCGGCGACTGCGGCCATGGCGCTGGGGCTGACACTGGAGGAGTGCCGGATCGGACTGGAGGCGGCGGAGATCTCTCCCTGGCGCATGCAGGTCCGGCAGCTCGGGGAGGCGACGATCGTGAACGACGCCTACAACGCCAGCCCGGCATCCGTCATCTCGGCTCTGCAGACCTGCGCCGGAATGGTGGGCGAGGGCGGCCGGCTCCTGGTGATCCTGGGGCACATGGCGGAGCTCGGCGCCATCTCTGAAACCGAGCACCTCCGGATCGGGGCGCTCGCGGCTTCGCTGGCCGACCGTCTGGTCGCGGTGGGGACGGCGGCCGAGCCGATCGCAGCCGGCGCGACGCAGGAGGGGATGGCGGACGTCGTTCGGGTAAGGGACGCCGAGGCGGCCGCGGCCGCCGTCGGCCCGCTCCGGCCGGGGGACGTGCTGCTGGTGAAGGGCTCGCGAGTGGCGGCCCTGGAGAAGGTTTCCGACATGGTTGCGGCCGGGACGGCAGACACTTGATCCAGATCCTCGTCGCCGCCGCCTTCTCCTTCTTATTGGTGCTCGTCTTCACGCCGGTGGCGATCCGGGTACTCCGCCGGCGCAGCATCGGCCAGTACGTCCGGGAGGACGGGCCGAAGGCGCACTTCGTAAAGAAGGGCACTCCCACCATGGGGGGCGTCGTGATCATCGGCGGAGCGCTTGCGGCCTACGTCGCTGCTCACTTCGTGGCTCGCGGGACGGACTTCTCGTCGAGCGGGCTCCTGGCGATGGGGACCGTGGCCGCGATGGGCATCCTCGGGTTCGCCGACGACTATCTCAAAGTCTCCCGCCGGCGCTCCCTAGGGCTGAACAAGACGGCGAAGCTGCTCGGGCAGGGAGCGATAGCCATAGCATTCGTGGCCGCGGTGCCGCACACCCAGGCGGTGCAGGAGGTGTCGTTCGTCCGGCCGGTCGGGGTGGCGCTGGTCGGCATCCTTTTTGCCCTCTGGATCTTCCTCATCATCGCTGCGACGACCAACGGCACCAACCTCGCCGACGGGCTGGATGGCCTCTGCTCGGGGTCGGGCGCAATGGTGATGGGCGCCTACGTGATCATCGCCTTCTGGCAGGTGCGGCACCGCTGCGGCGGGGTCGGGCTGACCGGCTGCTACGACGCACCACACTCACTGGACCTGGCGCTGGTCGCGGCAAGCCTGCTCGGAGCACTAGCCGGGTTTCTCTGGTGGAACGCGCCTCCGGCAAAGATCTTCATGGGGGACACGGGCTCCCTTGCCCTGGGCGGCGGCATGGCGGCTCTGGCCATCTTGACCAACACCCAGCTGCTGCTGATCGTCCTGGGCGGGCTCTACGTGGTGGAGGTCTCCTCGGTCGTCCTCCAGGTCATCGCCTACCGCATCTTCGGCCGGCGGATCTTCCTCATGGCGCCGATCCACCACCATTTCGAGCTGCTCGGCTGGCCCGAGATGACCGTGATCGTGCGTTTCTGGGTGCTTGCTGCTCTCGCGGTCGCCTTCGGCATCGGCCTGTTCTATGCCGAGTTCCTCAATGCGGGCGGCGCCGGATGACCCGCTCTTGGTGATAGAGGCCGGACGCAGGGTCCTGATCCTCGGGCTCGGCCGGGTGACCGGGGCGGCGGTGGCGGAGGCGCTTTTCGACATGGGCGCCAGCGTGCGGGCTCACGAGTCGTACCCCACCCGGGAGAAGGAGGAGCTGGCGCGCCGCCTCGAGGCACAGGGCGCCCGGGTCTCGCTCGGCGAGGCGGACCCCGAGCTGGTGGAGGAGCTGGCCGGGTGGGCGGAGGTCGTCGTGCCGAGTCCGGGAGTGCCTCCCTCCAACCCTCTCCTGGCCGCGGCTCTCGAGCGCGGCGTCCGGGTTCTGAGCGAGGTCGAGCTCGGCTTCCCCAGCGCCCGCGGCCCGGTCCTGGCGGTGACCGGGACCAACGGGAAGACGACTACCACCTCGCTGCTCGCCGAGATCCTCCAGCAGGCCGGGCTGCCGGCGCAGGCGGTCGGCAACATCGGTGTGCCGTTCGTCACTGCGGCTCGAAACTCGGCGCCGGGCGACGTGCTGGTCGCGGAGCTCTCCAGCTTCCAGCTTGCGTTCGTCGAGACCTTTCGCCCCCTGGTAGCCGTGGTGCTGAACGTCGCACACGACCACTACGACTGGCACCGGGGATACGAGGACTATCTCGCCGCCAAAGCACGGATCACCGAGAACCAGGCGCCCGGCGACCGGCTCGTCATAAGGGTGGACGACCCGGGGTGTCTCGCCATGGCGGCAGGGTCCCGGGCCGAGATAGCCGGCTTCGGGGTCGACAGCCCGCAGGAGGTCTGGCAGCGGCTTCACCTCGGACTGGGGAGGGCTCCGGCACTGGTCGCCGGGGTGGAGGAGGGGCGGGTGACCGTCTTCGACGGGTCCGAGCGAACGGCGGTAACGAACCTCTCGGATATCCGCATGGAGGGCCTCCACAACCTTGAGAATGTCATGGCGGCCGCGCTCGCGGCTCTGAAGATGCAGGTGGAGCCCTCGGTCGTGGCGGCGGTGGCGGGGCGATTCGGCAACCTGCCGCACCGGACCGAGCTCGTGGCCACCAGGAACGGGGTGAGGTACATCGATGACTCGAAGGCCACCAACCCGCACGCTACCCTCCTCGCGATGCGCGGCCTGACCAACGTGGTCCTCGTTGCCGGCGGCCGGGCGAAAGGCCTCGACCTGTCGCCTCTCTCCGAGGTGGCGGGCCAGCTCTCCGGCCTGGTCGTGATGGGCGAGGCGGCCGACGAGATGGCCGCCGTTTTTCCCGGAGTGCCGATTGCGCGGGCGGGTGACGTCGAGGAAGCGGTCAGGCTGGCCCAAGGCATGGCGAGGCCGGGAGACACCGTGCTTCTTTCGCCGGCCTGCTCGAGCCTCGACCAGTACTCCGACTACGCCGAGCGCGGGAACCGCTTCCGGCAGGCGGTGCTCTCCCTGTGAGCGCGGTCCCCGCGACGGCGTCCGCCGCCGACTCCCTGCCGCGCCTGCGGCGCATGTTCGACAAGCCGCACCTTCCCCTGCTGCTGACGGCACTCGCCCTCGTCGCGGTAGGTCTGGTGATGATCCTCTCGGCGTCCTCGATCCAGGCCTACAGCGAGCACGGCACCTCCTTCTCCTACTTCAAGCGCCAGATGGTTGGGTTCGGTCTCGGCCTGGCCGCCATGGCGGTCATGGCCCGAAGCGACTACCGCAAGTTGAAGCCGCTGGCCCGGCCGCTGCTGACTTTCAACATCCTCCTGCTGGTGGCGGTCATCCTGCCGGGGATCGGATCGACCCGCGGGGGATCGAGCCGCTGGATCATTGTGGGTCCGGTCAGCATCCAGCCGTCGGAGATCGCAAAGCTGACGCTGGTCCTGTTCGTGGCGTCCATCCTGGAGGCGAAGGGCAGCCGGATTCGGGATGCCCGTGAGTTCGCCGTTCCGGTCCTGCCGATGACGGGTCTTGTGGCGCTGCTGGTGATCGCGCAGCCCGACCTGGGGACCACGATCATCCTGGGCGGAGGCGTCGTGGTGGTCCTGTTCCTCGCAGGAGCGCGGCTTCCGCACATGGGCTTGCTGACCCTGGGCGGTCTGGTGTCGGTGGTGATCCTCTCGCTCACCCGGAGCTACCGCCGGGAGCGGGTCTTCTCGTTCCTGAACCCGTGGGCAGACCCCTGGGACACCGGTTACCAGGTGATCCAGGGCCAGATCGCCATGGGAAGCGGCGGCTTCTTCGGCTTGGGGCTGGGCGCCAGCCGGCAGAAGTGGTCCTACGTCCCCAACGCACACACCGATTTCATCTACGCCATCATCGGCGAGGAGCTCGGCCTGGCGGGAACCCTGACCGTCCTGGGGCTGATCGTCCTGCTTCTTTATCTGGGCATCCGAATCGCCCGCCAGTCGCCGGACCGCTTCGGCATGCTGCTTGCGGGGGGGATCACGGGGGTGATCGGGCTGCAGGCGCTGATCAACATGGGGTCGATCTCGGGGATGCTCCCGATCACCGGGGTGCCCCTTCCGCTGATCTCGTTCGGAAGCTCCTCCCTGGTCCTGACCATGGCGTCGATCGGCATCCTGCTCTCCATCGCCAAGCGAGGCCGGAGGGTCAAACCGAAGCCTAAACTACCGGCCTCACAGCCTAAAGCTACGGTTGACGGTTAGGGGTCTGCACCTGCCCGGCACACCCCTGAAAGGGGGGCGCTCCCGATGAGGTGCGTCATTGCCGGAGGCGGAACGACCGGGCATCTCTCGCCCGGTCTTGCCCTTGCCGAGGTCCTGAGGGCACGAGGCGCCGAGCTGCTCTTCCTCGGAACTCCCGCCGGGCCGGAGGCCCGCATCGTCCCGCAGAACGGGTACCCGTTCCGGGCGGTGACCGTCATCGGGAGGGGGCCCGGCAAGCTGACGATGCGCAACGCCCGGGCGGCTGCCATCTTCGCCGCCGCCACCGCCCGGACCGTGGTGGTGCTTCGAGGGTTCCGTCCGGAGGTGGTGGTCGGGACCGGTGGTTACGTCAGCCTGCCTGCCGCAGCTGCCGCGAAGGTGCTCGGCGTGCCGCTCGTGCTGCACGAGCAGAACAGCGTGCCCGGTATGGCAAACCGGGTTGCCCGCCGGTTCGCTTCTGCGGTCGCGGTCAGCTTCCCCGGCACGGAACGGTTCTTCGGAGACACCGCTGTGCTGGTCGGCAACCCGGTGCGTGCAGCGCTGCAGGCCTTCGACAAGGCCGCACTTCGTCCCGCCGGCCTCCGGGAGTTCGAGCTGGCCGATGGCCGGCCGACGCTGCTGGTCTTCGGGGGCAGCCAGGGGGCGCAGAGCATCAACCAGGCGGTCCTGGGCGCCTACGAGGTCTGGCGCAACTCAGACCTCCAGGTCCTTCACCTGGCCGGTCCGCGAAATGCAGCCGACGTGGCAGCGGAGGTGGAGCGGCAGAGGAGGCCGGGAGACTCGCTGGTCTACCGGGTGGTCGGCTACACCGACTCGATGGAGCTGGCATACGCGTGCAGCGACCTGGCCCTGTGCCGTTCCGGAGCCTCGACGGTTGCCGAGCTTGCCGCGGTCGGCCTCCCCGCGATCCTGGTCCCGCTGCCGATATCGCTCGACGACGATCAGCGGAAAAACGCCGAGGCGGTGGTCGAGGCAGGCGGCGCCAGGATGGTGTTGAACGCCGACCTTAACCCTCAACTAGTGGTTGAAACCGTGGAGGGAATGATCCGGGACGCCGGTCTGCTGGAGACAATGTCTCGAGGAGTTGGCGCACTCGCGCGGCCGGACGCTGCGGAGCGGTTCGCCGAGCTGGTGGAGGCCACGGCCCGGAAGGAAAGACAGAGTCGATGATCTCCCTCGACCCGAGTTGGAGGAGGGTCCACCTGGTGGGCCTCGGAGGTGCCGGCATGAGCGCAATCGCCCGTGTCCTCACCCAGGCCGGAGTCACGGTGACCGGGTCGGATGTGCGCGAGTCGGCGGTGCTCTCGAACCTGCGGGCAATCGGCGTCCGAGCGGACGTAGGCCACCGTGCCCGGCAGGCGGAGGGGGCGGACGTGCTTGTCGTCTCCAACGCCGTGGGGCCGGGCAACCCCGAGGTGGAGCACGCCAGGGTCAACGGCATTCCCCAGCTGTGGCGAGGCCAGGCTCTCGCGCAGATGGTCTCCCGCCTGCGGACCGTTGCGGTGAGCGGAACCCACGGCAAGACGACGACCTCGGGGATGGTGGCCACCGTCCTCTCCTCGGCCGGCATCGACCCCACGTACCTGCTGGGCTCGGAGCTTTCCGGCCGGGGTTCGGGCGGTCACCTGGGGGGAGGGGAGGTCGCAGTCGTCGAAGCGGATGAGGCCTACCGTTCGTTTCTCTGGCTGCGGCCCGCCGTGGCGGTCGTGACCAACATCGACCGGGACCACGTAGACCACTACGACAGCTGGGAGGCTCTGCAGGAGGCGTTCGCGACATTCATGGGACGGGCGTCGGAGGCGGTAGTCGTCTGTGCCGACAACCCCAGGGCGATGGAGGTGGCAAGACCGTTCTCGCCCTTCACCTACGGCTTCTCCGGCGAGGCGGCGGTGCGGGCGGAGGGTATGACTTCCGGGCCGTCCGGTTCCGAGTTCCACCTCTACGTCGAGGGGCGCGACGAGGGCCTGCTCCAGCTGCAGGTCACCGGCCGGCACAACGTTCAAAACGCTCTAGGGGCCGCCGCGGCTTGCTTAAAGCTCGGGTTGAGCGTTAAGGAGGTTGCGGCCGGGCTTGCCGCCTTTGGAGGGGTCAGCCGGCGCTTCGAGTACCGGGGGCGGCTCGGGGGAGCCCATCTCGTCGACGACTACGCGCACCACCCGGCGGAGATCGACGCCACACTGTCGGCCGCTCGCTGGGGTCCGTGGAAGCGGGTGATCGCGGTGTTCCAGCCGCACCTGTACAGCCGGACGCAGGCGCTCTGGCGCGAGTTCGGAGCCGCCCTCTCGGCAGCCGACGTGGTCGTGGTGACCGATGTCTACGGCGCCCGCGAGGATCCGGTCCCCGGGGTGACGGGAAAGCTGATCGTGGAGTCCGTGTGCGAGTCGGCGCCGGGTCGCAAGGTCGCCTACCTGCCGAAGCTGGATCAGGCGGCCAGGTATGTGCAGAGCGTCGTGCGGCCCGATGACCTCGTTTTGACCCTGGGAGCCGGCGACATCACGACCTTGCACGACCGCCTGGCGACCGGAGCGCCGGAAAGCTGGTAGCCGTGGAGAAGCTCTCTCAGGACGAGCGCCTCCGCCGGGCAGCCGAGGAGATCGGCGCCTCCGCCGAGGGGCGCGTGGCTCTGTACGAGCCACTGGCGCCTTTCACCTCCTTCCGGGTCGGCGGGCCCGCCGGAGTCCTGGTCGAGCCGCAGGGCGAGAAGGATCTGGAGGTGGCCGGGTCCGTGGTTGCAAGGCTCGGTCTCGACGTGCTGATCCTTGGCAGGGGCAGCAACGTCCTCATCGGCGACGAGGGATTTCCCGGGCTGGTGCTCCGCATGGGCAAGGGCTTCGAGTGGATCAGGGCCGCCGGTGACGACGGTGTGGAGGCGGGAGGGGGGACCAACCTCCCTCAGGTGGCGAACTGGGCCCGCCGAAGGTCGCTCGCCAGCATGGAGTTCACCGTAGCGATTCCGGCGACCGTGGGCGGGGGAGTGGCGATGAACGCAGGCGCCCACGGTTCCAGCCTCTCCGAGGTCCTCGAGTCGGCGAGAGTCTGCCACCTGGCGGAAGGCAGGACGGTTGAGATTCCGGCCGCCGGTCTGGAGATGTCCTATCGGCGGACTTCAGTGGGTCCCGGCAGCCTCGTCTGTTCGGCGGTTTTCCGGCTGTCCCCCGGGGACCCGGAGGCTATTGCCGCCCGGATGGAAAAGTACCGGCTGCACCGCTCGGACACCCAGCCGTCGGAGGCACCAAATGCGGGCTCGACGTTCCGGAATCCGCCCGGCGCGTCAGCGGGGAGGCTGATCGAGGCGGCCGGACTCAAAGGCCACCGAATCGGCGGCGCCGAGGTCTCCGGCAAGCACGCCAACTTCTTCTTTGCCCGGCCGGGAGCCCGGGCGCAGGACGTCTTCGACCTGATGGTCTACGTGCAGGCGGAGGTCGAGAAGGCTTCGGGGGTGACCCTCGTCCCGGAGGTCCGGATCATCGGGCACTTCGAGAACGCCGCGGCTTTGAAGAGGCCGGCATGAAGATAGTCAAGCTGCTGGCTGTGATGGTGGTCGGCGCGCTGCTCTACCAGGGCGGACGCGCCCTTCTCGAGTCGCCGGCGCTGCGCTTGAAGCACTTTGACGTGGAGGGAAACACCGAGTCCCGGGTCAGCACCCGTCAGGTGGTCCGGGCGAGCGGTGTGGAGGTCGGCGACCAGTTGGTTGCCATCTCCACCGAACAGGTGGCCGCCCGCCTGCAGAAGCTGCCGTGGGTCCAGGAGGCTCGGGTGGAGCGCATCCTTCCTTCGACCCTTCGTATATCGATCTCGGAACGGATGCCGGACCTCGTTGTGGAGACAGGCCAGGGACGCTTCCTGGTCGACCGGGACGGCCTGGTGCTTCAGGAGGGGAGCGCTCCCTTGATCGTCCTCCGGGATCTGCCGCTGAACGCCGTGGTACCGGGGGTCAGGATCGGCACGCCGGAGTTCACCTCGGCTGCCCGGATCCTCCACTCGCTCCCGAGTGACGTCGCCTCCCGCGTTGCGTCGGTCAGCGCGCCGTCGATAGATCAGATCCGGATCGAGACCAGGGGAGGACCCGTCATCTATTACGGCGCGGCCGAGCAGATGGAGGAGAAGAACTACGCCGCCGAAACGCTCTTGAAGACGGGATCGCAGCAAGCTGCGGGCATCGCGGTCATCGATGTGCGGGTCCCGTCCCGGCCGTCCACCAGAGCCGGCTGAGGTGCCTCAAGTCAACCTATAGGGTCCGCCGCTGTACCGATCGACGTCTTACGCGATATAACCACTTCGTTACTCTTTATAAAAGCTACGGACCTATACACGTCGAGTCGAGCCGACAGCACCGGGACACCGAGATACGCGATGTAATAGGCGGCCTCGGTCGCAGGAGACAGGTGACATGCCGGAGTCACAGAGAAATCAGACGATTTACCAGGTGCGGCTCCGGATAGGCGACGCGGAGCTGGAGATCGGCTCCTCGGACCGCAACTGGGTGGACGAGAAGCTCTCGGAATACCGAGGCCTGTTTCCCGGGGCCCGAGAAGGCCCATCCTCAGCGGCCGGCTTGCCGCAAGGCGCTGCGGGGGCGGGCAAAAAAGTCCCTTCCCTGGCGGAGCACGTCCAGGCCGTGGGTCCCGTGGGAGGCCTGGAGCACGTGCTTGCGGTGGGCTATTACCTGGAACGCCACTCGCGGCTGAAAGGGGGTTTCCGGCGGAGGGATGTATCGGAAGCGTTCTCTGCCCTGAAGTACCGGCATTCCAACCCCGGTGTCCCCATCGCAGCAGCTCGGCGGCGGGGGCTCCTCATGGACGGCGACGAGCACGAGAAGATGCTGCTCACGGAGTCGGCAGAGCGCTGGGTTCGGGAGCGACTGGCCCGCTGACCGGCGTAGCGGGAGAAGGCGCGAAGCGCCGGAGCCCCGGCGCTTCCGGGCAAACTACATCGGTGTACTTCGCGAAGTGTTGTTGACCCTTCCTACGCCCGCGCATATATTGCTGCCAATCCATTCAACTAGCGGTTTAGGGTAACTCTCAGTAAGCCTTTGGTCGAGAGTCAAACTTCCCCCTCACCCGGAGGTGACAAGTGGCAGCATCGCCGCAGAACTACCTGGCAGTGATCAAAGTCGTCGGTATCGGCGGCGGCGGGGTCAACGCCGTCAACCGCATGATCGACGCAGGGCTCAAGGGCGTCGAGTTCATAGCAGTCAACACCGACGCTCAGGCGTTGCTGATGTCCGATGCCGACGTGAAGCTGGACATAGGACGTGACCTCACCAGAGGACTTGGTGCAGGGGCAGACCCAGAACTCGGCCGGCAGGCCGCAGAAGCGCACCGCGACGAGATCGAGGAAGTCCTCAAGGGCGCCGACATGGTCTTCGTCACCGCAGGCAAAGGCGGCGGCACCGGCACCGGCGGAGCCCCCGTGGTGGCCGAGATCGCGAAGAGCCTCGGCGCGCTGACCATCGGCGTGGTGACGCGCCCGTTCGCCTTCGAAGGCCGGCGCCGGAGCGTCAACGCCGAGCAGGGCATCATGAAGCTCAAGGACAAGCTGGACAGCCTCATCATCATCCCCAACGACCGCTTGCTCCAGGTCTGCGACGAGACCACCTCGGTGCTGGAGGCCTTCCGCATGGCGGACGAGGTGCTGCTCCAGGGTGTCCAGGGCATCACCAACCTAATCACGACTCCGGGCCTCATCAACCTGGACTTCGCCGACGTGAAGGCGATCATGCTGAACGCAGGGTCGTCCCTCATGGGTATCGGCAACGCACGCGGCGAGGACCGGGCGGTTTTGGCGGCACAGAACGCCGTCTCCTCGCCGCTGCTTGAGGCCTCGATCGACGGCGCCCGGGGCGTGCTTATCAGCATCTCGGGCGGAAGCGACCTGGGGCTGTTCGAGGTGAACCAGGCGGCGAACATCATCGCCAAGTCGGCGCACCCGGACGCCAACATCATCTTCGGTGCTGTGATCGACGACCAGCTCGGCGACGAGCTGCGGCTGACCGTTATCGCCTCCGGCTTCGAGCGGGCAGAGTTCGCCGGCAGCCGGACGCCGTCCTCCATCTCGATGCCGAGCTCCGCCTACGGCGGCCAGCTGCCGTCGATCGGAGCACCTCAGGTGCCTCAGCCGGTGGGTAACTTCATGGCCGAAGACGACCTCGACGTCGAGTACGAGCTGGACCGGGAGCCGGTCATCACCGACATCCGGGAGCCCATGCCGCGGCGCAGCCGGGAGCCGGCCTACGGCGCTCCTCGCGAGCCCGCGGCGACTCACGTCTTCGACACCGACTCGGACGACGACGACGATGACGACCTGGACATTCCGAGCTTCCTTCGCCGGAGGTAGGGCCGCACACCAACCAAAGGGAAGGAGTAGGTAGCCGCTGCTTGAACCTCTCGAACGAGACGGCTTGCTGTTTCTTGTCCCCCCTCGGACGGCGGGCGTTGCGTTCACCACACGTTCGGGAGGTTCAAGCGTTGGCCCCTACGCCGGGCTCAATCTGGGTAACTCAACTAAAGACGACCCGGACACGGTCCGGGCCAACCGGCGACGGGTGGCCCGGGCCCTCGGCGTTCCGGAGGTGTGGGGCGAGCTCAGGCAGGTCCATGGATCCGAGGTCAGAGAGGTGGAGTCCGCGCAGGAGCTCGAAACCCTGTGCCGGGCGGACGCATTGGTCGTCCGGGCGCCCGGCGTGCCGGTGGCCGTCTTCGCCGCGGACTGCCTGCCGGTCGCTCTTGTCTCGGACCGGATGTGGGGAGTGGCCCACGCCGGTTGGCGCGGGCTGTCCTCGGGCATCCTCGACCGCGCCGTCCGGGCGTTCGACGGGCAGCCGGTCCAGGCCTGGATCGGTCCCAGCATCGGGCCTTGCCACTACCAGGTCGGCCCGGAGGTGGTAGAGGCGTTCCGGGCGTCCTACCCCGGGTCGCCGGAGTTCTGGCAACCGGACGGCGACCTTCTGCGCTTCGACCTGCGGGCTGCCGCCCGCTGGGTTCTCCGGCGTTGCGGCGTGACCGTCGAGGACTACGACCCGCCCTGTACGTTCTGCGACGCCCGCTTCTACTCCTACCGGCGCGATGGCGAGACCGGCCGGCACGCCGTGGTGGTGTGGGGTTGAACGTGATCCTCGCCCCGCCGATCGCCGAGTCGCTGGCGGCGGTCCGCCGCAACATCGACCGGGCGGCTCGGCGTGCAGGCCGCGACCCGTCCCAGGTCACGCTGATCGCCGTCTCCAAAGCGTTTCCGGTAGATGCGATAGAGGAGGCCCGCCGGGCCGGCCAGATGCACTTCGGCGAGAACCGCGTCCAGGAGCTCTCCGCCAAGGCGTCGGAAATCGGCTCCGGCCTGCGGTGGCACTTCGTCGGCAGGCTTCAGCGCAACAAGGTGAAGCAGGTCCTGGACACCGGAGCGGTTATCCACTCGGTCGACCGCCCTGTGCTGGCGGACGAGATCAGCCGCCGGGCCGCAGGCCCGATTCAGGTGCTGGCCGAGGTAAACCTCACCGGGGAGGAGCAGAAGGGGGGAGTGGAGCCGGCGGACCTGCCGGCGCTCGTTCGCCACGTCCTC
>DATAAN010000016.1:0-11244 GCA_036260105.1 Actinomycetota bacterium
TAGGCGAACCAGTCCTTGTCCCGGGGGACCATGGCTCGCCTACAAGCTGAACGAGCCGGAAGCCACCCGTGTGGTTGCCAAGAGCCTGAGCCGGCAGCGCGGCCGTGAGTTCGCCCCGGAGCAGATCCTTCTCACCAACGGCGTGTTCGCCGGTCTTTCGATTGTCCTCAACGCCTTGGTCGACCCGGGCGACGAAGTCCTTTACATCAGCCCCCCGTGGTTCTTCTACGAGGTGCTTATCGCTGCAGCCGGAGGCCGGCCGGTGCGAGTCGATGCCGACCGCACTACGTTCGACCTCGACATAGACGCCATCAGGGATGCCATCACGGACAGGACTCGGGGGATCATCGTCAACAGCCCGAACAACCCGACTGGCGTCGTCTACTCGGCCGCGAGGCTGCGCGAACTTGCCGTGGTCCTGCAGGAGGCCTCCGAGCGGAACGGCAGGCCGGTCTACCTGTTCTCGGACGAGGCCTACAATCGCATCGTCTTCGACGGCGCCGGCTTCGCCAGCCCGACCGATCACTACGACAGCGCACTGCTGCTCTACACCTACGGCAAGACGCTGCTCACTCCTGGCGAGCGGCTCGGATACATCGCCGTTCCGCCGGGAATGCTTCACTCGACCGAGACGCTGCACGCGCTGTTCGTCGCACAGGCTCTCACCGGCTGGGCGTTTCCTGTCGCGTCGTTGCAGCATGCGATGGACGATCTGGAGAACCTCTCGATCGACGTCGGCCAGCTGCAGAGCAAGCGCGACCGCATGGTGAAGGAGCTGTCGGCCGCCGGCTACAACGTCAATAAGCCACAGGGAACGTTCTACCTGCTACTCCGCTCGCCCTGGCCGGACGACCTGTCCTTCTGCCTGGCGCTCGCCGAGCGGGACGTCTTCGTGCTGCCGGGCAGGACATTCGAGATGCCTGGCTACTTCCGCATCTCGCTGACCGCGAGCGACGACATGATCAGCCGTTCGGTGCCCATCTTCGCCGAGATGGCGACCGCTGCTATGGGACCCAGCGCAGGCCGCTAGCTGACGGAGAACTCGCTGTACATGCCCCGCCGGAAGTGGGTATCCGCGTTCGGGTCGAACACGATGTCCTCCATCTCCTCGGCATTGTGACCGGCGTGGGCATCAGCTTGCTTCGTGCCGACTGGGATGAGGCATACTGCGGCGTACCTGCCGGCCTCCAGCTCGGCGTCGAAGGACTGCTCGTCGCCCGGATTGGCAACCGCCATGCCGACTGTCGTCAGCACATCCATGGCCTCGTCCTGAGACTTGCCCTGGAGGTCGGCGATGCTGCCGACGTCGTCGGCCAGCTTGAAGATGTGCAGCTCATGCGCCTCTTCACCCTGATTGGCGATGGAGAACTCGAAAGGGCCCGCCTCCAGCGCAGTGGGCAGGCCCTGGAACGCGTACTCCCGGGCGGTGACCGATACCGGCTCACCCTCGGCGCCCCCGCACGCCGGCAGGCTGAGGATCACCAGGATTAACAGCAACGGACGAAGGGAACGAAGAACCGTCATGGCTGCCATCTTAGGACACGACACGGCAGCCCAACTTGCCGCTCCCCCCGGATGTTCTCTGCCGCGAAGTACGCCGAGCGCTTCCCCGGCGTGCCGTTCCTGGGAGACACGGGGGACGTTGTGGCGCTGGTCGCCCTCATGAACATCCCGGCTGCCGTGACGCTGCGCAAGCTCCCCGAGACCGCCGGCCGGGAGCTCGAGAGCATCACCGGAGAAGGTGAAGCTGCGGCGGCCGGAATGCCGGCCGGAGGGACGGCTTAGTTGGCCGGCACGAGGGCGGACGTCCGTCGTCTCCTGGCAGCCAATCCCGACTTTCGCAAGCTGTGGGCGGCCCAACTGGTCTCGCTCGGCGGCGACTGGTTCACCACGGTTGCCCTGCTCGGGCTGGTTCTGGAGCTGACCGGGTCCGCACTCAGCTCGGGGATCATCCTGGCGGCTTCGATCCTTCCCTCGTTCGTGCTGGCTCCGGTTGCGGGGTCCTTCGCCGACCGGTTCGACCGGCGAAAGATCATGATCGCCACGGACCTCATGCGAATGGTGCTCGCGCTGGGAATGCTGCTGGTCCGTTCGCCCGAGACGGTGTGGGTGGGGATTCTCTGCCTGGCAGCCATGTCCTCTCTCGCGGCGTTCTTCTTCCCCGCCTCGGGCGCCAGCCTGCCGAACCTCGTGGCACCCGAGGATCTCGCGGCCGCCAACACACTGACCTCCGCCTCGTGGGGGACGATGCTGGCGGTGGGAGCGGCCCTCGGTGGATTCGTAGCCGCGACCCTCGGACGGGACGCCGCCTTCCTGCTCGACGCCGCGTCCTTTCTGGTGTCGGCGTTGCTCGTTCTGCGGATCAAAGCCAACTTCTCGGAGGGATCCACCCGGTCGGCGGCCGTGGACGGCGGGGGCCGGAGCATCCGGGACGGCCTGGCCTACGCCCGCTCCGACCGGCGTATCACCGCGCTGCTCGCCTCCAAGGGCGGTTTCGGCCTCGGGGTCGGCGTGGTGGCGCTCCTGCCCCTGCTTGCCACGGACGTGTTCGGCACCGGAGACGAGGGTATCGGCATTCTCTTTGCCGCCCGGGGGCTGGGCGCGCTTCTGGGTCCGTTCCTCGTCGTCGGCTACGTCCGAGACGACGACCGGCGCCTGCTCGTCGCCCTCGCCTGGTCCATCGGCCTCTACGGTTTGTCCTACCTGCTCCTATCGGCCGCCCCGAACCTGGCCGTGGCCGCCGCCATCGCAGTGGTGGCGCACCTGGGCGGAGGCGCCCAGTGGGTGCTGTCGACCTACGGGCTGCAGCGCATAGCCCCGGACTACGTGCGGGGTCGCATCCTGGCGCTGGACCTGGGCGTCGTGAGCCTCACCATCTCGCTCAGCTCACTGGCGGCGGGGCGTTTGGGAGATATGGGTCATCCCCGTGCCGTCATGGCTGCGTTGGCGTTGTGCGAGATCGTCTACGCTCTGATCTTCGCCTTCTTCACCCGCCGCATGTGGCGTGGAGCCACAACACGGGCGCCGGCTTCAGTGTGAAGCCAGGGCGACCGAGCTCCACGACAGCATGAACAGCGCGGTCATCATGATCAGCGGGATGATCGTCCACAGCACCTCGATCGCGAGCACCCGCACCCGTCCCGGGACGCCTTCCGGACGGCGGTAGCCGACCACTGCGAACAGGATGGCCGCCGAGAAAACGATGAAGATCGTGGCCGCCGCAACCAGGACGATCGGGTACAGCGAATCGACGGCCGGGACGTCCAGAAGCACGTCGGCGCCCAGGGCCACAAAGACGAGCACCAGGTAGCTGATCGAGAAGTGGAACAAGCTCATCGCCCCCTTGCCGTCCGGTTTGGAGCGCAGGCGGAGAGAGTAGAAGACAAAGGCAGCGCCCATGACCGACGCCGCCGCGAGGTACAGGACGCCGAGCTCGGCCACCGGATACAGAAGCAGGCTGACCGCCAGCAGCACCACCGCGTAGAGGACTATCTGGCGGGTGGTCTCCTCCACGCCCCGGACCACCGGAAGCATCGGCACGCCGGCCGCCTTGTAGTCGTCCGAGTAGCGCAGCGCCAGCGCCCAGAAGTGCGGAGGGGTCCAGTAGAAGATGATCGCGAAGAGCACCCACGCCGGCCGGCCGACATCTCCAGTGACTGCCGCCCACCCGATCAGGGCGGGCGCCGCTCCGGCCGCTCCTCCGATGACGATGTTGGAGGGAGTGTGGCGCTTGAGCCCGATGGTGTAGACGAAGACGTAGAACAGAATGGCGCCGAGGCTGAGGAGCGCCGCCGGCAGGTTGACCGCCCAGGTCATGAAGGCCACGCTCAGGGCTCCCAGCACCACGCCGAATCGCACGGCGTTGGCCGGGGTGACCTGGTGGCTCGGAAGCGGACGGACCGATGTGCGTTGCATCTTCTCGTCGATGTCGCGGTCCAGGTAGCAGTTGATGCAGTTGGCCGATCCCGCGGCCATGCTTCCTCCCACCAGCGTCGCCAGCACCAGCCACGGCGACGGCCATCCCCGGGCCGCCAGGATCATGGCCGGGACGGTGGTGATCAGCAGCAGCTCGATGATCCGTGGTTTGGTCAGCAGGAAGTAGGCCTTGATGCGGGCTCCGAGGCCGGATGCCGAAGCGGCGCCCCCCAGGACCGGACGGGCTGCTCGGCCCTCCGCGGAGGCTCCCACCGGCGCCCGGCGGTAGGACACGATGCTGAGCGAGACCAGCGTCACCCAAAGCAGCTCACCGGTGAGAACGTGGCCGACCACGGTCCAGGCTGCTGAACCCGAGAGCACGTTGAAACCGCCGAGAAGCACCTGAACCAGGTACAGCGCGAAGGCGCCGTGGGTCAGCATCACGAGGGTCCGGTCCCGGGGTTGCCGGCGGGTGACCCGGAGGGCAAGGTATCCGAGCACGACGCCCAGCAGAGCGGCAACCAGCCGGTGAGTCCAGTGCAGAAGGGGCCGGGAGCCATCCGGCGGCAGAAGCGAGCCGTTCATCAGGGGCCAGTCCGAGAACACCTCCGCGCCCGCCCTCTGCTGAACGACCGTTGCACCGACCATGAGAACGGCAAACGCGGTGCCGGTTGTAACGGCCGCGTGCCGGGCGATGCCGTCCCAGCGTCCGCCCCGAGGGCTGAAGCTGTTGACGGTGGCGGTCGCCAGCAGGCCGACCAAGGCAAGCGAGAGGAAGAAGTGCAGGACCACGGTGTCGGCGTGCAACTCGTCCATCACGACCTGCCGGCCGACCCCCGCCTGCACGATCACGGTTACGAGCGCAAGCAGCGACGGCCAGAAGACCGAGGAAGTGGTCCGGTGCTTCAGCCAGGCGAGGACCGCCATCGCGAGCACCAGGAAGCCGACGATCGATGCGATGAGGCGGTGGCTGTACTCGATGATCGCCGTCTTCTCAAGGGGTGGGATCCAGCTGCCGTGGCACTGCGGCCAGTCGGGACATCCGAGCCCCGACCCGGTGGCACGCACCAGGGCGCCGACCATCACCAGGAGCATGGCCATGAGGGTCGTGGCCGATGCGAGCTTCTGAAAGCGGCTCATCGGGTCAGATCAGCGGTCGCGTGACCGCGGGTCAATGTTCCTCGGCCGACGCCTCGCCCCCGCCGCCCTCGGCGGCGGTGACGGTCCCGTTCATCGTCGGGTGGACGTCGCACTGGAAGTAGTACTCGCCGGCCGGTATCGGCTCCACCGTCTCCTCGGCTTCCCTTGGACCGGTGATTATCTGCCCCCGGAACAGCGCGTTGGCGGAGCCCTGCGCCTCCAGGATGGCGACGTTGTGCGGCTGGGCCTCCTGGTTGTTGAAAGCAAGGGTGAACTCCGTGTCCGCCGGGATCGCAAGCTCCTGCTTGTCGAACTGCAGGTTGTTGGCGGCAATCGCGACGGTGGCCGCCTCGGCGCCGCCGTGCTCCTCCTCCTCCGGAAGAGGGACCACCCCGGCAGCCGCCGCTGCGCCGAGCACCAGGGGAACCACGGCGATCGCCCCGACGAACGTCATCGTCGCTCGTCCGGCTTTGGGCTTCAGCGCCAGGACGCTGAAGGCGATGAGCAGGTTTATCGCGGTGAAGGTCGCCACGGCGATGGCGATGGCGTTGGGTACGTTGAGGAGAACCTGGGACATGATGAGCGCAAGGAACAGGATGAACGCGAGTGCGCCCACCGGGATCAGAATCGGCAGGATAAGCCGATCCCGCATGCTGTCGTCACTCATCGCGTTTCCACCTTGTTCAGCTCCCTTTCGAGGTCTTGCCACTTAGTGGCGTCAGGCGCACCCGTCTCCTGCTGGGCGGACCACTTGAAGAAAAGACAAGCAATTATCCCCCACAGCAGCATGCCGCCCCCGAGCTTCATCAAGAGGCCGGCCACGCCCTGGTCCGCGACTGCGCTGAACCCGGGGATGAGGCGCGGGGCCTCAGCGTACACCCGGTAGAACGGGGCGTCGCCGAAGGTCAGGAATGACGCCGGGACCGTCGGCACGATGGTCTGCCCGAACAGATACAGCATCTGCCCCGGAGGCGAGATGCGGGGAAGCTCCGGCATCGGGCTGAGCACCGGCCACCACATCACTATCGAAAGCAGGACGAGAACCAGGTGCGCGGTGAAGTGGAGTGGCTCGTTCTCCACCGTGCTGTTGACGAAGCCGGGCCAGTGGGTGAACACGAGGAAGGCGTTGAAGAGGAACAGCGCCACGAGCGGGCGGGTTAGAAGCCGCATCAGTCGCATCATCCACCGGGGACGGAGCAGCCGCCTTGCAAGCCAGTCGGGTGTTCCCATCAGCACCAGCGGCGGCCCGACCAGCGAGAACAGCAGGTGCTGGAACATGTGGACGCTGAACAGGTAGTCCTCGCTGATCTCGTGGATCGGGTAGTCGGCGCCGATCCAGAAGGCGGCGATCCCGAAGGCGAAGCACCTGACCTGGCCCTTCGTAACGGGCGGCTCGCCGGGGGACACGTGCTTGGGACCCCAGTACTTGACCGCCGCCCAGTACAAAGCGAGCAGACCGGCCATGAGGAGCCAGACGTCGAGGTGGGGGGCCCAACGCCACGGATCCCCGACCGATCCGTGAGCCAGAAAATCGGATTCCATCGGTTCGCTAGGTGAGGCGGAGCCTCAGCTTGCCACCCCGGTAAGGCGGTCGGCGACGGTGAACGTCCACAGGACCACGCCGAAGATGGCGATGGCAAGGACGATTCCCAGCAAGAAGAACCTCCGAAAGACCTTCGAGTCGAATTTCAGGTGCATGAAGTACCCGGCGACGGCGAAGAACTTCACCACCATCATGATTCCCAGGATCGGGATGAGCAGCCGCTCGAGGGCGCCGATGTAGACAACGGCGACCTCCAGGGCGGTCACAATCGCCAGGAAGACGGCTACCTTGATGTACTGAAACTCGCTCGGGTGGTCGTGCGCTTGCTCGTCCAATTTGGTCTCCGGATCAGGGGAACAGGTAAACGACGGTGAAGATCACGATCCACACGATGTCGACGAAGTGCCAGTAAAGGCCGACCATCTCGATCTTGCGGGCATCGCTGGAGGGCAGCTTACCGAGCTTCGACAAGGTGTACATCGACAGCAGCATGAGGATGCCGATGGTCACGTGCGCACCGTGGAAGCCCGTCAGCACGAAGAAGCTGGACCCGAACGGACTCGTCTGGATCGTGAGGCCGGCGTGCACGAACTCGGTGAACTCGAAGAACTGGCCTCCGATGAAGCTCGCGCCCAGAAGGGCGGTCGCCATGAGCCAGATTCGCAGCCGCCTCTGGTCGCCCCGCTGAATCGCCGCCAGCGCGAGCACCATGGTCAGCGAGCTCATCAGCAGCACGAAGGACGACACCGAGGTGTAGGGGATGTCGTAGACGTCGTGCCGCGTCGGTCCCCCCATGGTCTGGTTGCGGTAGAGCAGATGGGCGGAGATGAGGGCGCCGAAGAACAGGCACTCGGAGCCCAAAAAGGCCCACATCGCAAGCTTGACGTTGTCCAACCCGGTGTAGGTTGCGTGGGCGTCCTGACCCCCGTGGCTGCCGGTCTCGGTGACCGTGGCGTCGTGCATCAGTGGCTCTCATCCGTTGCCGGCTCGAGGACCCAGCCGTAGAAGCCCGCGAGGCAGACGATCGCCCCCACCGCTCCGATGAACCAGGAGTTGAGAATCACGCCGTAGGCCATGATCGGCATACCGAGCGCTGCGATCAGCGGGAAGTAGGACGGAGAGGGCATGTGGATGCCGTGGCCCTCCTCCGCCTCCGCTTCCGACGCCTCGGAGTGCATCTCTGCGCCACCGGTCGGAACCGGGATCGGGCGGCCCCGCTTGTCCTCCTTGTACTTGCGGTGCCAGAAGTCGTCCCGCTCCGTGACGGTCGGGATCTCGGCGAAGTTGTACTCGGGAGGCGGCGAGGGGATCGTCCACTCCAGCGTCCGGCCGTCCCAGGGGTCGGCCGACGCGATCTCGCCGTTCTTCTTGCTCTTGCGCCAGTTGTGCATGAACACCAGGACCGATAGGGCGATGATGAACGCCCCGACGGTCGAGATCATGTTCCACAGCTCCCACCCCATGCCGGAGGGATAGGTGTAGTACCTCCGAGGCATGCCCTTGAGGCCGAGGATGTGGAACGGCCCGAACGCCATGTTGAAGCCGATCATCATGAGCCAGAAGTGCGTCCTGCCCAGGCGCTCGTCCATCATGCGGCCGTAGATCTTCGGGAACCAGTAGTAAAGGCCGCCGAACAGGCCGAGCAACGCGCCCCCGAACAGCACGTAGTGGAAGTGGGCGACCACGTAGTAGGTGTCGGTCTGCTGGTAGTCGTGCGGGACGACCGCGTGGGTGACTCCGGAAAGGCCGCCGATGATGAACATCGCGATAAAGCCGATCGAGAACAGCATCGGCGTCTTGAACCGCAGAGAGCCTCCGGCCATGGTGGCGAGCCAGTTGAAGATCTTCACTCCCGTGGGCACCGCGATGAACATCGTCGACACCGCGAAGGCGGCGTTCGCGGCCGGACCGAGCCCGTCGGCGAACATGTGGTGGGCCCACACCCCCCAGCCCATGAACCCGATCGCAGCTCCGGAGAAGACCACGAAGCTGTAGCCGAAGAGCGGCTTGCGGGAGAACACCGGCAGGATCTCGGACACGATACCCATGGCGGGCAGGATGAGGATGTAGACCTCGGGGTGGCCGAAGAGCCAGAACAGGTGCTGCCAGAGGATCGGGTCGCCTCCGCCGGCCGGCGTGTAGAACAGGGCGTCGAAGGTGCGGTCGAAAGTCATGAAGAACAGGGCCACCGCGATGATGGGCATCGCAAATAGCAGCAGGAAGTTGGTGACCAGCGACATCCAGATGAACACCGGCATCTTGAGCAGCTTCATGCCGGGGGCCCGCATGTTGAGGATCGTGACGATGAAGTTCACCGATGCGACGATCGAGGCCACACCCAGGATCTGCAGGCCCAGGGCGTAATAGTCGATCCGATGGTCGCCGGGCAGGAAGTCGCCTCCCACGGTAAGCGGCGCGTAACCGAACCAACCGCCGTCCGGAGCTCCCCCGAACAGCCAGCTGGAGTAGATGAACAGTCCTCCGAAAAGGAACACCCAATAGGAGAGCGAGTTCAGTCTGGGGAAGGCAACGTCACGGGCCCCGATCTGCAGTGGGATGAAGTAGTTGAAGAACGCGGCCCCCATCGGCATGACGACCAGGAAGATCATCGTCACGCCGTGCGTGGTAAACAGCTGGTTGTACAGGTCGGCACTGACGAGGTCGCCGTCCGGCGTGGCCAGCTGCATGCGGATCAGCAGCGCCTCAAGGCCGCCCAGGATAAAGAAGACGAAAGCCGTGTAGCCGTACAGGATGCCGATCCGCTTGTGGTCGACAGTCGTCACCCAGCTCCAGAGGCCATTCTTGGCTCTGGGACGGCGAAGGAACCATGGGGTCGGGGTAGTTACGGTAGCCATAGGTGCACTCCCATCATTCCAGGCTCAACAGGTAGGCACTCAGATCGTTGATCTGCTCCTCCGTCAGGTTGAGGTCGGGCATCTTGGACCCAGGCTTCCTTGCGGGCGGGTCCCTCAGCCATGCCTTCAGGTTCTCCTCGTTCATCTCGAACATCTCACCGGCGAAGCCGGTGCGGCTCGCGAAGTGCGTCAGATTCGGACCGATGACACCGGCGGCGGCGGTTCCCCCGACCGCGTGGCAGGAGACGCACTGCTGTCCACCGGCGAAGCGGCCGTTCAAGAAGAGCTCGCGGCCCTCGGCCACCGCAGCGTTGTCCGCCGCGGCCGGAGCCCGCTGCTCGGCGACCCACCGCTCGTAGTCGGCTGGCTCGTGCGCGAACACCCGAGCACGCATGTTGGCGTGTGACAGGCCGCAGTACTCAGCGCACTGGCCGTAGTACTCGCCCGGCTCGGTCGCCTCGATAGTCAGGTGGTTGATGCGCCCGGGGACCAGGTCCTGCTTCCCGGCCAGCTTCGGAATCCAGTAGCTGTGGATGACGTCGGCACTCCGCAGCTCCAGCAGCACCGGCCGGTTGATCGGGACATGCAGCTCGTTGGCGGTCACGACGCCGTTGTCGTACTTGTACTCCCACCACCACTGGTGTCCGATGACCTGCACCTTGAGTGCGCCTTCGGGCTCCCGAGCCTGGTCGAAGATCACCGGGACCGTCATGAAAGCGATTCCGGTGAGGATGAGGGCCGGGATGGCAGTCCAGAGCAGCTCAAGCCTGGTGTGCCCATGGAGCTGCTTCGGTTGAGCGTTTGCCTTGTTCGCCCGGTAACGAAGGATGATGAAGATCAGGGCTCCCTCCACAACGAAGAAGATGACCGCGGCGATGGCAAAGGTGATGTCCCAGAGGCGGTCCGACTGTATGGCTCGGGGCCCCTCCGGATAGAGGTAGTTGGCCGGCCCGTCCGCCGAGATACACGCGGACAGCACGAGCATCGAGGCGAGAGCGACCACCCGCCGTAGATACTTGGAGTTGGTGAGAGCGCGAAAGCGCAGACGATCCATCGGGATTGGATGCTAGCAGATACAGTGGAACCACCCCCCTTGGAAACCCCCCGTGAACACTAAAAACTCTTCCGCCAGATTTAAGCGGAGCTTTATGGAGACGGTCCGTTCGCGCATCGATCTCCACCTGCAATCGACGCTCGACGAGACGCGCACGAGGTTCGCTGCCGACCACAGCCAGGGCATCGTGGACGAGGTCGCTCGCGCGGTCACCGCCGGCGGCTCCCGGATCCGTCCACTTCTTTGCTGCTGCGGCTATGCCGCGTGCAACGGAGAGGGTGGGCCGCTGGACGAGCGCATTCTCCGGGCGGCGTCAAGCATCGAGCTCCTCCACACCTTCGCTATCCTCCACGACGACGTGATGGACGGCTCACCTGTTCGTCGAGGGCATCCTTCGACGTTCGTCCGGGTGGCGGAGGAGCGGCGTGCTCTCGGCTTGAAAGCAGATGCCGACCGGTACGGCCTCTCCGTGGCGGTGCTTGCAGGCGATCTGGCTCTGGTCCTTTCGGACCAGCTGCTGGCCGACTCCGGATTCGCGGCGGATAGGCTGGCCGCCGCAGCGGCTCCGGTGACGAGGATGCGGCTCGACGCCATCGCCGGGCAGTATCTGGACCTGACATTGAGCGGCCGCGGCGTGACGGACCCCAACGTGACGGCCCGCATCGCCCGCTTGAAGACCGGCAGTTACAGCGTCGAGGGTCCGCTGCTGGTAGGTGCGGCCCTCGCCGGTGCCGAAG
>DATAAN010000017.1:0-14268 GCA_036260105.1 Actinomycetota bacterium
GCCTTGAGCTCGGCCAGCCCGGGCATGAGGTCGAAGGCCGCGACCTCCAGGTCGTTGGACAGGTTTGCCGCAACACCCTCTGGATCCCCTGCCGCCAGGGCCAGCGCCAGGTCACCTGACGAAGGTCCGGCGTTCCCGTCGCGCGAGGGCCTCCCACCTGGAGGCACGATCTCGTCGTACCGCTGGTAGACCTTCACGGTCGCCAGGGCTACGCGGGGAATGCCCACGACCCACCAGAGCGGAACCGGGCACGGCAGAGGCTGCAGCACCTCTCCGATCCCCGTGGCCAGGGCCGTTCCCCCCCGCAGGCAGAAGGGCACATCCGCCCCCAGCTTCTGCGCCAGGGCGTCGACATCCATGGCGCCTTCGCACTCCGGACCCTCCAACCGGGCCAGCCCCAGCAGGGCTGCTGCCGCGTCGGCGCTCGCCCCGCCGAGACCAGCCCCCACCGGGATCCGCTTGGTCACAGAGATCGAGGGGCGCTCCGAGCACTTGAGCCTGGCGGCAGCGACGGTTCGCTCGACGATGTCCGGCGCCTGCGGCACCGGTCCTTCCAGGCCCGGTGCCCAGCGAAGCAGGACCTCTGAGTGCTCGGCCGGTGTGATGATCAGCTCGTCGGCCAGGCTGACCGACTGCATAACGGTTTCCAGCTCGTGGTAGCCGTCCCGCCGGCGACCGACGATGGCAAGCCAGAGATTGACCTTTGCCCTAGCCAGAATCCGAATCAACGCAAAGCCCTCACCAGTCCGGCGAACTCCTCCAGGCTCAGTGACTCCGCCCGCCGCCCGGGATCGATGCCGGCATCGTCGAGCGCAGCCTCCACGTCCGCGGGGTCCATCTCCAGGCCCGACGCGAGCGTGTTCCTCACCGTCTTGCGCCTCTGACCGAACGCCGCTCGCACGACCCGCATGAGCTCCTCCCCGCCGACGTCGCCGGTAAGCGGACGCCGGGTCAGCCGGACGAGGATCGACTCCACCTTGGGCACCGGCCAGAATACCGAAGGAGGCACCCGGCCGAGGGCACGAGCCTCGGCGTGGTAGGCGACCAGCACGCTCACTCCCCCGTACGTTTTGGAGCCCGGCGCCGCCACGAACCGCTCGCCCACCTCTCGCTGCACCATGACCACGAAGTCGGTGATCTCCGGCCGCTCCTGCAAAAGACCGGCCAGAAGCGGGGTCGCGATGTTGTACGGGAGGTTGGCCACCATCCGGTAAGGCGGCTGGCCAAGGAGCGGCCCGTAGTCCAGCCGCATGGCGTCGCCCACCACGATCCGGACGTTGGCGATGCCCTGGACGACCTCCTCCAGGGCCGGGACCAGCTTGCGGTCCAGCTCTATCGCGGTCACCGAAGAAGCGGCCTCCGCCAGCCCCAGCGTCAGGGTCCCCAGGCCGGCTCCTACCTCGACGACCCGGTCGGACGGCTGGATCTCGGCCAGCCGGACTATGCGACGGATCGTGTTCTGGTCTATGACGAAGTTCTGGCCGAGGGCCTTGGACGGAGTTATGCCGTACCGGCGGGCTAGCTCTCGAACGTCTGCGGGACTGAGTAGCTTGCGGGCTACCACTCGATCTTCACGTTCAAGACGCCGCTCGACTGTGGCGAGAGCTGCTTGAACGCGGTGTCGGACAGGTCGATGATGCGCCCGTCAACGTACGGTCCCCGGTCGCGGATGGTCACGGTGACCTGCTTGCCGTTGGACAGGTTGGTCACCCGCACCACCGTGCCCAGAGGCAGCGTCCGGTGAGCGGCCATCATGCCGGGCTGGTGGTACCAGGACGCCTTGCCCGACTGGTTGTGGGAGGCGGACCTAAGCGTCGGGCGGTGGGTTCCCACCAGGGTCACCTCGGCTACCGGCGCCCGGAGCACCCGGGAGCCGAGGAAGGAGCGGGATTTCACCTTTCCGTCCTCGTAAAGGATCCGGTAGGAGCTCTCCCGCACCCCTTCGATGCCGGCGCTTCGCACCTTGCGGATGCCGAGCTCCAGGGTGGCGCTCTGCTCGGTCTGCCTGTTGAATCCGATCTTGGAGTGCAGCTTCTCGATGGCCTGCTTTACCCGCACCACCTTGATGGTCGACCCCTCGGAGGGGTAGGCCAGGATGCTGGGCTCGACCCGATCGTACGGCCCGAGCACCACGCCGAGCTGGCGAAGCAGTCCGCCGGCGGTCAGCACGTTGGTTCGCACCTGCTGGGCCTTGCCGTCGACGACCACAGTGGCGCCGACCGACTGGGCTACCACTATCTCGTCGCCCGGGTCCACCCGAGTGCTCGGAGCGGGTGCGATGAGGGCTCCACGGGAGACGACGGACAGCTCGCGCAGCACCTCGTCGACGGTGCGGCCCGTCACCCGCTCCGTGTTGCGTTCGCCGTTGATGACCACCACCACGTCCTTGGCCCGCAGGACCTCGATCCGGTGTTCGGGAACCAGACCGGCCTCCAGCCCCGGCACTACCCGGTCGGACGGCCCAAGCGCAACGCCGGCCCGGGACAGCGCCTGGCCGACGGTCGGGGCGAAGGTCTCGATGCGCCGCTCGGAACCCTGGTCGACGACCACCACCTCCTTCTGCGCCTTGAGGTAGAAGAAGCACCCGGCAGCCAGGCCAAGAGCCACCGCGACCCGGAAAATGCCGCCAAATACCGGGTTGGGGGCGGGAACCGTGGTGTACTGGAGCGAAACCAGATCGATGATCTGGGCATCCGACGTCCTCTGGGGGGCTTCGGGGTGCGCGGCACCCCAATCGCTCGGCCGGGGAAGTCCGGCATGGCGCGAGGCTGGGGAAGCATTTGCTCTGCTGGCCAAGGGGTTGAAACTAGCAGTACGCCCGTTGCGCGAGCAAACCGCAACACTCCTCTAAGCTTGCGCCCCTTGTCTTAGCCGCTCCTGCACCTGAGGGCTGCGCAACTCACGAAGCGCGTCAGACGCGACCCACCGCGCCGGCTTGCAATCAAACCCGGCGATCCTCTCGGCCGAAGCGATGGCCTCTGCGTTGAGAGCCGGGCTCCGCTTGCCGATCTGCCTCAATGCCCAGCTCACTGCCTTGCGCACGAAGTTCCTGGGGTCGCACGCCTCCGCCTCGACTAGCGACAGCAGGGCAGCCAGCTGCTCGTCCGATGCGCCGCGGTCGTGGACGGCGATGCCGGCCATCAGGCTGAAGGCCGCCCGCTTGACGAACTCTTCATCCCGGCCGGCCCACTCCGCCGCTTTGTCGAACCGGTGGGCGGTGCGGTCGAAGAGGTTGCAGCATGCGGCGTCCACCACCTCCCAGGAGGAGAAGTCGCCGGCCCACCTCTCCATCTGCTCAGGAGTCACCCGGACCGGGTCTTCCACGAGGGTGGCGAGGATGCGAGCCTCCCGGATCCCGGAGCTCCATAGCTGCTGAGCGAGCAGGTGGTCTTTTCCGATCCGGCGCGCAAGCGGCCGCAGGCGGGTCATGGAGACCCCCAGTGAGCTGGTCACTTCGATGCCGAACCGGGCCTGACCTGCGAGATTCGCCGGATCGGCCATCTCCCTCAGCTCCCGAATCACCTCGTCCAAGTTCACGTCCGAATAGTAGGCATGGCCCCACGGTCGGAGTGGTACACAGAGTTCTATAAGGACAAGGAGGACCACGTGTTAAGCGACGAACAGAAGGAGTACTTCCGGAAGCCGAACTTCGGCCACCTGGCGACGCTGGACCCGGACGGATCGCCGCAGGTGACGGCCGTTTGGGTTGACGTCGACGACCGCTACATCCTGGTGAACAGCGCCGTCGGCCGGAGGAAGGTCCGAAACGTCGAACGCGACCCGCGGGTGTCGCTCGATGTGGTCGAGCAGGAGAACCCCTACAACATGGTGGCGGTCAAGGGCCGTGTGGTCGACATGACGACCGATGGGGCGGACGACCACATCGACGCCATGGCAAAGAAGTACCTGGGCGAGGACAAGTACCCGTTCCGGCAGCCCGGTGAGGAGCGGATAATCCTGAAGATCGAGCCGCAGAAGGTCGCGGGGGGCTAGAGCTCGGGCGTCAGTATCACCAGCGGGATCGGGCGGCTGGTCTTGGCCGCGTAGCTCTCGTAACCCTTGAAGCCCTCGACGAACTTGGGCCACAGCCGTTCCCGCTCCGCGGCGGTCGCGACGCGAGCGGCCACCTGCATCCGCTGGGCGCCGGTCTGCACGGTGGCCGCCGGTCGTGCCTTCAGGTTGTGGTACCAGGAGGGGAACCACGGGTTGCCGCCGTTCGACGCGGCCAGCACGAAGCTGCCGCGGTCCTCGACGTAGCTGAGCGGGGTGGTCCTCGGCTTGCCGCTCTTACGACCGGTGGTCGTGAGCAGCAGGACCGGCATACGACCCATCCGTGACCCCAGCTTGCCGCGGCTCCCGCGGTACATCGCCACGTGAGCGGCCGTCACGGTTCGCATCAGCCGGTTTACCACTCTTCTCTTCGCCGCCGGCCTCCAGTTTCGAGCGCCTTCCCAATTTTACGGCGGGACTGTTGGCCGAACGGCGCCGACGGTTTAGTTTGGCGGCATAACCGGCCGAGGGAGCAGAATGGCGAACGAGCTCGCGGAGCTTCTGACGGCGCCCGCCCGGTCAACCGACGAGGTGGTCAACCGCATGCGGGCCATCGACGCCGTCCTGCCACTCCCCGACGGCGTCGCCTGGTTCAACAAGCTCTACCTCCGGACGACCGAGAACGTGCTGACCGCCGTCGGGGAAGGGTTCTTCAAGCACCCCGAGTTCATGACCCGGCTGGACGTCATCTTCGCCAACCTGTACTTCGACGCCCTGGGGGCCAGCCTGCAGGACCCGGACCGGATGCCCCGGGCGTGGCGCCCCTTGTTCGCCCAGCGGGCGCGTCGCGGCATAGCGCCCATCCAGTTCGCCATCGCGGGGATGAACGCCCACATCAACCGGGATCTCGCGGTGGCGGTGGTCAGCACCTGCAAGGAGATGAAGGTCCGGCCCGCGACCGGGCTGAAGCGCGACTTCGACCTGGTCAATCCTTTGCTGCAGAGCACGCAGGACGAAGTCAAGGAGTGGTTCGCCACCGGCTTCGTCGGGTTGCTGGACCAGGTGTTCGGCCGGCTGGACGACGTCCTGGCGAACTGGAGCATCGGGCGGGCGCGCGACGCCGGGTGGGTCAACAGTTTGTTGCTGTGGGAGCTGAGGAACAAAGGCGTGTTGCGGGCCGCCTTTCTTCAGAACCTGGACCACACCGTCGGCTTTGCCGGGCGCGGGCTGTTGCTGCCCACCGTTTGATCGCTCCGCACCGCACCACGGATAGACTTCCGGGATGAAGAACCGCTTCCCACCTCTCTCCCTGTTGATCTGCGCCCTGCTGTTTGCCGCGGGCTGCGGAGGAGCCGGCGGCGGAGATGGGGACGGCCCCGGGCCGGTCGACGTCACGAGGTTCGGCACGCCGCGGGAGATCGGCACAGGGGTCCTCAACGGGACAACCCTGGACGGTTCGGCCGCCTACGTGGAAGAGGCGGACGAGCGGTTCCCCGAGCCGGGCTGCGAGGGTCAGCCGAACCCAGCCATGTTCCGGCTCCCCCTCGCCGGAGGTGAGCGGCAGCTGGTGGGCGGCGGCGACACGCCGCTTCACGGCAACCTCGTGCGGGGAGGCAGCGAGGGGCAGGTGGCCATCGTCGCCGTGTGCGAGTCGTTCTTCACGGATCTCTGGATCGGCCGGGAGAGCCGGCAGGGCGAGATCAGCGACCTCAGGAGGGTGACGCCCTCGGTGCCGGAGAACTTCCTGCTGAACGCCACCACCGTGTCCTGGAGCAACGACGGCTCCACCCTTCTCGGGGCTCTGCAGGACGTCAACGCGCCCGACGGCGCACCGGCCCAGGTCGTGACCATCAACCCCGAGTCCGGCCAGATCACCAAACTCTTCGACGCCGAGCAGGGCACCGGCGTCTTCAAGGTCGGCCAGATGAAAAACGGCAGGTACGTGGTCGCCACGAATCTCGTCGTCTCGTTCCGTGACGAGGCCGGCGTTGTTCTAGCAGGCTTTCAGGGCCAGGGCTTCGAGATTGCGCCCGGCGGCGAGGAGATGGTGGTCTTCGGCCGCAACTTGATGCGGGTGCCGCAGGGCGGCACCCGCGCCAGCCAGGTCGTGGAGCAGATCGAGGGCCGGGAGATCACCTCGGCTCATTTCTCGCCCGACGGCGAGGCGGTCGCCATCACCCGCTTGATCGCCGGCGGCGGGGAGGTGGAGGTGGCGATCGTCACCCTGGAGGACTCCGAGCTCACATCCGTCGTCACAGCAGCGCCCTACGGACCCGCCTGGTTCTCCGGCGACGGCCGGGCACTTGTCTTCACACAGCTCGGCGGCGAGCCCGACTTCACCTCCAGGGTCTACGTGACGAGGTTCGAGGAAGCCGGCTAGTCCTGCTTGCGGGCGATCGCCTTGCCGAGCTCCATCTTCGTCATCTTGGAACGGCCCCGGATACCAAGCTTTCGAGCCCGCTCCATCAGCTCGTCCTTGGTATGCCCGACTACGTCCACGCCGCCTGCGGTCTCCCGCTTCGTGTTGCGGCCTCCTTTGGCCTGCGGGTCCGACGGGCCCTTCTTGTCCTTTGGCTCCCAGTGGTCGCCGACCTTCTCAAACGAGTGCTTCAGCGAGGCGAAGGCGGTCCGGTGCGCACGCTCCTCGTCGTCGTACTGCTCGTGCGCCGACTCAAGCGTCTTGGCGTACGTGCGCCGGGCCTTTGCCGGCGAACGCTGGATCGTTCCCGGAAGGTCCTCCTTGGTGTCCTTCGGCATGTCAGCCTCCTCAATCCGCTGGATATCCTTTAGATACCCAGAGCGACGGCATGCGGACCGCCGGGAGATCTCAGGGCAGTCCGGCGCTCTCCTGCTCGACCTTCGCCTGGTCCTCGATGCAGTAGCGGGCCGCCGGCCGAGCTTCCAGCCGCTCGTCGGGGATATCCCGGCCGCAGATTTCGCACCTGCCGTACTGCCCGGAATCCAGCTTCCCAACGGCCCTGTCCACGTCCTGCAGCTGAGCCTCGGTTGAGATCCGGATCGACTCCGCCTTCTCCCGCTCGAATGTTTCGGTTCCCTGGTCGCCCGGGTGCTGGTCGATGTCCGCAAGCTCCTGCATGCTGGCGGACTGCGACTCTTCGAGCGACTCCAGGAGAAGGGTGTTCCTTACCTGCTCCAGCCGCGTGCGCTCCTCCTCCAGCAGCCGGCGGGCCTTGGACTCATCCACGGCTGACGATCTCCGGGCCGCCGGGCTCGCCGTCGGCCACCTTGGTGCTCACGGAGGGGATGCCGAAGGCGGAGCTGTTGTCGCTCTCATCCGGCTCCACCGTTCCGTCGGATCGTTCACGGTCGTCGGGGTACTGCGGGTCTGGGTCTGCCATGCGTCTGTCACCTCCTGTAGTGGTGGGGTTATGCCCCAACTTGCCGCGACGTATCCATGCCGGAATAGGCTCAAGCTGTCGTATACGAAAGGAGGCTCATGACGGGCGATTGCCTGCAGGTGACCACTACGACAGAGTCCGAGGCGGACGCTCGGCGGCTGGCGCGGGCGGCCGTCGAGGCGCGTCTGGCGGCGTGCGTCCAGGTCGTCGGCCCCATTGAGAGCACGTACTGGTGGAAAGGAAGGCTTGAGCAGGCCCGGGAGTGGATGTGCCTCGCCAAGACGACGTCCGACGCGTACCCGGCACTGGAGAGCTTCCTGCTCGCCAACCACCCCTACGACACGCCCGAGATAACGGCGTGCGTGCTCGACCGGGGAAGCGACTCCTATCTTTCCTGGATCAGGGAGGAAACCAGGGGCTCTCCTGACGAAGGGCTCGTTTAAGCGGAATTTCAGGTAGCCGTGAAAGGGTGAGGACCGTCGAGGCATCGGGGCGACGCCAGGACATCCCTAGCTCTAGGAGGTAAGCATGGAACAAACCGACCACGAGAAGTACCTCGTCGAGGAAGTAGGCATCGACTACGCCGACGGCCTGCTGACCCGCCGGGAGGCCCTGAGGCGCCTGGGACTGATGGGCATGCAGGCGGTAGCCGCCTCGGCGTTCCTCGCGGCCTGCGCCCAGGAGGCCGACAACCGTCCGGAAGCGACCGGGTCCGCTTCGGCAACCGCCTCTGCAACTGCTACCGGCGACCCGACCGCCAACGTCGTCCCGTCGGAAGACATCACGTTCAGTGGCCCGAACGGCAACCTGTTCGGCGCCTACGCCGCCGCCGAGGAGCCGAAGGGGGCGGTCCTAGTGATCCACGAGAACCGCGGCCTGACCGACCACTTCAAGAACGTAGCGGGACGGCTGGCCCGCGACGGCTACTCCGCGCTGGCCATCGACCTGCTGTCTGAGGAGGGTGGTACGGCGTCCCTGAACGACGACGCCAGGGCCATGGCTGCCCTCGGCGCCGCACCGCGAGAGCGCTTCATCGCCGACATGAGGGCGGGCCTGGACGAGCTGGCAAGGCGCAACGCCGGTGCCAAGCTCGGAATCATCGGCTTCTGCTTCGGCGGTGGTCAGGTCTGGAGCCTGCTGGCCGCCGGCGAGCCAAGGCTGGCGGCTGCCGCCCCCTTCTACGGCTCACCTCCGGAAAACCCGGACTTCTCCCGCTCCGAGGCGGCCGTCCTCGCGGTCTACGGCAGCCTGGACACCCGTGTCACCGGAACCCGTCCGGCGGCTGAGGCGGCGCTGGAGGAGGCGGGGCTGGAGCACGAGATCCTGGTGTACGAAGGAGCCGACCACGCCTTCTTCAACGACACGGGGCAGAGGTACAACGCCCAGGCGGCCTCCGAGGTTTATCGCGAGCTCCTCGACTGGTTCGGCAGGCACCTCGCCTGAGGTGCCTATTTGGGGCTTCGCTGCTGCCGCCTTCTCTAAGGCCGCTCTAAGCCGCACCTCACGGATTTCTCAGTCTTCCGACTTGTAATGAAGCTCGGTGCAGTGCGCCTGAGGGCCTCCGCGGTACCGGGCGGCCCTATGCCAAGCTGGTAGGAGACTGATGAGGATTCTGGTGGTCGACGACGAGCCCGCGGTCCGGGACGCGGTGCAGCGCGCGCTCAAGCTGGAGAGCTACCAGGTCGAAACCGCGTCCGACGGCGCCGAGGCGCTGCGTTCCCTCGCCGTCTCCTCGCCCGACCTCATGATCCTCGACCTGCTCATGCCGCGGGTCGACGGCCTGGAGGTGTGCCGCAGGCTGCGGGCGGCCGGCGACTCCACGCCGGTGTTGATGCTTACCGCCAGGGACTCGGTCGCCAATCGGGTCGAGGGCTTGGACGCCGGGGCCGATGACTACCTGGTCAAGCCCTTTGCGCTCGACGAGCTGCTCGCACGGGTCCGGGCTCTGCTTCGCCGGACGTCGGCCGACGGGGCGCAGCTTCTCAAGTTCTCCGACCTGACCATGGACACGGTGTCGCGGGAGGTGAAGCGGGGCAGCCGCCCGATGGAGCTGACACGGACCGAGTTCCTCCTGCTGGAGCTCTTCTTGAACAATCCCAGGCGGGTGCTCACGCGGGAGATCATCCTGGATCGAGTGTGGGGATTCGATTTCGGGCCCGAGTCGAACTCGCTCGAGGTGTACATCGGCTATCTGCGCAAGAAGATGGAGGCGGGCGGCGAGCCGCGCCTCATCCACACCGTTCGAGGTGTGGGCTACGTGCTTCGCGAGCAATGAGCTTTCGGAACCGCCTGATCCTCTCCGCCGCCCTTGCGGTGGCGATTGCGGTCGCCCTCTCCTCGGTGATCGTGTACTTCGCCGTCCGGCGTCAGCTGCTGGACCAGGTGGACACTGCGCTGCTCCAGCGGGCCCGGTACCTGCAGAGCATCTCCGGCTCCCACTACGTGCGGCCGCCGCTCGGCGCTGCCGGCGGCTATGCGCAGATCGTCACTGCGAACGGCGGCGTCATCAGCGACCCGGATGAGTCCATCACCATCCCGGCGCCCTACCGGTCCCGCCTCGTGGCGGCGGGGCAGGCCGACACCTTCTTCACCAACATGCGCGTAAGCGGCACGCACGTGCGCGCCATCACAGCTCCGCTCCGGGAGGGGCTCGCGGTGATGGTCGTCCGGCCCCTGGAGGAGGTGGATCTCATCCTCAACCGGCTGGGCCTTCTGCTGAGCCTGATAGCGGCTTGCGGCATTGCCCTCGCCGCGGGGCTTGGCCGCATGGTGGCGCAGGCGGCCCTCATCCCGGTTCAGCGCCTTACCCAAGGTGCGGAGCGGGTCGCCGAGACCCGAAGTACGACTCACCGCATCGACGTCGGGGGCAACGACGAGCTCGGCCGTCTCGCTCGCAGCTTCAACTCCATGCTGGAGGCGCTCGACGACTCGCAGAAGTCACAGAGGCAGCTGGTGACGGACGCCTCCCATGAGCTGCGCACGCCGTTGACGAGCCTGCGCACCAACATCGAGGTGCTCGCCCGAGGCGGCGGCCTGTCGGAGCAGGAGCGCTCCGAGCTGCTGGCCGACCTGCAGCTTCAGATCCAGGAGCTAACGGTGTTGGTGGGGGATTTGATCGACCTCGCCCGCGGTGACGAGCCCGAGGGCGGCGCGGAAGAGATCCGGCTGGACCAGCTCGTGGAGCGGGCCGTCCAGCGAATCCGCACGCATTGGACGCAGGTGGAATTCCGAACCAATCTCCGGCCCACGCTGGTCCGGGGAGCGCCCAACCGGCTCGACCGGGCGGTGGCCAACCTCCTGGACAACGCCGGCAAGTGGAGCCCGCCGGGCACCGTGGTGGAGGTGACTGCAAGCAACGGAGAGGTGACGGTCCGCGACCACGGTCCCGGTATCGACCCGGCCGACCTGCCCTACATCTTCGACCGTTTCTACCGGGCATCGGAGGCCCGGGCCATGCCCGGCTCCGGCCTCGGGCTGTCCATCGTGCGACGGGTGGTGCAGGCGCACGGCGGAACGGTGAGCGCGGAGCAGGCCCCGGGCGGAGGAGCTCTCTTCCGGATCAGGCTCACGGAGCTTCCTCTGCCTGAAGCTCCCGTAGAGGAGGTCGTAGAGGATTCAGGGGCGGCCGAGGAGGGCTTCAACGGCGAGCCGACCCAGAGCGAGGAAACCCCGGCGCCGGACGCTGCGGCCAGTGTGGGGAGCCGCTCGGACTGACCGGGCGGCGTCAAGACCTTCTAACGCTGTTCTTAACCTGACCTCAGAGAGCTTTCATGCTTATTCGATTTGCTGAGGATAGCTTGCAGTGGGCAACGCACAGGAGGAACAAGGCAATGCGAGGCTTTCCCGGTCCCCATCTTTACGGCCCCCGACTGTTCGCCGGAGGATTCAGCTTTCTGCTCGGGCTTTTGATCCTCGGGCTGCTGGTGTATCTGGTTATGCTCGCCCGGCGGAACGGCGGCCCGACGAACTTCGTCACGCCTTCCACGGACGGCGGGATGCCGCCGTCGCCGGCGCTTCTGACACCCATTGAGGTATTGAAGATGCGCTACGCCCGGGGCGAGATCAATCGGGAGGAGTACGAAACGATGCGCAGGGACCTTGAGTGAACCTGCCCCGCGGTAAAGCACTGGCGGCAGCGATCGGCCTGGTCGTGGTGGCCGGGGTCGGGGCCGTCTATCTGATCTTCTTCACCCCCGAGGCGCCTGCTCCGGTCGCCCTCGCGGAAACCGACGAGAGGGAAAGCCAGGCCGGCGCCACGCCGGAGAACTTGGACCCGGTCGGGCGGTGGGCCGTACAGAACGGTTCTGAGGCCGGCTACCGGGTGCGGGAGAAGCTGGCCCGGCTCCCGGCGCCCAGCGACGCAGTCGGCCGCACCGATGAGGTGACGGGCAGCTTCACGGTGGGCGGCACGCAGGGCAACTACACCATCTCGGACATCAACATCGAGGTCGACATGACGACCCTTCGCAGCGACAGCGACCGGCGTGACAACGCGCTCCGGGAACGCGGCCTCGAGACGGACCGTTTCCCGACGGCGACGTTCACGAGCCCGGGCCCCATCGAGCTGCCTCCGGACGTAACGCCCGGCCGGCCGGTCGAGTTCATGCTGGGCGGGGCGCTGACCATCCACGGAGTGACGCGCCAGGTGACGATTCCGGTGGAGGCGGAGCTGGATTCCCGCACAATCGAGGTCGTCGGCTCTCTCACCATCCCAATGGCGGACTTCAACATCGAGCCGCCCAACGTGGCGAACATCGTGTCGGTCGGTGACACCGGGACCCTGGAGTTCCGCCTGGTCCTCGAGAAGGCCGTTTAAGACGGCTGGCCCGTACCATTCCCCCGGGTCCGTCCTCCCCCTTTGACGGACCCGGGGGCTCCCCCTCCGCTCGTCCGGCTCAGGCCTCGAGCACGAAGTCGAACTGAGCCTCGCTGGTTCCGTCCATCTGCCTGACCGCCATGTTGAGCTCGGGTCTGAAGATGCCGTCCCGGCTGTTGGACGGCTCATCCGGAAAGTAGAGCTGAGTGGTCAGCACCCGGCCGCGAGGCGCCTGAACCTTCACGTGGAGGTGGCGGGTCCGGCCCGGATACAGCCCGGGCACGATGCTCTCGAGGCGGTAGCGCCCGTCGCTGTCCGAAAAGAAATGGCCTCTGAGCCGGTACCCCTCGTTGTCGTACTCGCCCCTTGCATCCGCGTGCCAGACGTCCACGAGGGCCCGCTCCACCGGGGTGCAGTCGGTCCGCAGCACGGTCCCGGTCAGGACCAGCGGCGTCCCGCCTCCGGCGTCGCTGCGGAAGTTGGCGCGCTCGGGTGAGTTGGGGGTGAAGTAGGGTCCCTCGGTCTGAGCCAGCGTCGCCTCGGCTTCGTCATCGCCGCACGCCGGCGTGGGAGGTAGCGCGGCCGGCGCTCCGGCCCCTGCGGGCGTTCCCCCGCCGGTCGGCGCCTCGGAGACGGTCCCCGTACGACTCCCCCGGCAGGCCTGCATCACGGCGCCGGCAAACGCGGCACCCGCCGCCAGGAGGAAAGCGCGCCGTGTGATCGGGCGATCCGAGGAGTCAGGCACCGGCCTCTTCGACAGTCTCCAGCTGCTCCGGCTCCGACTCGGCCAGCGAGCGCCGGATCACAAAGGCGGTGCCTACCATCCAGATGACCAGCAGCCAGGGCTGGAGTTCGCTCAGCACGAACAGCAGGCTTGCCGCCACGGGCGAGAGCGGTCCGACCACCTCGGGAGGCGGCGCCAGCCCGAGGAGCGCGCCGGCGAGCGCAAATCCGGTCAGCAGGCCTGAGAGCTGGCCACTCCGACGTCCCGCCATCCCGAATCCGACGAGCAGCGGCACCGAAGCAGGAACGAGCACCACGATCGACATCGCCCAGACGATCGCCAGTGCGGCCACCGAGTCCTCAGCCCCCTCCCGCCGGGCCATCCCCACCAGGGCGAGCTGAAGAAGGCCGACCAGCAGCAGGAGAACCGAGTACACCGCCGAGCCGGCGAGCCCGGTCAGTGCCCACCCCCGGGCGTCCTCGGCCGCCGACTCCCGAAAGCGGGTCGTCAGACCGGCCGCGAACACGAGAAGCAAGATCGCCGCCAGGCAGTAGAGGTATCCCGAGGTCGCGATGAGCGTTCCGTGCTCGGCGTAGTGCCCGGAGATGTCACCGGCCTCGGCTTCGAACGGATTCGGCACGCCCCCGCCCGCGTTGCCGAACCGGGCGGCGAAGTAGGCGGACAGCACGGTCCCGAGGCCGGCAAGCGGCGTAGACCGGGAGAGGGTGATGGGCTTTTTCAATGGCCTCTTAGAAGTAGGAAGGTCAACAAATACAATAAGCGCGCTTCGTCGACTGCAGCTCTCAAGGGGGAGGGTTCAATGGCTCGCTGTATGCGCCTGCTTTCGCTTTTCACGGTGCTGGTCCTGGGGCTCTCCGCCTGCGGCGGGGACGATGGCGGCACGGAGGATGCCGCGACCGGAACCGGTAGCGCAACCAACACAGAGGCCGCCGATGGGACCCCGACGCCCATCGCAGAGGAAACGCGGAACCTCACGGGCGGCGAGTCGGCCAACTTCCACGAGGAGGCCGACGTATCGAACGAAGACAGCATCGAGCTGGAGCTGGACGACAACTACTTCGAACCCACGGTGCTCACGGGCACCGCGAACCAGGAGATCACCCTGGAGCTCTTCAACGAAGGAGGCAACATCCACAACTTCTCGCTGAGCGCCCAGAACGTCGACCAGGACCTTCAGGAGGGCGGCACAGAGGAGGTTTCAGTGAGGTTCCCGGAATCCGGTGCGGTGACGTTCTTCTGCAAGTACCACAGCGAGCTCGGCATGCGGGGAGAGCTCCGGGTCGCCTGACGCCGTCAGGCTACGCTGTCGTCATGGTAAGTGGGGGCGGCTGGACACCGCCGGGGCCGGGCTTCGCAGG
>DATAAN010000018.1:0-12850 GCA_036260105.1 Actinomycetota bacterium
GGCGATCGGCCATGTGAAGTCGGAGCTCGCCAGCGGGCTCGGCGCTCCGGTTCGCTACACCCATATGGAGGGTGAAGGCACGATGGTCGAGGCCGTCGGCGAAGGCGTCGACCCGCAGCGCTTCCAGGAGCTGGTCCGCAACGGCATGGCGGCGGCCGAAGCGTAAGAGACAGCCGAGCTGCGAGGGCGGCAAAGTCACCCTCGCAGCGCTCCTGCCTTACTTGCGGAGTATGTGCAGCTGGAAGAAGCCGGCGTCGACGTCCAGCGTCTCCACCGAGCGGAACCCCGCCGCCTCCCCCAGCTCCTGAACCATAGGAGCCCTCAATACCGTCCCCAGACCGGCCGAGGGCTGGTCGGCCATCGCGGCCGGCAGGCAGTGGGTGATGCTCCAGCCGTACATCATCCGCTCCAGCTCGTCTCCCGGAGCGGTGAACCTGTCCGCCACCTTCTCGTCTGCGACCAGCACGAGGCCGCCCTCCGCCAGTACCGACCCCGCCGCCCGCAGCACCTGGACCGGGTTCGACATGTCGTGAAGGGCCTCGAGGATCGTCACGAGCTCGAACGGGCCTTCCTTCTCCAACGCGGAGGCGTTCGCCAGCTCGAAGCGAACGTTCGCTCCGGCCGTCTCGGCGTTCCGGCGTGCCGCCTCGATGCTGCCCGAGTCGGCGTCCCACCCGATCACGGTGGCGCCCGGGATCTGCAACGCCATGGCGATCGCACCCCAGCCGACACCGCAGCCGAGGTCGGCAATGCGCCCTCCGTCCCTCAACCGGTCCAGCAACCCGTCGACCGCACCGATCCAAGACCCGACCAGGTCCTGCATGAAGGCGGGCCGGTTGATCGCTCCCTGTCCCGCCATCAAGTGCGGTCCGTAATCGCCGAAGCTGACCCCGCTTCCGTCCCGATAGGCGGCGGCCACCTTGTCGAGGGTCATCCCGATCCCGGCCACGATGTCGGCCAGAGGGGAGACGTGGCGCACATCCTCCTCGGCGGTGAAGACTGCGGCGGAGGGCGAGTCGAGGCGGTACACGCGCTCTTCCGCGTCGGCATCCTGGTTGTCGACCGACAAGAAGCCGGCGACCGCCTGCTGTTCGAGCCACTCTCGGGCGTAACGGGGATGGATGCCGGCCGCCTCGGCCAGCTGCCCGGCGGTCCTGGGCTCCTCGGCCAGCGCCCGGTAAAGTCCGAGACGACGCCCCAGGTGGATCGAGTACACCTCCAGGGCAGCCGTGGCCGACGAGATCAGCCGGTCCTCGAGTGCAGCTTCCGTAATTGTTTCTGCTGAAGTCATCGAACTGTTCCTCCTGATTGCTCCCTGTCGCCGGTAGGGTACTTCGCCTTCAGCCAGTTGCCGCCGAAGCCTTCCGGCCGGCCGTGCTCTCGCTGTCCTCGACTTCCCGCCAGAAGGCATCGACCCGGTCGTTGAACCATTCGGGAATCTCCTGGAACGGCTGGTGAGCCTGTTGGGCAACAACCTCGAACCGGGCGTCGGGGATCGCTTCCGCCACCTGGCGCCCGAGGGCCGGCCGGCTGCAGATGTCGACCTCACCGGCCAGCACGAGGGTGGGGGCGCCGATACGGTGCAGCCGGTCCAATGAGTCGTAGGCGACGAACCGGTCCAGCTGCTCCACGAACGCCTCTACCGGCTGGGGATAGGGAAAAGCGAGTACGTCGTCGATAAATCGCTTCACCGTGCCGTCAGCGTGGGCCCTGGGCGTGTAGATCCACAGGTAGAAGGCCTCCAGAACCTCCCGCTCACTCGGTGCCGAGGAGACCATCCAGCGCCAGAAGGCGGTCATCGACCGGGCGTATCGGTCGAGCTGCCCCCAAGTGCTGACCAACACCAGACTCCTCACCAGCTCGGGATGGCGCAGGGCCAGCTCCTGCGCGACGAGGCTACCAGCCGAGAACCCGGCGACGTGCACCCGCTCCAGATCGGTCTTTCGGATAATTGCGGCAGCGTCCTCGGCTATGGCCTCAACCGACAGCGGACCTTGGGGCACGCCGGTCCTTCCGGCGCCCCGGTTGTCGAAAGCGGTCAGACGGTAGCGATCGGAAAGGCCTTCTAGCTGAAAGCTCCAGGCCTCCACCGAGTCGCTCAGGCCGGCGATCAGCAGCACGTCGGGGCCGTGCCCTCGACGCTCAACCCAGATGCGGGCGCCGTTGGCTTCCACGAAACCGGATCGGTCACTTTTTTCCGCACTGCCGGTTTTTGCCGCTGCGTCAGCGATACCTATGGTCATTTTGATTACCTCCTCGTTGGTAGTGCCGCTTTGATTGATTCAGGCCGCGGCCAGCAGCCGCGACATGTGGTCCTTGGAGAAGAAGTCGTCGACGCCGACGGTGCCGGCGAACAGCCCGAAGAAGCGGCTGAGCTCGACTGGGTTCCGGGAAAGCACCTCGAGAAGCGCGATCGTGCCGGGTGCCGGAGGCCTGTCCAGCAGGGCGGTTTCGGCGGTCCACCCGTAACGCGGCATCTCGGCCTCGTCTCGCCGCCGGTGGTACTCGGCGCCGGCCTGGTCCCAGGACGCACTTCCGGTCAGATGCTTGTGCAGGGCTTCGGACAGCAGGACCGAGTCCCGCAGCGCATTTGAGATGCCCTGCGCAGTGATGGGGTCCTTGTGGCAACCGGCGTCGCCGACCAACGCCCAGCCTGGACCGGCAGGCACCCGGAAAAAAGCGTCCAGGTCCGGAGTGCCGCGAAAGCGCTCTACCCTTCTGCCCGCTCGAAGTCGGTGCTCCAGATGGGGCAGCTGGCCGGCTGCGTTCCAGAAGGCCGCCTCGACATCGTGCCGGATTCCGTCGAAGTCGCTTCTGGCCGCCTGCAGGCCGACCATTGTGGCGCCGTCGTTGGTCGGAAACAGGGCGAGCGTCCGGCGATCGAGCAGGTACAGCTCCCCCTGATTCCGATCACCGTTGACTCCCTCCCAGTAGGAGTAGAAGCAGCACGTCCGGGCGGGGAGAGCCGCATAGGAAGCGGCTCCGACCATGCGGGCCACGTGGGAACGCTTGCCGTCGGCTCCCACGACGATTCTGGCTCGCTCAACGAACCCGCGGCCTCCGACGGCCCGGGCCCGGATGCCGCCGACACCCGAATCCCCCGGAACCACGTCGAGGAATGTGAAGTTCTCGCGCACCTCGACCCCTGCCTCCAGGGCGGCGTCGAGCAGCACAGCATCCAGCTTGGTCCGGCGCACGCAGAACGTCTCGTGGATCGAGCCGGCCGGGACCGGACTGCCGCTCAACGTGAATGGGCCGGCCTCAAGCCTGAACCGGGTGATCGGCGGAGCGCCCGTGGCGACCACCGCCTCTTTCAGTCCGAGGTCGTCGAGCACCTTCATGCCCGAGAGCTGGACGACGTGGGTGGACAGTGTGTCGGACGGGAACTGGTTGCGGTCTACGAGGAGCACCTTGTGACCTCGTCGCGCAAGCTGGATCGCGGTCGCCGACCCCGCGATCCGGGCCCCCACGACGATGACATCCCACTTGCCTTCGGACCCCGTATCGGTCCGGCCAATCTGCTTGCTCATTGCATCCCTCCTTGTCGGTCTGCGACTTTTTCGTCAAGGCCGAAACTAGGGATCCGCAGGTGGCGAAGCTTGGAGACGAGATGGAGGTTTTCTGGAGACGGCGGATAGGATTTGCCCGTCAACTGCTACTGGGCGTGGTCGCATGATCTACAGGTTCGAGGACTTCGAGCTCGACACCGAGCTCTACGAACTGAGAAAGCACGGCCGGCGCATCCCAGTCGAACCTCAGGTCTTCGACGTAACGGCGTATCTAATCCGGAATCGTGACCGCGTGGTCGGCAAGCAGGAGCTTTTCGAGAGCATCTGGGGAACGCGGTTCGTATCGGAGTCGGCCCTAACCTCACGTATCAAGGCGGCACGCCGGGCGTTGGAGGACGGCGGCCGGCAACAGCGCCTCATCTGCACCGTTCACGGCCGCGGCTACCGGTTTCTCGGAGAGGTAGTTGAGCGGCAGTCGGAGCTGCCACGGCCGCCCGGCGGCGTCGCGGCGGCTCCACGGGGCCTCGAGTGGGTTGTCGGCCGCGACCGGGAGTTGGACCGGCTCCAATCCCTGCTCGGTGAGGCCGTGGCCGGATCACGCCGGACCGCGCTGGTCACCGGGGAGGCCGGCATCGGCAAGACCACCCTGATCCGAACTTTCCTGAACCGAATCGTTGCGGACTCCGATGTCCTGCTGGCGTTCGGGCAGTGCCTGGACCACCAGGGCGAGAGCGAGCCGTACATGCCTCTGCTTAGCGCCCTTGACGGCTTGTGCCGCGACGACCGGCAGCTCATCGCCGTACTGGCTCGACATGCGCCGAACTGGCTGATCGAGATGCCGTGGCTGGTGGACGAGGCAGAGCTACCCCACCTTGCAGCCCGCACGGTGGGCAATACGAGGCTTCGCATGTTGAGGGAGCTCGTCGAAGCCTTCAACGCGATCTCAGACCTGCGGCCGGTTGTGCTGGTCCTCGAAGACCTCCAGTGGAGCGACCCTTCGACGCTCGACGGCCTGAACGCGCTGGCGCGAAGCCCCCTGCCCGCTCGGATGCTCACGGTGGCCTCGTGCCGGACGGAGCAACTGTTGGACGCCGACCGCCCCGGCGGAACGATCCTCCAAAACTTGCTCGTGTCGGGCGTGTGCGAGGAGCTCACAGTTCCGCCGCTGACGCCGCAGGAGGTGCAGTTGCTGGTCGACATGCGGCTTCCGCAAACCAAGCTTGGAGCGACGAAGAGCCCGCTTCTCCACCAGCGAACGGAGGGCAATCCCCTGTTTGTCGACCTGCTGCTCAACGAGATCGCCGGCGGCCCGACAAGCGAAGCGTCGGCTTTACTGGAAGCTGCGACGAAAATGGGCGGGCCCGTCCCGGAGGCGTTGAGACGCACGATTCAACTCCGTCTTGCCGGCCGGAGCGATTCTGAGCGTCAGGCCCTTGAGGCGGCCGCAGTCGCCGGCATGGACGTAAGTCCGGCTCTGGTCGCCCGGGCGCTGGACAGTAAAGAGGAGGAGGTTGAGGAAACCTTCCACCAACTGGCTCGCTCGCACGAGTTTGTCCGTCGCAACGACCCTGCGGATCGGTCTTCGACGCTCGCGGAATACACGTTTGCGCACAGCCTCTATGAGGAGGTCATCTACGCCGAAATACCCTCTGGCCGCCGAAAGCGGCTTCACGCCCGCGTCGCCGCGGCCCTCGAAGCCTCCTACGGCAGCCGGGCGGCGGAGCGAGCAGGTGAGCTCGCGTTCCATTATTCGAGGGCGCAGCTTCCACATCCCGCGGTCGGCTATCTGCAGATGTCGGCCGGGCAGGCGCTCCGGCGCTTCGCTTACCGGGAGGCCATGGACCAGCTGCAGTCGGCACTGTCCCTGGTCGAGCAACTGGAGCCGGAACAGCAGATTCCGTTCCAGATATCCCTACGCGACATGCTTGCTCTGGCGCAGGTCATGGTCCACGGATGGGCGTACCCGGAGGTCGAGTCCCTGCTCACGTCGGCCCTGGAGCGAGCTCAAGCGACCAACGACCCCGACAGCCAGTCGGCGGTGCTCTACCACCTGGCGGCGGTATACGAGAACTGCGGAAACCACGAGATGTCCAACGCCATGCTGCAACGCCGGCTCACTCTCCACGACCGGTTCAGTGACCCGACCTCTCTTCTGGAGTCCCACGAGCTGCTTGCTTGCTGCCTCCTCCACCGAGGCGATTTCGCCGAGTCCCTCCATCATGCCGACCAGGGCTGGCGCCTCTACGATCCGACTCGCCATCGTGCGCTCATCGCGGCCGCATTAGGAGAGAACCTCGGTGTCTGCTGTCTCAGCTGGGCGGCTCTCGACCTTTGGTACCTCGGCCGGTCCGCCGAAGCACTTGAGCGCCTCGCAGCCGCGCTGGACTTGGCGTCGCAGCCCGACCATGCCTACTGCAGGGCTTGGGCTGAGGAGCGCGCCGCGATCCTTTATCAACTGATGGGCGAACCGGAGGAGGTGATGCGGCACTCACAGGCGGCGATGGATCTTGCCTCCGGTCAGGGCCACGGCGTTCCCGTTGCAACCGGGCACATCCTCCACGGTTGGGCAACCGCAACGCTGGGCGACGGAACGGGGGGCCTGCGGGAGATCCGGTCGGGTTTGGACTCCTATCTGGCTACCGGAAGCCGGATCGACCTCCCCTACTTCCTCGCACTGCTTGCCGAGGCAGCGCTCCACTCCGACGATCCGAAGCTGGTCCTGAGCACCACGAAACGGGCTCTTGAGATGCTGGGCACTGGAGGATACAGCCACGAGGCCGAGCTGCACCGGCTGCGCGGCCTGGCCCTGGCCCGCCTTGAGCGCACCGAAGAGGCGCTCGAGTCAATTTCCCGTGCCGTGCATGTGGCCCGCCGGCAAAACTCGCGCTTCCTGGAAGAGCGGGCCTTGAATTCGCTGTCCGGATGCACTGCACGATGACCGCAGGGGCCGCGTGGGACGCGGCGACTTCGTTCGCTGGATCTAGCGGTCGGCCCGATGGGAGTGGGTGGTGCCGGCACCGTGACTGCGGAAGGTCGCGACCAGGGGGACCCCTCCTTAGCCGAAGAAGACCTCCCCGGAGCTCAGAGTGGCCACATGTAAGAAGGCTGCGGTGGGTAGGACAGTACGGTCGAGCAGTACGCTAGCTCGAGCGAACGGGATGGCCTAACAGACAACCGGCCAAGGAGGGTGCTATGAGCCATCGCAAACGTATCGCCGCGACCGCAGCCGTCGGAGTGGTCATGTCGCTCGGAGGAGTAGCTCACGCGGCGCCTCCGGGAACCGAGTTCCGACCGGCGCCGAACGCAGGAAGCAATGCAAACTGCGTCGGACTGGCCTCCGCGGGGGCAACCCACAACGGGCAGTTCGTGACCTTGGGCCAGGGAGGCGACCCCTCTCACGGCGCCCGCGGCGACGAGATCAAGGCGTTCCAAGCAGCCTGCTGAGCAAGCCCTGTTTCAACCGCCCGCCGACCGATGCCGGCGGGCGGTTCGCGTGTACGCGTCTGGCTCTGGAAGGAGCGTGGCAATGACTGCTCAGGACCGCTTTGTCGAGTTCGTACTCGATCAGCTATCGGGGCTGGCCGGCGTCAGGACGCGGCGCATGTTCGGCGGGCTGGGTCTCTACCTCCGGGAGAGCTTCTTCGGCCTCGTCTACGACGGCCGTCTTTACCTCAAGACCGACGACGAAACGCGAGGATGGTTCGAGGAGCGGGGAATGTCCAGTTTCCAGCCGAACGAACGGCAGAGGTTCCCCACCTACATGGAAGTTCCTGCGGAAAGCCTCGAGGAGCCGGAGGAGCTTTCCCGCCTTGCGGCGGAGGCGGCGTCGCGTCCCGCCCGCCGGTGAGACGCCGGCCGGCTAATCGACGGCCTACCGGCCGTGCCTCGGCCGGAAGAAATCGCTACCGGCCAAGGAGATTCGACAGGACTTCGGACAGGCTGGCCGCGACGTCGGAAACCGTATCCTGGACGCTGCCCAGTAGCTCAGCGATGGGGTCTGACGGCGGCGGAGTCGTCTCACAGGTGACGTCGTAGCCAGCCGTGTTCGATGTCGCTGAAGTAGGGGCCAGCACTTCCAGTGTCTGCGCTCCCTCTCCATCCGAGGCGATGCTCCGGCTGAACGAAAGCTCCTTGGCACCAGGCCCGTCGAAAGTGAGCTTCTGGATGCCGGTGGTCTCGCCGGCTTCGTCCCGGTACCGATACTGGACGTCACCCCGGCCGCCTTCGGCAACGATCCGGCCCCGGAACTGAATCGTGACCGGGCAGTTTCCGACGAAACGAGCCGGCTCAGCAGAAAGCGTCACGTCCGTCACACGCACCTCTGAGTCCGCCGGCCTTCCGTCGGGCGCCGCCGGCGTGGGAGTCGCATCAGCCGGTCTGCCGGCGCGGCTGCCGATGGGCAGCGGACGTGGCCTCTCGCTTTCCTGCTGCCACCGGCCAGCCGTTCCTTCCTCGCCACCCGCGGTCGGGTACACCAGTTGCCGAACCGCTTCATAAGTCGGCACGCGTCCGAAGGCCGCCAGATAGAGCCGGCCATAGTCGCCGTAGTTGAGAGCATTCAGCAGGAACTTGCCCAAGGCATCTTCGAGCGGCTGATCCTCGGCGACCCACATAACCCACTCGGTCTCGTCTTCCGCACCGAACAGCGGAAGGAAGCGGCCGTTCGTCACAGAGCCGGGGGAGATGAAGACGTCGAGTTCGCCTTCACTCAGCGCCGCCGCTGCGGCTTGCGGCTGGAGGAAGGAGGTCCTGAGAGCAAGACCCCAGCGCTCGGCCAGAAAGCCGGTGAAGGATGTCACGAACGCCTCGGTGGGCCGGCTCCGCGTCCCGTCGATGCCCACACGCAGCTGCCGACTTGCCGCGATGCGCTGAACAGCGTCAGAGCCCTGGGCCGGGGGCATGGAGTAATCCGGCTCCGGCAGCTCGGACGTCATGCGGTTCAAGGCCTGCCGGGCCGAAACCTGCAGACCCTCGTCCTCGAACGGGCTCGGCCGCGACACCTCATGATCCCCCTGAACCGTGATCTGAGAGTCCGGGCCCAAGAGCACGCCCTTGCCTCCGTCTTTCGAGACCTCGGTGAAGCCGAACTTGACCCAAGTGGTCACCCGATCAGCGGCAGAGGCAACGCTGAAGATGGGGTCCAGAAAGCTGACCGTCACCTCCTCCTTGTCGCCAGCCGTGAACCTCACCGGTTCGGCGCTCGGCTTGCCCGGGGGCGTCATGCACAACGTCTCCCCCTCGGCGACGTGAACCAGGACTCCACTCGACGGCATGATCTCGAGTCTCACTCCTTCGTCGAAGTCGCAGGATCGGATCCTGCCGTCGATCTCGAAGATGGCTCCGCCCTCGGCGTCGGACGAAAGCACGCTGCCCCGGAACAGCTTCTGGCCGGTCTGCTCGACCGCCTCGTCGCCGATGCTCACCACGTCGCCTTTGAGCTCGAGAATCTCTCCAACGGGTTGAGGTCCCTCGCCGGCCTCTCCGCCGCCCGACGAGCAGGCCGTCGGGACGAGCAACAGCAGCAGGCATACGGCACTGATTCGTGTGCGGCGTCTTGCGGTCATCCGATTACAGCGGAGAGAAGCTGGCTGATGGTCGCATTCGAGTTGCCCAGCGCGATCAGAAAAGCGCCGATCAGCACTTTGTACGCGAGGAACTCGGACCACCGGCAGGTGGCGCCGAGGTAGTCGCCTACCCGGTCGGCGTCTGCGATCTCGATTGCAGGCTTCCGGCGAACAGCGATGGTGGTCGCCGACGCAATGCCCTTCAGGACACTGCTGGCCGCTTTCTCGATACCTAGCACCAGCCAGCGGGACCTTTTCAGCACGTCGAAGCGCCGGAATGCCCAGAGCATCCCGACCACTGCGCTCGCTGCGGAGAAAGCCTTGTATGCCTGGGTCTCGGCGGAGCGCCGCAGTGCGATCAGTGGGGCTGCCACGCCGAGCGGCGCCAGCAGCTCTCTCGAAACGTCGATGCGTGTACCGCTTCGTTCCCTCGCTACTCCGACCGAACTGTTCTTGAATCCTTCGCCGACGCTCAACGCCGCGCTCTTGACTCCGGGCAGGGATCGAACGAGACCAGCGAACAGGATCAGCAGGCCCAGGAACGCGAGCGGTCGGTAGGGCCTAACCAGGTAGCCGAACACGTCCCGATGCAGCGTGTCGACGACGCGTCCCACGCCGGTCCTGGATGCGTTCTCGATGCGGGTCAGCTCGAAGTGTGCGTCGTTGGCCCGTGTCAGGTCTTTGCGCTCCCGAGCACTCACCTCGACCTGCTTCAGTATTTCGACCGAGTCCTTCGAGGCCGCGGCGGCCCCTGCGCCGGTCACAGCCGCCGGGTCGATCAGCAGTGTGGTCGCCGAAAGGTTGCTCATGCTCAGCCGAGCTCCGTCGGAGATACCGAGGAAGGAGACGGTTCCCGAACTCGTGAAGTGAAGGAATCTACCGCGGCCGGCGTAGATCTGTGCGCCCTTGAACGTAAGCAGGCCGGCCGCGTTGACGCCCTCCATGCTGAACCCCTTGTGGAACACCGCGAAGGTGAAGTTGCCGCCCGATCGGAGCTCCGCTTCCTTGAACGAAGCCATCGTCAGGAACTTGGATCGGACGAAGCCGGCTGTCTCGACAAAGACGGCGCCGGTGAAGCTGGCTCCCTCACGCCTCGGAAGGCCCCCCTGATCGACTCCCTGTTGCACCGGCTCGTCGAAAATGGCCTTGGCGAACGTCGTTCTGCCCTGAAGTTGGGCGTTGGTGAAATCTGCGCCTCCTCGAAACTCCGCACCCCTGAATAGCGCACCGGCGTCCATCTGGACCCTGGCGAACAACGCCTCGGAGTTGAAGGCTGATTCCGAGAATGAGACATCCGATGCAAAACGGGAGGAAACGAAGTTGACCGCTTCGTTGAAAGTCGAACCGTCGAACAGCGCCCGGTCCCGGAACACCGAGGCGGAGAATTGCGCAGTTCCGTTGATAGTCGAGCCGCTCAGGTCGACGATGCGTCCGAACACCACATCGGAGGCGATAATCGAATCCAGCTGGCACTCGATGCAGCGCAGAGGCACGTCAACGGCAGACCGGTCGGTTAGATCGAGTTCGCCGACTACCCGAACGCCGAACAGGTTGACCGGCTCGCCCGCGGAGATCTGCGTGCCGAGGTCCTCAGCCCGTACCTCCCCCGGCGGCTGCTTGGCCACTGCGGAGCCCGGAGCTGAGACTGCCAAAGCGAGGCCTAGAGCGAGACTCGCCCACCAAACCCTGGTCCGCCGAAAGCCGGAGTTCTCCACGCCGCCTCCAGTGCTGCTGCCCGTCGAACCAAAATATAGAAGTCTCGGCCAACCCCTAGAAGGGTCCTTAAACCTCATTTCTTCAATCGGTTGGTCTCAGCAAAGCCTGGGTCATTCCGGCAACGGGAAGGGCGCCGGAGGCTACGCGACGGCGCTGCAGAGCGGCGGCTGAGCCTGTAGGAGGCGCGGCGGAGCGCCGTTATTGATGCTCTGCGATTACCTTCCGAAAGAACTCGACGAGGCGGTCGACATGGGCGTCGAAGGTGAAGTGGCTCCGCTGGCGCCAGACGTTCTCCCGCAACGCCCCCATCCGCTGGGAGTCCCGAAGCTGCGTGACGAGGTCGTCGGAGTCCCGCCAGAACAGGCCCAAGCCTCGCTCCCGAGCGAGATTTTGGGTCGCCACCATCGAGTTCCGGTTGTCGCGCTGGATCATCGGCACGCCCGCAGCCGCGAGCGTCCCCATGCGCGCAGGGTAGTTGAGGTCGTCCCACGTCGCAGCGTAGGGGTCCCCTTGGTTGTCCGAGCGGAAGCTGTGAAGCCAGCCGGCATCGTACTTCGAGAACTCTCGCACCCAATCCGCCTGGTCGACCTGGGGATGCACATGGAAGTAGCCGGGCGCAACCTGCTTCACCTCGTCGACCCATGCGCGCATCTGGCTCGCGGCCTTCTCGCTGTAGAGATGGACATGGATGTCCGCATCGGCCAGTACTCCGATCACCTCAGGGTCGGGACCCATGGGGCGACCGGGAATGACGGTGTGAACGGCGCCGTCGTGCAGCGAAAGAGGATCCGACCGCTCGCCGGAGAGCCACTCGCCTTTCGGCAGGTCGCCGTCGACCACGAGCGTGGGTCGATCAATGCTGGCGGGAACCGTCGCAGCGAACCACTGCTGCAGCTCGGGGCTGGAGTAAATCACGCCGTCGGACAAGGTGTGCAGGTCGACCAGCTCCCGCCAAAGCCCGTGGTCCCGTGCAAAGAAGGGGCCCTCCTTGAAATGCCAGATGAACGGGACGCCGAGCTTCGCCACGAGCACCTCGTGTGCGAAAGCGATCGCCTCCCAGTTGAGCAACGCATAGATGATGTCCGGTCTCAACCGCTTGACGGCATCCCGCCACCCATCGCGCGGGATGTCGGCGACGTGCCCGAACGGCACCGGCCCTACGGTGTTGAACCATACCGGGGTGTCGGTCCACAGCCCGTACAGCTCGTGGCCGCCTTCCTCGAGAACGAGTATTCGTTCGGCATTGTGGGCCAGCTCGCCTACCAGCAGCACCCGCAGGCCGTCATTCCGACGAGGGGTCGGTGGCCGCTCGCGGAACCTCCGATAGTGATTCACCTCGTCATGGAGATGACCGACCGTGCTCTGCAGGCGCAGCGGCTCCTGCACACGGTAACGAGAGCGGTAGGTGTTGAGCCCTCCCCACGGTTCGCGGAGCGCCTTGTGGCGCTGAAGCGGATGCCAGCCCCACTCGCAGGTCACTCGTCCCGTGTCGACAGAGCCCCCCTCCTCAAGAAGACGCGTCCAGAGCATGCGGCCGAGGTCGTCCGTCGTCAGTTCTGATCGTTCGGTCCAGCGATGACGGGTGCGCCGGTGGACAACCTGGACAAGCTGCAGCGGTTCACCGTCGATCTGCCCCGGCGAGATCCGAACCTCATGGTGGCGAACCCCCGCGACGGCGAGAACGGCGTCCGGTGAGGCGTCGAGCAGGTCGCAGAGGCACGCCAGATGGTCACGGTAAAACACATCGTCCGAGGGCAGGTAAGCGATGTATCGGGCATTGGCGCAATCCACCCCATGGTTCAGTGCGGCACCCAGGCCTCGGTTACGGTCGAACGTTTCGAGACGTATCCGAGGGTGGTCGAGAAAAGCGCCCAGTGCCCCTTTCGTGTCGCCCGGTGAACCGTCGTCCACCACAACCAGCTCCCAGTTGGGTTCACTCTGCGCGATCAGTGATGCGACCGCGGCCGGCAGAAAGCTGTCCTGGTCGTATGTGGGCATGATGACGGTCACGCGGACGTTGGGACTCGCCTCGTCGTCAGACCCCGTCGTTTCGCGTCTTTT
>DATAAN010000019.1:0-5657 GCA_036260105.1 Actinomycetota bacterium
CGCCTGCAGCATGTCCAGCGCCTCGCCGCCACGAACCTCACCGACGACGATGCGGTCCGGGCGCATACGCAGAGCGTTGCGGACCAGGTCACGGATGGTGACCTGGCCGGCGCCCTCGATGTTCGCAGGCCGGGACTCGAGAGTGATGACGTGAGGCTGCTTCAGCCGGATTTCGGCTGCGTCCTCGATCGTCACGATCCGCTCGTCCTCCGGGACGAACTCGGTGAGCACGTTCAGCATCGTGGTCTTACCGGTGCCCGTACCGCCGGACACGAGGATGTTCAGCTTTCCGCGGACACATGCCTCCAGGAACATGGCGGCGTCCAGCGTGATGGACCCGAAGTTGATGAGGTCCTTCATGCCGTACGGGTCCGCCGGGAACCGACGGATGGTCAGCACGGGCGAGTGAACCGCCACCGGCGGCAGGATCGCGTTGACACGGGAGCCATCGGGGAGGCGGGCGTCCACCATCGGAGAGGACTCGTCGATGCGCCGGCCGACCGTCGCCACGATCTTCTCGATGATCTGGCGCAGGTGCGCCTCGTCGGTGAAGACGGTGTTTACCCGCTCCAGCTTGCCGTGCCGCTCCACCCACACGTCGTCGTAGGCGTTGCACATGATTTCCGTCAAGGTCGGGTCGGCGAGCAGCTCTTCGAGCGGCCCGTAACCCAGCAGGTCGGCGGCCACCTCAGCGGCGAACTTCGCCCGCTGGGTGAGAGAGACCGAGACGCCCGCCTTCTCGAGGGCGCTGTCAAGGTTCTCCATGACCGTCGCCTTCAGCTCCTCAGGCTTGGTCTTCTGGTACAGACGCGGGCCCAGCTCCTCGAGCAGCGCGTCGCGCACCCGGCGCTTCATCTGCCCCCAGTCCTGGGATCCGCTGCCGGCGGACACCCGCCGCCTGGCCTTGCCTGAGCGGTTTGTTTCTACTTCAACCAGCTCAACGCGGTCCGACAGTTTCATTTGGCCTTTCCTTTCAGTAACCTCGAGAACCATCCGCGCCGGGGGGCAGCAGCGGGTGCCATCCAGGGAAGCTGCTTCCCTGCGGACGGCGGCACAAGCTTCACCGCACCTTCGAACAACTTGCGGCTGATGTCAGCGTTGGGGTCGGCCACCAGCACGGGCATGCCCATGTTGATGGACCAGGACACCTGCTTGGCGTACGGAAGCACCGCGGAGAAGCCCTGGGGGTAGAGCGGCTCCACTTCCTTCAGGTCGATTCCGGTTCCGGACTCGGCCTTGTTGACCACCAGCGATACTTGATCGGCAGGTAGGTTCAACTTCTTAAGGGTCTCGAGGAAGACCCTCAGGTTCTTCAGCGAAGGCAGGTCCATCGTCGCCATGATCACGAGCGACTGGGACTGGTCGAAAGCGGCCAGGCAGGTCTCGTTCAGCGACGGCGGGGTGTCGACCACGATGTAGTCGAACTGCTGCCGGGCTGCCTCCAGAACCGCGGTGGTCTCCCGCGGGCCGACCTTGTCGCCGGCGACCGGGTCACGCGGAGCGCAGAGCACCTTGTAACCGGCGGTGTGGTCGACGACGTAGTCGCTGAGCGCAGCGGCGATGTCCTCCTCCACCACCAGCTCGGCGATCGTCCGCTTGGGACGCAGGTGCAGCGAGATCGCGACCTCGCCGAACTGCAGGTCCAGGTCGACGAGCAGGACCTTTCCTCCGGTCGCCTTCGCCAGGTAGGCGGCGAAGTTGGTGGAGTAGAAGGTCTTGCCGCATCCTCCGGAGGCCGAAGCCACCGTGAAGACCCGGGCCAGCTTGGTGTTGCGGGCGACCGGCTTGCTCGGAACGGTCGCCGGGACCCAGCTGGGCTCGGGCTTCTCCGGCTCAACCTTCGCCGGTGCTTCCTGGAACACGACCCGCTCCTCGATCACCGTGTGCTCCTGACGGAGCTCCTCGGCGGTCTGCAGAGCCCGGACGATCCGGCCCCGAAGGCGTGCCTTCGTGACGCCCTGCGGGATGATGTCGCTGGTGCCGCAGGCGGCAGTCTGCGCCGCCGTCACCGGCTTCGCACCCTCGGTTAGGACGATGACGATCTTCGGGTCGTTCCGGTGGATCTCGGCCAGGCGCTTGAGGCCTGCGCCGGTAACCTCCTCCGGGGCGACCACGATGACGTCCGGCTCCTCCTGTTCGACCACGTCGATCACCTGGGTCGACCGGCTCAGCCGGAGAATCTCCGGTGCCGGGTCCAGGTCGACGGTGGCCTTGGCGAGCTCGGTGGAGAACTTGCCGGCCCGGTCGAGGACCAGGATGCGGGGCACCCGGTCACCGTCCACGTCGTCCATGTCCTCCGAGGAGTCCCACGAGTCGTCCTTCAGGCCCTCGGCCCAGGCACCCTGGGGCGCCCTGCCGTTGGCCCTGGACGGCTGAGGGGCGTCCAGCCGCGAGCGGAACTGCGGCTCGCTCGCCACACCCTGCCCGACCGCTGCCGCCGAGGCGGCGTGCGTGCCGTTGGTAGCGGCCTTCGTATCGGTTCTTTCCGCGTGCCCGTTGGTCTCCGGCCGGCGAGCCGGCTGAATGCCCGTGGGGCCGTGCCCGTTGGTCGCCGCCGGCGCCTGAGGCGCGGGCGGGGCGGGCGGCTGCCACCTTGCCATAGTCTGCTTCCCTTCTGCGGAAGCCTGAGTAGCCAGAGCGGCAGCCGGGTCCGGGTTGTTCCACCGGGGCCTCTCGGCCCGTCCCGGACGGGAGTAGTTGCCGGTGGTTGGGTCCCCCGGTCGGGAACCGTTGCCGTACATGGCCGAGAACTCGGCCTTCGATGCTCTACGGGCACTCTGGGCAAGAGGGTTGGCCATGCTTCCGAAGTCGGCGGTGGCAACCCTGCTTCTGGTTGCCCCTGCCGCCGCGAAAGCCGGCTGGCCGTTGCCCGGAGTCTCGGCGGGCGCCGGGGGCTGATGCCCCCGGGCCTTTCGAGAACTGCCCAGCCTGAAGCCACCCATTCGATGAGCCCTCCTGGTCAGGTCGGTTTGCGTGTCTTGGGATTCCATGCGCTTCTGCTAGACCAGCGCGGTCCTGAAGGTCCGGCCGCCGGAGGTAACCGGTGCGTCGCCCGGGTGGACGAGGCCCAGCCACACGGAACCGTTCTCCTTGGCGAAGATCAGCTGCTCAGCCTGCTGCGGGTTCAGAGCCAGGGTGAGAAGAATCTCGTTGCCCTGAGGTGCCGCGTTCTCGGCCGTCTCCTCGGTGGGGGTGCGCATCGGCTGGTTGGCCAGCACCTTGACGTTGCTGAGGAGCAGCTTGGTGACCACTGCGTCGGCGGGGTTGCCGGCGGTGGGCAGGCCCTTGTAGGTGACGTAGACGTTGGTCTCCGAGCCGGGCTGGATGTAGCGGGCGACCGCTTGCGGGACACCGAGGTTGATGGTGACCGCGTTCTGGCCGGCCGGGATGTCCAGTCCGCCGGAGCTGGAGGTGTTGAACTGGGTGGTGGTGACGATCTCACCCTTGGCGATGCCCCGGATGGCCGACCGGCCCTCCAGCTGGTTGGTGCTCGTGACTGCGGTTGCCGGGCGGACGTCTGCCGGAACCTCACGCCTCTTCAGGGCGCCGACCATGTCCTCCCACCGGGTGCCGGCGGGGATGTCGTTGGTCGCAACGAACGCCGTGCCGGCTGCGCCTGAGACACCGGCGCCGGCCCGGACCCTACCGGCGTACATGAAGACGAGAACCATGCCGACGAGGGCAACGATGATTCCGCCCACCACGACTCCATTTGACCTCTTGTTCATCTTGCTTCCTCTCCTATTCCTCGCGTCCCCGAGCGGAGACAGTTACCGTTGTCGAGCTCGGTAGAGACGCACCCCCACCGAAGAAGGCTCCACTGATTCCGTTGGCGATGTCCGCCAGCGGTCCGTACGAAAGCTCGTAGTCGACCTCCACCGTGATCGGCTCTCCAGGCACCGCCAGCTTGGGGTTCGGGGAGACCGACACAGTGCTGGCCTGCACCTTGCCGCCGGAAGAGCTGGCCACGAATGCCTGAACCTCGGACGGAAGCGGCCGGCGGCCGAGTGAACCGTCCGATCTCACGGTCGGGTTGACATCGGCACGGCTGGCGTAGCGGACCCCGTGAGAGACAGCCCGCTGGATCACCATGTAGTCGTAGCCGAACTTGACAAGGGGGGCGACGAAGGCGAGAAGGGCCAGCAGAATCGGCAGGATGATGCCGAACTCCAGCGCTGCTGCACCTTCCTCTCGGCGTAGAAGCCGGCGCATTCTCACTCCTTCCTCGACTGCGCAGTGGCAGACATCTCGATGGTGGTCTGAACGTCGTCGCCGCCACCGCCGAAGAACACGCTCCGGAAGCCGTTGACCGCGTGGCCAGCCGGGTTCGGGAAGTCGCAGCTCAGCGTGAGCGTCACCGGCTGGTTGATCCCGCCCGACCCGAGGGTCGGAGAGCAGGCCGAGGAGCCGAAGAACGGCGTCACGCTGGTTGCCTTCGTCAGCACCTGGCCCGACGTCGGGTACGTGGACGTCGTCCCGGGAAGCGGGATGGCGGCGTACCGGACTGCTACGTTGGTGGCGTAGCCCAGGGACAGCTGCGCAGCGAACGCCAGCAGCAGGTAGATCAAGCCGAACACCAGGAAGAACAGCAGGGGCGAGATCAGCGCGAACTCGACCGCCTCGGCGCCCCGCTCCTCCTCGCGGATCCGGGTGAAACGCTTGCTAAGGGATCGCATCTTGGTCTCCATCAGTGCACCAGGGTGGCCGTGAACAGACCACGGGCCGCCGCTGCGTCGGTGATCAGGTCGGGATTGGAGATGTTGCCGTCCTCCAGGTTGTGCGCCGCCACCATCGCCACGTCGAGCGCCGGTATGGGCAGGACCTGAAGGGTCGAGCTGAGTCCGAGCAGAGTGGTCACCGGGCCGAGCAGGCTGGACAGCGTCGTCGGGGTCGCTCCCTGGCGGATGACCACGAACGCCTCGCCCGCCAGGTCCTGGGTCGCCTGGCCGGACTGGCTGGCTGCCCGGGTGACGGCGGCGGTGGCCCCGGTGATGAGGTCCCGTCCGGTGTAAGGCGCGCTGGTCGGAGGTGAGTAGATGTCGCTGATGTCCTGGTAGACGCTCGAGCTCGGCGCCAGCAGGTTCTGGCACCCGGTCACGCCCAGGCCCGACATCAGGTTGTTCAGCTGCGTGTTGGCGGCGTCCATGGCGCTGAGCACCTGAGGCTTCGCGGCGTTGAGCGCCGTGTTCAGGTCGGTGTCCAGCAGTGCCGGCGTGTTGGGCAGCACGACTGCGTTCTTGAGGCGCCGCTTCGCCGTCGCCTCGACCTGCATCTGGACGCCATCGCCTCCGGTCACCATGCCGATGAGCGGCGGCTTGACCTTGTCGGTCACCCGGACGGTCATCTCTGGGGTGAGCAGCGCCGGCGACAGTGCCTCCAGGTTCTGGACGGACTGCACCACACCTTGAAGACGTGCGATCGTGTCGTTCACCCGTTGCGTGACAGTGGAGAGGGCACAGCCCAGGAGCGGCAGGCAGACGGCGTTGGCGAGGCCTGCGTTCAGCTGGGAGATGACACCGTTGATGCTGTTGGTCAGCGTGTTGACGCACTGGGACAGGGGGGTGCTCAACGAGTTGAGGCTCGGGTTCACGCGGACGTCCGACCACGGGCTGCTGGCGCAGTAGCTGCTGGGGAGGCCGGAGGGGCCCACTCCGAAC
>DATAAN010000020.1:0-12262 GCA_036260105.1 Actinomycetota bacterium
GGAGTGGTATCGGTAGAAGTCCCGGACCTCGTCGTCGAGGTCCTCGAGCTTCTCCCAGGCGCAGGGGACCAGCATCGCCATGGCGTGCGTGATGTCCCGGCCTTCGCGGTTCAGCAGCTCCAGGACGTTGTCCAGCATCGCCGAGTCCGAGCCGTACTCGTCGATAACCGGCCTGAGCAGCTCCTCCTCCAAAAGGTTCCGCTTGCCGAGGCGGCCCTCCCGGGCCTTCATGCGGTTGATGTTGCCTGCGATGGTGTTGATCTCACCGTTGTGGCAGGTCTGTCGGAACGGCTGAGCCCGCTCCCAGGTCGGGGCGGTGTTGGTGGAGAACCTCTGGTGGAACATGGCGAAGGGCGCGGTGAAGTTGTCCCTGGCCAGATCGGGATAGAACTCGGCGAGCTGGTCGGCGACCACGAGCGCTTTGTAGGTGATGGTCAAAAACGAGAACGAGGGGAAGTAGACCTTGATGCCGGCGTCGGCGCAGCCCTTCTCCGAGCGCTTCCGGGCCCGGATGCAGCGGCGCTCCGCCTCGCCGGTGTCGACACCGACCGGCCGCAGCAGGATCGCCTGTTCGATGCCGGGGTGGATCTCCTTGGCCTGGTCGCCGATGCGGTCGAGCTCGATGGGGACCTCCCGCCAGCCGAGGACCGCGATTCCCTCGTTGTGACACGCCTCCTCGACGATCGTCCGGTGGCCGGTCTGGCCGGGAGGCCAGGAGAACGTCATGGCGACACCGAGAAAGGCAGGGTCCGCGTCGGAGTGCAGCTCGGCCGCGAAGAAGTCGGCCGGCAGGGGGAGAAGGAGGCCTGCGCCGTCACCGCTCTTGGAATCCGCAGCGACGGCTCCGCGGTGCCGGACCCGGCAGAGGGAGTAGAGGGCCGTCTCGACCATCGACCTGCTCGACCTGCCCTGCACGTCCGCAACGAAGCCGATGCCGCATGCGTCGCGCTCGTAGCGGGGGTTGTACAGACCCTGGGAAGCGTTCAGCGGGACTCCTTTCCCCGGCGGCGTTCTCTCGCCGGTTCGTCACAGCGCCGCAGCGCCGGCCTTCCGGTGATCCAAGATAAAAAAAGCGCCCGCCGAAGCGAGCGCCGTTGCTCAAAAGCCTTGTTGACCGCCAATCAGTGTAGCGGAAGATTACCGGGGTGTTAAGCAGGCGACGGTCCGTCGGCGAACAGCTCGACGAAGCGGCTGAGGATCGCCGGCGGGTGCACGACGCTGCTGGCGCGGGCTCTGGCCCGCAGGTCGTCGGCCTCGTGCGGTTCGAAGTAGCCGGCGTGCTTGTAGACGTCGATCCGCACCTCGACGCCGTCGATGTCCAGCTCGGGGTGGAACTGAGTGGCATAGACGTTGCGGCCGACCCGGAACGCCTGCACCGGGCACGCCGCAGAGGAGGCCAGGTTCACCGCGTGCGCCGGCAGCTTGCGAATCGCTTCCTTGTGTCCCAGGAACGCCTCAAAGGTGTCCGGAAGCACCTCGAACAGCTGATCGGCACGGCCCTCCTCGGTGAGGGTGATCATGGTCGGTCCGACCGGTTCGGCGTACGTGCGGTCGACCAGGGCGCCCTCGTGGATTCCCAGCGTGCCGATGCCGTAGCACGCTCCGAGGAACGGAAAGTCGCGGGCCACGATCTGGTCGAGAAGCGCACTGATCTCAGCTTCTACCCGGACCTGGGTCGGTGATTTGTCGATGTCCGATGCGTTGAACGGTCCGCCGCCAACGATCACACCCGAGAAGTTGTCCAGGTCGATGGCGCCGGCCGGCCCCTGCTCCATGCGGATGCGCCGCAACTGTCCTTCCCTGAGCCCGGAGAACCGCAGCATGGCCTCGTACTCGTTGTCCGCCGCGCGATCCACCTCGCGGGTCGACAGCAGCAGAAACGGTTTCATGCCGTCGATCTTAAGGTCCGACCCGCCCCCGGCGCGTTTCTCGGGCAAGCGCTTTCAGGACCGGGATGCCGTCGATTCTGGAGTCGTCGAGGTCTTCCCAGACGATGCCCTTCGGCCGCGGCGACCGGGGGCAGTGGATCACCTCCTCCGGCGTCACCACCAGGTCGACCCGGAAGTCGGAAGCCGTTTCGGGCAGCTCTTCGTCCAGCACCTGCAGAGGGTGCACCGTGGTGGCGATCAACGTGTCGCCGTCGACGACTCCCATCTGGAGTGTCAGCGCAAACTCCAGATCCGAGTACCCTCCGCCCTTGCCGATCCGAACGCCATCCCGGTTGACCGCCACGGTGCCGCAGACGATGAGATCGATGTGCGGCATGTCGTCGATACGGACGGGACGGCCCGCGAATCCAGCCCCCTTGATCGACGCCGCCCGGCGGGGAGGAAGGCTCAAATCCTGTGGGTCGAGCAGCAGAAAGGGGCGCTCGTCGCGCAGCCGGGGCACGGCCATGTAGATTCGCTTCCCTTCCTGGAGCGCCAGGGTCCTCACCGGCAGCTGAGGGAAGTCGGGGTTGCACTTGAGAGTTCCGGCTCGCTTCCACTCCGGGAGCTCGGCCAACCGGCGGGCGGCCGCCTCGGCGCCGACGAAGTTCGGGATACGTCCCTGCGCACCCGGGAACCGGGCGGCTCCTCGGCTTTGCATATCGGCCCACACGCGCCGGCGAATCGCATCTTTCGACTCCATGCCGGTCAGGGAGCCCACCGCTGGAGTGAATCCGGCATTGCCGGGCGGACCTGCGTGTACCGGCGTGCCGGTGGGCTGATTGACATGTCGCTGTCAAGGTACCCCGCCCGGTCGGCGCCACCATCGAGGTAGCCTCGCGAAAGTGACCGTTCGAACGCTTGCCATCCTGGGCGCCGGGCCGGCCGGCTTGGCTGCCGCCTACCGGGCCGCCGCCTCGGGCCACGCGGTCACCGTCTTCGAGCGGGAGGAACGCGTGGGGGGCCTGGCGGGGAGCTTCGATGTGGCCGGCATCAGCGTCGACCACGGCAGCCACCGTCTCCACCCGGCCACGGAGCCCCACCTGCTCGCAGAGCTTCGCCGGCTGCTCGGCGCCGACCTGCAGGAGCGCCGCAGGCACGGCCGCATCTATCTCGAGGGCCGGTGGATCGCCTTCCCGCTCCAACCCCTCGACCTGGTCCGGAACCTGCCCCCCAGCTTCGCCGTTGCCGCGGCCAGGGACGCAGCTCTGGGTTGGACCCGCAGGCCATCCGGGGAAACTTTCGCCGACCTCCTGCTGGCCGGCCTCGGCCCGGCGATGTGCCACCGGTTTTACTTCCCCTATGCCCGGAAGCTGTGGGGACTGGAGCCGGACCTCATCGACGGCGAGCAGGCGCGGAGGCGAGTGAGCGGGGATGCGGCCGGAAAGCTGCTGCGCAAGCTGACCCGAAGGGGAAGCGCCGGTGGCGTCTTCTACTATCCCCGCAAGGGCTTCGGCCAGATATGGGAGGCGCTTGCAACCGCCGCTGTAAAGGCCGGCGCCGGCATCCGCTTGGGCTGCCCCGTGGACTGCATCGAGCGGAAAGCCGAGGCGTTTCGCATCACGGCCGGCAATACGGCCTTCGATGCCGACCTGGTTTGGTCGACGCTGCCCTTACCAGTGCTCTGCCGGATCTTCCGTCCCGAACCGCCGGCAGATGTTCTCCGGGCGGCGGGGCGGCTGCGCTCCCGGGCGATGCTCCTGGTTTACCTGGTGTTGCCGGTCGAGCGTTACACGGAGTTCGACGCTCATTACGTCCCGAGCGCCGCCACTCCGGTCAGCCGGATCTCGGAGCCGAAGAACTACCGGGAGGGCGACGACCCCGCCGGCCGCACGGTGCTCTGCGCGGAGATCCCATGCGGCGCCGGGGATGAGCTGTGGGCCCGGCCCGACGCCGAACTTGGCGCTCTGGTCGTCCAGGCGCTGGCCGGGATGGGACTGCCGCAGGCCCGCCCGACGGAAGTCGTCGTCAAGCGCGTCCCCGCCGCCTACCCGATATACGACCTGGGATACTCCGAGTCTTTCGAAACCGTGGCCGGCTGGGCGGAATCTCTAACGGGGCTGCTGACCTTCGGGCGGCACGGGCTGTTCGTGCACAACAACTCGCATCATGCGCTGGAGATGGGTTGGGCCGCAGCCGGGGCGCTCGATGAGGCCGGCTTCGACTCCGCCGCGTGGGACGCGGCGCTCGGGAGGTTCGCCGCCCACGTCGTGGAGGACTGAGGCCGGTTGACCACCCGAAGCACTGCCGGCACCACGGCTCGCAGGTAGGGGAGCAGCCGGACGAACGTTGTGCCCACCGTGCGGTGGCGGTAGCTGATCGGAACCTCGGCGTAGCGGAAACCCTTGCTCAGCAGGTCCAGGGTGAGCACCTGCGCGTAGTTGTAGTCGTGGACCACCTCCGCGGCTGAGGCGGCCGCCAGGGAGAGGGCACGATACCCGCTCTGGCCATCGGAGATCCGGGCGCGGGCTACGGCGCTCAAGAGGATCGACAGCAAGCGGTTGCCCACCATACGGTGCGGCTTCATGCGACGGCTTCCCGTGGAGAAGCGGGAGCCGGCGACGTAGTCGGCGCCGCCGTCGAGGATCGGCGTCACCAGACGCTCGAGCTCGGCCGGGTCGTACTCGCCGTCGGCGTCGCAGAAGACCACTGCCGCCGCGTTGCGGGCGACGCCCTGGGCAAGACCCCGCCTCACCGCAGCCCCCAGGCCGTGAGGTGGAGCCAGTGCGACGACCTCGGCACCGGCACGTTCGGCCGCCTCGGCGGTGCGGTCAGTCGACCCGTCGTCCAGTACCAGGCACACTACGGGGTGACCCCGGACCGTGCGTGGCATCCGCGCGATCACGCCGGCCACGTTCGACTCCTCGTTGCGCGCCGGCAGAAAGAACACGATCGGCGCTCCCGGCTGAGGCATTCCCGGAGTAGGAGCGGCAGGGGTCCGGCGAGGGAGACGTAGCCGTCCGAAGAGCCCCGGAGAGGGGTAGACCAATGCGATGCCTCCCGCAAGCAGCGAGTACGCCGTCTTGAGGGCGTGGGCGGTGAGGGCGGCGGCCAGTGCGGGACCCGGACGGGATCCCAAGGCGACCAGCATGCCGGCGGCGGCCGCCTCGTAGGTGCCGAAGCCGCCGGGGGCGACGGCGATCACCTGGGAGAAGATCGTTGCCGCGGTGACCAGGACGGCGTCCACGGCGTCGATCGGAATGCCGGCCCAACGAGCGGCCTGCCAGATCACCACCGACTCCAGAAGCCACGCGGCGAGCGATCCGATTGCGACCAAAGCGCCGGGGGGTCGGAGACCCTCCGGCGCCCTCCGGCGGAGGCGTCGCATCCATACAAGTCCCCCGCCCAGCGCGCCGATCAGGGTGAGGGCTAAAACCCCGAAAGCGCCGGCCAGGCGGGGAAGCGCAAGCCCCGGCCCGAGGACGACGAGCAGGCCGGCCAGGGCGAGGGCGTCGACGGCTCGAAGTGTAAGCGAGGAGGCGGTTGCCTCGGCAAGCGCCAGCTTCGTTCGCTTGACTACGCTGGTGACCCGGAGGGCTTCGCCGAGCCGCAGGGGGAGGACATGGTTTCCGGCGATTGCCAGATGGATCGCGGCCAGGGCGTGTCCAAAGCTCAACCCCGGCACGATGCTCCTCCAGACCAGCGCTCGCAGGGCAAACGCAGAGAAGTAGACGGCGCCGATGGCGGCGACCGCGGCGGGCGCCGACTTGACGGCGGTCCAGGTTTCCGCGAGCGCTCCGGGTTCGAGATGGGACTGCAGAAGCGCAACGGTCACCGCAGTGAAGGTGAGGCCGGCGGTCCAGGCCAGCCACATTGGAATCCGGAAGCGGAGCAGCTTCGCCAGCTTGGTGAAGATCAAGCAGCCGGGCCGCTCTTAGGTCTCCCTAACATACTTAGGAAGCCTAGACTAAGGTCGCTTACCCTGGCTAGTCAGCCGGCCTTTGGAGGACCACCGGAAGGTGGCCGTGTTCGAGGCGCACGTGGACTCGAGTACCGGGCTGTACCTCCAAGGTGTGCGGGAGCAGGCAGCGGATCCGACGGCCTGAGGGAAGCTTCACCTCATAGAGGAGAAAGGCGCCCTGGAACTCCACCGCGGTGACCTCCGACTCCCCCTGCGGATCGGCGACGAAGGTCACGTCATGCGGCCGCACCATTATCTCGACCTCTTCCTTCGGAAGGTCCTCTGGGCAGGCGCACCGGCCCGCCTCGGTGGTCAGCTCGCCGTTCCCCGCGTAGCTGGCAGGAAGGAAGTAGGCCTCACCAAGGCTTGATGCCACGAAATGGCTCTGCGGCAGATGGAACACGGATTTCGGTGTACCGATCTGCTCGAGCCGCCCGCCGTTCATGACCGCCACCCGGTCGCCTACCGACATTGCCTCCTGCTGGTCGTGGGTGACGAACAGGGCGGAGGCGCCGGCCTTCCGGAGGATCTCGACCGTGGCCGCACGCACCTGGGACCGCAGGTTGGGGTCCAGATTGGCGAACGGCTCGTCCAGCAGCAAAACCGTCGGTTCGGGGGCGATCGCACGTGCCAGCGCCACGCGCTGGCGCTCGCCCCCGGAAAGCTCGTGCGGATAGCGGTCCCCGTAGCCGGGCAGCTCCACGAGGTTCAGGACGTCGGCCACCCGGGCGGCCGCGGAGGGCTTGGACATGCTACGCAGCCCGAACGCTATGTTGCCGGCGACCGTGAGGTGCGGGAAGAGTGTGTTCTCCTGGAACACCAGTCCGACTGCCCGGTCCTCCGGCGCCACCCAGCGCCCCGGGCCGGACACGGTCCTGCCCCCCAGCACGATCTCGCCGCCGTCCGGCTCGATGAGGCCGGCGATCATACGGAGGAGGGTCGACTTGCCGCAGCCGCTCGGTCCGACCAGGGTCAGGAACTCGCCGCGGTGCAGGGTGAGGGAGACGTCGTCCACCGCGGCCTTGGAACCGAAGAGCTTCGACACTCCTCGGACCTCAACCGCGCGTAAAGCGGTTGGCTCGTCCGGCAGCTCCCGGACTGCCAAACCTCCGCGTTTGTCCTGTGACCTGTTCAAATCCCCGCCACCTCCAGTGCGCGCTTCCCGGTCGCCGGCAGCAGCGCCGGGTCGGCTTGCGAGCCCCGGAGGCTGCGGGTGAGCAGCGCCACGGGCACCAGGGAAGCGGCGATTATCGTAAGCGATGGCAGCGCGGCGAGTTCCCATCTCGACTCGGAGGCCAGCTGCCACACCCACACGGGGAGGGTGTCGAAACCGAAGGGCCGGAGGAGAAGGACCATCGGCAGCTCCTTCAGCGCGTCGATTCCCACCAGGAGCAGGGCCACTGCGACTCCCGTCCGCGTGAGCGGCAGGTGAATCCGCCGCATCACCTGGCTAGGTGTCGCTCCCAGGCTTCGGGCCGTAAGTGTCAGCTCAACGGGCACCTTCTGCAGGCTGGCGTCGATGCCGTTGACGCCCAGGGCGAGGAACCGCACCACGTAGGCGTAGATCACCCCGGCGAGAGAACCGGTCACCAGCAGACCGGGGACGGCGATGCCCGCCGCAGCGAGCCCCCGGTCCAGCGCCGCCACGACCAGGAGGACCCCGATCGCGATGACCGGACCGGGGAGGGCGTAGCCTGCGGTCGCCAGCTGCGACACCGATCTGACGTATCTCGTCGCGGCAAACCGGCGGCCGTTGGCGATGGCTACCGCAACGACGACTACCAGGACGGCGGCGGTCAACGCCAGCACGGCGCTGTTCGAAACGTAACGCAGGAAGCCGGAGTCGACGGGGTCCCGGCCCCGGACCATCTGCTCGACGGCCCAGGCGCCGAGCTGCACCACGGGGGCGAAGAACGCCAGGGTCAACACGGCGACGCAGGTTGCGGTCGCCGTCCACGCCCGGAGCCCGTAAAGCCTCTTGCTCGGCAGCTGGCGGGAGCCTCCGCCCTGCTGCTCGTACCTGGCTCGACCCCGGAGGAGGCGCTCCAGCAGGAGCAGACCAAGAGCGAAAACCAGCACCAGGGAGGCCAGCTCGCTGGCCGCGTCGCGGTCGAACATGCCCTTCCACACCCGGTAGACCCCCACCGAGACCGTCTGGACGTTGAAGTAGAGGACTGTGGCGAAGTCGGTGAGAGTCTCCAGCGTGACCAGTGTCAGGCCGGCCACCAGCGACGGCCGGGCCATCGGCAGGATCACCCTCCAAGCCGCCCTCAGGTGGCTGTAACCGAGGCTGCGGGCCACCTCGTAGCTCGCGGTCGCCTGCTCCCTCATGGCAGCCCGGGCCAGCAGGTAGACGTACGGGTACAGGCAGAGGGAGAAGACGATCGCCGCTCCTCCGAGGGAGCGGATCTCCGGCACCGCCACGTCCGGGCCAAAGAGTGTGCGCAGCGCACCCTGGATCGGCCCGGTGAAGCCGAAGGTCGACATGAAGACGAACCCGAGGATGTAGCCGGGCATGGCGAGTGGCAGGACCAGCATCCAGGACAGTGTCTTTCGGCCGGGGAAGTCGTACCCCGAGACCAGCCAGGCCAGCCCGCCGCCAAGCACCAGGGTGCCCGCTACCACCAGGACCAGCAGGGCGAGGGTCGAGGACAGCATGGCGGGCAGGCGGGTCGCCCACAGGTAGCTCCAAATCTGGCCGCTTGGTGTGGCAAGACTCCACACGATCACCGCAACCGGCGCCGCCGCCAGCAGGGCGATCAGCGTCACCGCCAGGGTCCAGCCCCGGTGCCCTCGGGAGGAGGGAAGACGGAGGACGCGCCGGTTACTCGTAGCCCGCCTCGTCCATCGCCCGGATGGCCTGCGCATTCAGCGAGCCGTAGTCGGCAGCTCCGAGTTGGTCCCGCTTGAAGTCGTTGCCGAAGTGCTCCAGAACCAGCGCGTCCGGCTCGACGCCGGGGTTGGCGGGGTACTCGTGGTTGGACCGGACGAAGTCGTCCTGACCGTCCGTGGCCAGCCATTCGAGCAGCCGGCGGGCGAGCTCGGGGTTGTCCGCGTTTTGTGTGACGCCTGCGCCGGACACGTTCACGTGCACTCCGCGGTCGCCCTGGTTCGCCCAGAACAGGTCGACGCCGAAGTCCTCGTCGTCCTCCAGCTCCCGCGCCAGGTAGTAGTGGTTCGTCAGGCCGACGTCGCAGCCGCCCTCCGCAATCGTCTCCAGCACCAGTACGTCGCTACCCAGGATCTCCGTCTCGTTGGCGACCCAGCCTTTGAGTATTCCCACCGCGCCCTCGTAGCCGTGATGGGATACCAGGCTGGCCACCATGGACTGCGTGTACACATTGGACGAGTCCCTCATGCACAGCCGCCCCTTCCACTTCGGGTCGGTCAGCGCCTCGTAGGTGGAGAGCTCGGAGGGCTGGACCCTTTCCGGGTTGTAGACGATTGTCCGGGACCTTACGCCCAGGCCGAACCACCGGTTCTCGGGGTCACGCAGGCTCTGGGGAATGGAGTCCTCCAGGATGCCCGATTCCAGAGGCTGGAAGACGCCCTCCTCGGCGGCCAGGTAGAGGTTCCCCGCGTCGACGGTCATGTAGACGTCCGCTTGCGTGTTCTCGCCCTCCGCCTCGATTCGCTCGCGCAGCTCCGCGTCGCTGCCGAACAGGAACTCCACCTGGATCCCGGTCTCCTCGAAGAAGCGCTGAAAGGTCTCCTCCTCGCCGTAGTGACGCCCGGAGTAGACGCGGACCACGTCGCCGGAGCTGTTAGCGCCGGTGCAGGCGGTCGACGAGAGGACCACCAAACCAAGCAGCATGCCGGTCCAACGGCGACTTCTTTCCACTGCACCTCCGCTAGGCCGCGCTCCACCGATCGGCTTACGATGACGGGATCCATAAGACGAAATTAGGTGAGCCTACCCTCGCTGCTTAGGATAGCCTGATGGACCCGCATGCGAAAGATTCCCGGCGGCGGCTGCGCGGTTTTCTGGCTCTCACATTCCTGGCCGGGACGCTTGCTGCTGCGGCCGGCGCGCCCGTGCGAAGCTCCTACGGAGCCCGAATAACCGCCGACGAGCCCGAGTATCTGCTCACCGCCATGAGCCTCGCCGAAGACCGGTCGCTGGACGTCTCCGACGAGATCGGGGACGAGAGGTGGCGGCCGTTTCACGAGGTGCGCATCCGGCCGCAGGCGAAAGTCCTCGACGGCGGGCGCATGGTGAGCCCTCACGACCCCCTCCTCCCCGTTTTGCTCGTGCCGGGGGCCGCGGCCGGGGGCTGGCTGGGCGCCAAGCTGACGCTGTCTGTTGTGAACGGGGTGCTGGCCGCCCTCATCCTGTGGGCGGCGGTGCGCCGGTACGGCTGCCCGCCGCGGCGGTCCGCTCTCGTCGTCTGCCTGTTTGCCGCTTCGGCCCCGCTGGCCGTCTACGGCAGCCAGATCTATCCAGAGCTGCCGGCGGCTCTGGCGGTGACGGTGGCGATCGTCTGCCTCAGCGGCCCCCTTACCGTCCGCAACCTGGTGGTGCTGTCCGTGGCCATCGTTGGACTGGCCTGGCTGAGCTCCAAGTTCATTCCGGTCGGCGCGGTCCTGGCCGCCATTGCGCTGTGGCGCCTGTGGAGGGGCGGCCGGCTAAGGACCGCAGTCGGGCTCACCGCCTTCTTCACCCTCGCCGGGGCCGCCTACCTGTGGGGCCATCTGCGTTGGTACGGAGGCCTGACCGTTTACGCCACCGGCTGGTTCTTCGCCGAGACCGGCGAGCTCAGCGTGATAGGGACCGATCCCGACATCCCCGCACGTAGCAGCCGTCTCATCGGTCTCCTCGTGGACCGACGGTTCGGCCTCGCCGCCTGGCAGCCGGCGTGGCTCCTGCTGGTGCCGGCCCTGGCCTGGATATCCCGCAAGCGGATCCCGAACTGGGAGGCGCTCGTCCTTCCTTTTGCCACCGGGTGGCTCGGTGCGACGTTCCTGGCCTTGACGATGCACGGCTGGTGGTTCCCCGGGCGGCAGACGGTGGTCGTTCTACCGGCCGCGGTGCTCGGCATCGCCGCCTGGACCTCGTCGCACCGTCACGTGTGGCCTATGGCGGTGATCGGGGCGGCCGGAGTCTTCAACCTCGCCTGGCTCTTCCTTCAGGGATGGCGCCGGGACCTCACGATGATCGTCGACTTCTACGAGACGTCGAACCCGCTCTACCGGACTTGGGCTCGCCTGCTGCCCGACTACATCGCCCTAGACGGAGGGGACTGGGCGCTGCATGCGGCCTGGGCCGCCGCCGCCGTCGTATCGATGCTGGTGGCCGCCGGGGCAGTCGGGACCGGCGGGCGCTTGCGACGGGTTCGGCGGCCCAGAGCTGCTACCGGATCTGCAGGGCGGTCTACGTGACGGTCAGCTCGGACACCATTCCCAGGTCCTTGTGCACCCGGCCGTCGGCGGTCTCCAGGATGCACTGAAGGGTGTACTTACCGGGCTCCAGCTCGACCGCCAGTGGGTCGGCCGGAGCGTTCGGGGCAAACTCCGCTATCTCGCCGAGCGCCTCGCCGGAGGCGTTGAGGATCTCCAGCTCATGGTTCTCCTTGCCGGTGTTGCGGGCAGTGAACCACACCCGCGGGCCTTTGACCGTGGTGGGCCCCTCGAACCTGTAGTCGGCCAGGGTGTACTCAGCCCTGGTGTCCGCCTGGCTCTCCTCGAACGCGGGTGTCTCAGCCGCTGCCGATGCGGAGGCGGAGCCACTCGCCGACGCGGAGCCGCTGGCCGCAGCGGAGCCGCTAGCCGCAGCCGAGCCGGATCCGGAGGCCGACCCGCTGGCCGGTGCCGAGCCGGAGCCGGTGGGCTCCTCGGTCTCGCCGATGTTTCTGACTCCGGTCCCTTCGTCCCGGCCGCAGGCCGAGGCGATCAGCAGCAGGACCGCAGTCAGGCTCAGGGCCATCTTGAGAAATGGAGGCTTGCGGGCGCGTTCGCGCTTCCGCTGGAGCTGGTCAGGCAGTTGTCTCCCCCTTTGTCCAGTGCTCTTAGATAGAGCTAAGTGGAGACATTAGCTATACCTTAGGTCTGTCCTGTGTCAACAGCCGGGCCGGCCTAGCGGCCGGGTTCGATCCAGAGGTTGTCGGCCAGGGAGGGGCCGAGCGAGGCGGACTTTCCGTCCACGGAGAGCGTGCGTGTGCCGTCAGGCGCGATGCCGGCAACCTTCAGCGTGGCGCCCGGCATCAGGTTGTGCTCCTGGAAGTACTCAAGGATGCCGGTGACCAGCTCCACGTCCTCGGTCAGCAGGCACAGGGTGCCCCACTCGCCCTCGGTCAGGTCGGTGAGCGGCACGAGCTTCGACCTCTCGTAGGGCGGCTCCATTCCCGGAATCGGGTTGCCGTGAGGACAGGTCGTTGCCCCGGTCTTGGCGAGGATGCGCTGCTCGACCTCGGGTGAGATCACGTGCTCCCAGTCG
>DATAAN010000021.1:0-2761 GCA_036260105.1 Actinomycetota bacterium
TCGACCCATTCGTGGTCGGGTTCGGAGAGCTGGACGAAGAGAGGGAGGACGAGGAGCGTCCCGGTTTCCGGCCGGGGACTTTTTACCGCCCCTTCTTCTAACTCCTTCTGCATGCCCGGCGCCGAGACGATTCGGCGCCGGGCATTTTTTTTGTTTGGATCGGTATAATCTGGGAACACACGGGAGTGCGTCTGCACGACTTCCCCCGGGCACACTTGCAGGTTCTCCGGAGCCGGGAACCCCACCTCGCGATGGGAGGATTCCAATGCCCACTGAAAGCAGGCAGTCCGACGCCGTCATGATGGCCTGGTACCGGGCCAAGAAATTCGGACTGGTTCGACCTCTCACCGGCGCCTTGCCCAACGAGACGGTCGCCGCCTCTCTGATGACGACCGGATCGACGGTCGGTCGACGCCAAGTTCCCTCACCTTAGTTCCTTACCGCGGTCGCCCCTGGCGGCTACTATCTCGTCAATAAGACATTAGGCACCAAGCTGTCTTAGCGCTATAATGGTGCGGCTATGGACGCGGACTTTGTGGACGAAGCTGTCAAGGGGTGGGCTCAACAGGTCCCCCGCCTACGCACGTCCGCGCTTGAGATAACCGGCCGGCTGGACCGGATCGCCCGGCACCTCGACCGGAGGGCCACCGAGGCTCTCAACGACTCGGGGCTGAGCTGTCGGGACCTGGAGGTCCTCAGCGCTTTGCGGCGCTCGGGATGCGGCCTTCCCGCGGGGCAGCTGGCGAAGGCCGCCATGCTGACCTCAGGTGGGATGACCGGGCAGGCCGACCGCCTGGCGAATGCCGGGCTCGTCGTCAGGCAGCCGGACCCCTCCGACAGGCGAACCGTGCTGGTGAGTCTGACCCCTGAAGGAAGGGCCGCCGCCGAGAGCTCCGTCGCCTCCTACCTGGAGGCAGGGGAGGAGGCGCTCTCCGTCCTCTCCGAGGACGAACGGGTGACGCTGGCCGAGATTCTGAGGAAGCTCCTGGTCGGCCTGGAGGGTCCGGCCCAGCCCGCTGAGTCGGAACCCGCTACTGCTGCGAAGTCCAAGGCGGCAGCCGGCCGGCCCAAGCGCAGGTTCCAGGAAGATCCCGCAGTTTCCGCTTAGGCCGATTAGGTAGGGGCCGCACCACCTTTGGGGCGGCTTCGCCGGATCAGGGCTCGGCAGGGGTGGGGGATTCCTCGGAAGGTTGAGCGTCCGGTGTCTCCGACGGTTCAGGCGCCGAGCTCTCCGACGCGGTGGGCTCCGGCTCCGCAGAGGGCGACGGCGGGTCCTCTGCTGGCGTAGCTGCCGGGTTTGAAGGCGGTGCGTCGGAGACCGAATCGGTGGTGCGGGTTGCCACGGGTGCGGGCCGGCGACTCCTGGTGGCTCTCGGGGACGGGGGCTCCGACGGTTCGGGACCCTGGGGGATGGGGACCGGCGTGGCGGTGGTTACCAGGGCCCTCAGCATGGTCGTGGCGACCAGCCGGTTGCCCGAGAGGTTCAGGTGGATCCCGTCGACCGTCAGGAGTCCGCTCCTCCGCCCGTTCAGGTTACGGTTCCGTAGATAGTCGGTGAACTCTTTTCTCAGGTCGCACAGGCCGGCGCCCTTCTCCTGCGCCACCGCCCTGGCCGCTTCGGCGTACCGCTCCAGGGCGATGTTGGTGTCCGACTGCTCGTCGACGTTCTCGCCGATAACTCCCGGCGTGCAGATCATCACCCAGGCGCCGTTGCCCTGGATTCGCGTCACCAGCTCCGTCAGGCCCTCCCGGTAGGCGGCTTCCCCTTCGGCCAGGGCAGCCTGGCCGGGTCCCATGCTTGCTACATCGTTGACACCGACGTAGATCACGACGTGCGTGGGCCGGCGAGCCAGCACGTCCCGGCTCAGCCGGCGCTGGAGGTCCGACACCTTGTCGCCTACCACGCCCGAGCCTCGGACTGTGATGCGCCGGTCCGGATAGAGCCCCTTGATCGCATCGGCGACAAGGGTGACGTAGCCCCCCTCGTCTGTCCCTCCCACCGTTATCGAGTCCCCGAAGAACAGGATTCGGGACCCGTCGCGGATTTGCACCCGCTCCTGAGGCCGGATGCCCAACTCCTTCTCAACCGCCCTCCTCTGCGAAGTTTCCACGTCCAAATCGTCGCTTTCTGCGGCGGAGCAGGCAATCAAAACGGGAAGCAAAGCGAACACGGCGAAGGCACGGAGAAAGACGAAGGGCACCAATCGAGTGTAGGGGCTGTCAGAGCGCGAAGAAATGTTTCAGGTCGCGAAGAAATCCTTGTTCCGGACATTGACGATCCCAGGCGTCACTCGTATCGTACGTTCTGCCCCGAGAGGCAGAAGGCACCCCGGGCCTGCGAGGGCCAGCCCGCAAGGGCGAGGCCGCAAAGGCACGGAGCCGGATGTTTCTCGGGGCACTATCTTTTCCGGCCTTCGGCCCCCGTCCTCGTTTGCCGCTGAAGCGCTTTGTGTGGCTACACGTCACTCCGGGTACCTAAAGGGCCGTGTTGAGCCAACAGCCCCGAGCCTCCGCCTTCGTCGCAGACGGCAAGCCGACGACTCTCTCCTGGGTTCTGATAGCAGGTGCCTCTGCCGTCGTTCTCGGCGTTCTCGGGGTTCTTATCTTCGTCTTCACTGTCAACGTGCCTCTCCCGGACGCGGCCCCCGGCGGCCAGGCGACCGAAGTGCTCGACACCAGGGGAGACTTGATCGGGACGCTCAAGGGTGAGCAGAAGCGCAAGATCGTGCCCCTCGACCAGATCGCTCCGGTGCTCCGGGAT
>DATAAN010000022.1:0-12282 GCA_036260105.1 Actinomycetota bacterium
AGGTACGAATCTCCTGCAGCTGGCGAAAAGCGCTCATCAGCGTCTGCGGGTCCCAGAGGCGGATGTTGTTCAGGGTGTTCTGGTTCTCGGCCACGCTGGCCGGGCTCAGCCCCCGCTCGACCGGGAACTCCAGAACGTTCATCCCGTCCAGCCCGAAGGCCTTCCGCGTGTTCTCGATGTTGCGCTGGATGAACTCGGCCTCCCGCTGAAGCTCCGCGGGTTCGACACGGAACCGCTGCACGACGAACGGGAAAAGGCCGGCGGCCAGCACGGAGGTGAGCAGCCAGAGACCGACGCCGATAAGCGGCAGGGTCCAGCCTCGGAACCGGATGTTCACCAGGAACAGCACTGCGCTGATCACCGAGATGGCCACGAGGAGCTTGAGCGCCGGCAACTCGGCATTCAGGTCGGTGTACGAGGCTCCGACCACGGTCCCCCGAGTGGAGTAGACGAGCTCGTACTGGTCCAACAGGTATCCCCAAGCCCGGAGCAGCGCCGCCGCACCCAGCAGCACCGAGAGATGCACCTTGACCTGGGGCGACACCCGGTCGGCGGCCGCCTGCGGGCGGATGGCGCCGGTCAGGTAGTACGAGGCCGTGACCAGCAGCGTGATGACGACCAGAGCCGAGAAGAGCCAGCCGTAGACCAGCTGGTACATCGGCAGCCGGAACATGAAGAAGCTGATGTCCTTGTTGAAGATGGGGTCGCGAGCGCCGAAAGGAACGGAGTTCATCGCCAGAACGAACCGGTCCCACAGCGGAGCCAGTCGCAGCGAGAAGAGCAGGGCAAGGAAAGCGCTCATTCCGATGGGGATCCAGCGGGAGAAGGGCAGAAACGCTTCCCGGAAGCGCTCGAAGGGGTCTTCCTCGTCCTTGGACACCGGTATGCGGAAGGCGGGAGCGGCCCGTCCCACGACGAGGAGATTGGCCAGGCACAGGGCAAAGAAGAGAAGGCCGAACGCCCCGACCAGGATCGCCCGCGAGCTGAACACCTTCCAGAAGACCTCCTGGAAGCCGACCTCCCGAAACCAGAGGAGGTCGGTGTAGAGCCCCACCACCGCCGAGATCGAGATGATGGCGACGAAGAAAAGGACCAGGAAGCTCACGCGGATCCTCCGGGAGTTGGAGGAGGCAGGGATCCTGGTCACCATCGCTGGTCCAGCTTAATGGACCCCGGGGAAACTACCTCCCGGCAGCCCAGGAGACGCTCACGCGCCTTTAAGTGTGCAGGTGCAGCCGCCGTGGGCGGGCGGCGCATGGTGGCCGCTGGGAAAGGCGGCTCTCGCCCCCACCGCTCCAGCCGACGCGTTGCGCCGGCAGACGTCGTTGGGGCAGTCCTGCTCGTCCTCGGCGAGCACCCACGCCTTCCTGGCATCGGAGCGAGAGCCCAGGGCGTCGAGGAAACCGTGGTGGTACGCAGAGAGCGCGATGCCCTCCCCGAGCAGCTGCGTGCGGACGCCCTTCCACACCCGAAAAACGTCGTTGGCACGCTCCGACAGTGCGGAGGCGGAGTCCTCCGCTTCAAGGCCGGCTCCCACTGCCCGTGAGACCTCATTCCTCAGCGGCGTGACGACCTGCCGGGAGACCAGCTTGGCCACCGCCTGGGTGGGGTCGGCAGCCGGCTTGGCGCCCGCAGCACGACGCCCTTCGTTGAACGCCTTGGCCAGGGCATCTCTCAGGCCGGCGACGAACCGCTGCACCTGCTCTTCGGGCGGCGCCAGGTTCTCATCCAGCGATCCCCTCCCCCGCTGCTTCCTCAGCCGGTCGAGCAGATCGTTGTGGTCTTCCTGAAGCAGGCGTTTCAGCCGGCGGGCAGTTTGGGAAGGGAGGTTCCCGAGCGCCTCGTTCCGTCTGGTGATCTCGTCCCCCGTCGGCCTCGAATCTGGCTCCATGGCGGCGGAAGCAGGGGCATGGCCGCTTTCCCGCTTGCGACGGATCTCCTCGAGCAGGGCGTCCAGTGAGGACGCCGCTGCAGCCGTGTCGGCCGCGGCTGCGGCGGCTTCCGGGGCGGCGGCCGCGACAGTCGTGGAACCTCTGTGGGCGCTCGCTTTCGCGGGCTCCTGCTGGCGGGATGTCGTCTCGGCCTCTGCAACTCGCTCTGCCTCGGCGCGGGCTGCTTGTTCGGCCTCTACTCGGGCAACCCTTTCCGCCTCTTCTCTGGCGGCCCTGTCAGCTTCTTCCCTGGCCACACGTTCCGCCTCTTCCCTGGCGGTCCTCTCGGCCTCCTCCCGGGCAACCCTCTCCGCCTCGAGGCGGTCCTTGCGCTCGGCTTCCGCCCGGGATGCTCGCTCGGCGGCGGCCCGTGCCCTCTGGGCGTCGGCGCGAGCCTCCCTCTCCGCCTCCTCCTGCTTGCGCTGGTCGGCCTCGCGGGCGGCTTTCAGCCTCTCGGCATCCGCCGCGGCGGCCGCCGCGCGCAGCTCCTGCTCCCGGCGGACCGCTTCCCGGCGCTCCTGCCGCGCCCGCCGCTCGGCTTCTCGAGCTTTTCGTTCCGCCTCGGCCTGGACCGCTCGCAGCTCGTCCTCTCGCTGTCTGGCCGGCTCCACGTGGGCCGTCTGCCGGGCGGCAAGCTCCGCCGCCGCCTCCGCCTCGCGCTGCCGCCGCAGCTGCGCCGCGTTCTCCGCCTCCTGGACGGGGTTGGGAGCCGCAGCCGCCGGTCGGTCGGCGACGCTTTGCTGCGCCTGAGCCATCCTGGCCCGTGCGGACTTGGGGCCCGGCAACTCGACCGGTACGCGCAGGCGGTTGATCGTCTCCTCGAGCCGCCGCCCAATGTCCTCCAGCTGGGATGCCACCATGCTCCGGGAGTCGCTTATCTCGGCGAAGTCCTCCTCCGCCGCCCGGCGGGCGGCTTCCAGCTCCTCCATCGACCGCTGGACCTCCATGCGGGCGTCCGCCATCATCTCGGCAGACTCCTTGACCGCCCGCTCGTGCATCTGCTCGGCGGCCTCCTCCGCCGCGAGGAGAATCCGCTCGGTCTCCTGCCCCAGCAGCTTGAAGATGGCCGCTCGATCTTCCGGCAATCTCTCCTGCGGCCCGAGTGCCGGCCTGGATCTCTCGCTCGCCAGGTCCGCGTTGGCTTGCGCCAGCTCGCTCTTGACCCTTTCGAGCTCCGAAGTGGTGTGAGACAGATCCGAAGTCGCCTTTGTCAGCTGCTTGCGGAGCAGCCGGATCTCCTGGGCGACCTCCTCCCGGAAGGCCTCCACCTCGTCCCTGGCGTAGCCGCGCAGGGTGACGATGAATTGGCGGTTTTCGATCTCTTCCGGATCCATGCTGTCTTTCCCGGCGCCCTGGGGGATGTGCGGCGTTGAAGTCGAGGGAAAGACTAGCGGTTGGTCCGCGCGGTTGAAAGCATTCCCGCCTGCCCTAGACGATGGGGACGATCCCGTCCACCACGCCTAGCAAGTCGTCGACTATCCGCTCCAGCTCGTCGGGGAGCAGAGGACGGAGCGGATCTACGACCGGACCCACCAGACCAGGCGTGGCGGTCGGGTTGGGCGCCGGACCCCGCCCCGGAGCGGCCGGTGCCGGAGCGGGAGCCGCCGGAGAGGCGGGCCGGGGGCGGGTCGCCGGGGAAGCGGCCGGCCGCTGCGCCGTCGGGGTCGGGGACGGGACAAGCTGCCCGGGCTCGGCCGTGCCGGCCGGGAAGAGAACGGCGTTGATCTCGTTTTGCAGGGAGGCGACCAGCGGGTCTGCCTCTACCCCGAAGTTCTGGGCGACCAGCCCCCACGACGCTCCGAGAACCTTGAGCGCCATCGACTGCTCGAAGCTGCGCACCAGATCGCCGGCGTTCCACTCACGGGCGAAGGCCAACCCCATGAGGAGATCGGATCGCGGCACGCTGGCAAGCGAGGCAACCGCCTGGAGCGGGATGCCGGCGGACTGCAGGCGCTCGGGAACTGCGGTCGGCGGGGCAGCCGCCAGTTGTGGCTCCAGGCCGCGCAGCAGGTTGCCCAGCTTGCCGTCGACTTCGATCGCCTGCTGGAGGTGGGCAGCGTCCAGCACGTCTTCGCGGGTGAACTGCAGCGGCCGGGCCTGGTCCAGAACTCCCTCCTCCGTGACCGCGACCTGCCACAGCTGCGGCACCGGTACCTCCTGAGATCCGGCAGTCACCCTAAGGTCCTGAACCTCGTAAGCGGCGACCCGGCCCGCCTCGCCGGAGTCGACCCTCACGCTGCCGCCGGCGAAGGCGAGCCGAACCGGCTCGAGGTTCACCTGCACCCGTTCGTCGGAGCTCACGAGGATCACGCCGTCTGCCAGCCGAATCTGCTGCGGGCGTTGCAGCGTGGCGCTTCCCCGAACCAGCCGGTAGGTGGCGTTGCCGCCGAGGTTGAACTGTACGTCGCCGCCCTCTGCCACCCTCAGCGTGTCGCCCCTCGACAGCCGTCCATCGGCCACCGCATCCGAGGTGGCCCCGTTGGAGGTCAGCTCGACCGCTCCCGACACCCGGGTGATGGTGCCGATGGCGTCTTCCCCGCCGGCGTCACCGCGGTTGCACGATGCTCCAACCAGGGCGAGGGCAAAAGCGGCGACTGCGAGGGTCCAGCGAGGCTTACTTGCGCGCAAAAACTTCTCTCACCTTCGGAGGCACCCTGCCGGCAGGGAACACGAGAGTGAAGCGGGACCCCTTGTCCGGCTCGCTCTCGACCTCCAGCCTGCCGCCGTGTCCCTCGGCGATGCGCCGCACGTAGGCCAGCCCAAGCCCCAGGCCTCCGTACGCCCTCGTCTCCGAGCCGTCCGCCTGGACGAAGTTCTGACCGATCTTCGACAGCTGCTCCCGCGGAATGCCGATGCCCTCGTCGCTCACTGAGATCTTCACGTAGCCGCCGCCCCTGCCGTTCCTGCTGTGCTCGGCCGACAGCGTGACCTTCCCTCCGTTGGGGCTGAACTTGACCGCGTTGTCCAGCAGCTCGCCAATGGCGAGCGGCACCAGCCTGCGGTCGACCTCGACAGTCGGGATCTGGTCGAAGCCGGTGCGCTCGAACCGATGGTTCGGGGCGTTCTGCGAGAATTTGTGGACGAGCTCGGCGGTCACCTCGTCGAAGTCCACCGCCACCTTGTTGGGGGCCAGCCGCCCGGCCTCCATGGCGGAGAAGTCGACCAGCATCTCGACGATCCGCTCCAGCCTTTCCGCCGATGCCAGGATCCCTTCCAGGAAGGTGATCTGCTGCTCCCTTGGCACCTCACGGCGCCGCATCAGATCGGAGTAGCCCTTGATCGGAGTGATCGGCGTACGCAGCTCGTGCGAGATGTTGGCGAGAAACTCCGTCTTCATCTTCTCGATCTCGACCTCGCGGGTGAGGTCACGGAGAACCGCCACGGCGCCCAGTACCTCACCGCCGTCGTCCTCGATGGGCGCCGACGTGACGACGACCGGCCGGGAGACGTTGCTCGACAGGTTGGCGACAGTTCCGCTGACCGCTCCCTTCTGCAGGTCGTAGATCGCCGGGGAGAGCGGCTTTCCGGCCGGATCCCGCAGCTGCACCACCTTCTTGACGCTCCGGCCGATGGCCTGCGACTGGGACACCTCCAGAATCCTCTCCGCCTCCCGGTTGAAGGCAACGATCACGCCGTGGTTGTTAACCGCGACGACGCCGTCGGTCATGGACTGGAGAATCGTCTCCAACCGGCGGCGCAGCTCCAGCTGCTCCTCCGCGGTGTCCCGCAGATCGCGGGTCAACTGGGCCAGCGAGACCGTCATCTGGTCGAAGGTCTCACCGAGCACACCGACCTCGTCGAAGGTCTTCGGCGAAACCCGGGCGGTCAGGTCCCCCTCCCGGACCCGGTCGGCCGCCTCGGTGAGATCACGGATCGGCTGGGTGATCCGGCTGCCGAAAAGCAGGGAGAGCCCCACTCCCATTGCGGACGCCCAGAGGGCGATGAAGAACAGGGGCGCCGCCAGGTTCTGCTGCTCCAGGCCGACGACCCCGTACGCGGTGCTGAAGACCAGAGCGCCTATCACCTCTTCCCCCCGCACCAGAGGCACGTAGGAGTTGAAGCGTTCCTCCCCACGCACCTCGGAAAGGATGGAGATGCGCCGGCCACTCTCGAAAAGCGTGTTCAGGTTGGATTGCGCAGTCGGGATGACGCCCTCGGTGTCGCGGCTGGTGCCGGAAAGCACCTGATCTTGGGTGATGAGGAAGGCCTCACCCTCGGAACGCTGCTCCTGCATGTACTCCAGATCGATCAGCCTTCCGGCGGCGACCACGCCTATCTTCTGCGTGTTCTCCAGGTTGAACACCGGCGCCACCCCGATGGCCGCCATCTTGCCGGGACCAAGCGTGTCCACCGACCGGCCGGCGTCCCCCCGCCCGAGCGCGCTCTGAACGACCTCGGTGCCCACCAGGTTCAGGGCGTCGGCCACCGCCAGCGTGTCCCGCCCGCCGGGACCGACCGCCGACACCGCCAGCAGCGCCCCCTGCGGGTCGAGTGCGGCCATGAAGTCGGCGTCGTCGAAGACCTGTCCCGGCCCCTGCAGCCGCTCGAGCACCTGCCTGAGCGCCGCCGGGCGCGTGGCGAAGACCTGCCGGACACTCTCGCTCCGGGCCACCTGCTCGGCCTGGCTCTGGGACTCCTCCAGCACTCCTTCGAGGATCCGCTGCTGGACCTCACCCTCCCGCTGGGCGCGGTTGAGCAGCTCCTGGGTGAAGTTGTTCGTGAAGACCTGCGTCATGGAGCCCGAGATGGCCACGACCACCACGAGCATGAGACCGGTGAAGACCGCGACGACCCGCGCCTGGATGGAGGTGCGGACCACCTGCCCCAGCCAGGCGAGCACGGCGAGGCCGCCCGCGAGGCGCAGTCCGTGTACCAGGAACCAGAGACCGCCGGGAGATTCGGTGCTCAAGCTGCCGATGGTCACGAACAGCGCCTCCGACGCAGCGAAAAGGGCAAGCGCGAGGATCAGCCGGCGGACCGCTGGTACGACCGGCGGCTTGACCTGCATCGTGTTGGGCTCTGCGCCCGGAAGGCCCGAGGGCGGTGTTGCCGGTTCGGTTGGCGAGGCCGCCGAGGCGCGAGGTTTTCCCAGAGCGAGCGGCTGCAGTCCGGCCACGAGCAGGCCGTAGGCCACTACCCGGAAGATCAGCACCACAGGACTCTGCTCGGAGGATGCGATGAGGGATCCGTGGAGCAGCTCCCCTAGCGCCAGGAGCAGCCACCCGAGGCCGAACGAAAAACGGCGCGCCGAGCCATCCGGCACGTACTGCGGCCGGTAGATCGTTACCCAAGTGCCCCCAAACGCCGCAACCGTTACCAGGAAGGTCGCCGCGAAATGGAACGGTGCCGGCAGAAGATCCATCGCGTCAATCTACGCTCTGTCTGGATAAGCGCACATATCTCTCGGCACGAATCGAATTTCCTTTAACTCTTATTTTGCGCCACTTTGTTGGGCGTCAACTTCTTCAGCTCGGCGATCGCCTCGTGCAGCGTGGAGACGCCGATTACCTCCATCTCCGGCCCTGCCGCCTCCCGGGCTTCCTCGACCTCCGCCTTCGGCACGACGAAGACAGCGGCGCCGATCCTGTCCGCGGCCTTCACCTTCAGCCCGATGGAGCCCACGGCGCCGACTACGCCGTTCTGTTCGCCGGTGTTCTCTATGGTTCCCGTGCCGGCGATCTTCCGGCCCCCCGTGAGGTCGTCCTCCACCAGGCGGTCGTATATGGAAAGGGCGTACATGAGGCCTGCGGACGGTCCGCCGATGTCCGTGCTGGAGATCGACACCTCCACCGGCGGCTTGTTGTACTGGACCAGCTCCGCGCCGAGCCGGGAGAACTCCCTGGACGGCGGCTCGACCGCGGCCACGGAGAAGGAACGTCTGCGGCCTTCGCGAAGCACCTCGAGCCGGACCGGGTCCCCGGGTGCCTTGTTGTCCACCACCGAGGTGAGGTCCTTCAACACGACGACCGGCCTGCCGTCGACCGCGGTTATCACGTCGCCCGCTCGAAGCTTCTTGGCCGCCGGCGAGGTCTGTACGACATCCGCCACGAACGCGCCCTCGGGTTGGTACGCCATGCCGAGCTCGCTCAGCGCGGCGACCGCGGCCTCCAGCTCGCTCTGCGTCATCTGGGCGGCCTGAACCGACTGCGTGTGCTCCTCCGAGGCGTCCGAGGGGTAGATCGCCTCCCTCGGATACAGGATCTGGTCCGGCTTCATCATTGCCTCAACGACCTCCTTGGCGGTTGCCCCCTTCGGGTCGTCCACCAGGGCCGTGGTCAGGTGGATCGACCCCTCCGAGTCGAAGGTCGGCGCCTCTATCCGGGTCCGCTGCGCGACGTCGGGAGCGGGGCCCGGCTCGAGCACCAGAATCGGCAGCCGCACAGACGTGCCCAGAACGCCGATGACACCGAGCAGGGAGAAAAGTCCGGTCCACCAGGTGGCGCGACGCCACGCCGTCGCCTGCTTCCCGTCCGTTGACACCTCTGCGCCTAGCGGATGCAAGGTCCCGTGTCGACTGCGGCGGTTGCCCCACGGACGCGGTCCAACCTGGCGGCGACGTCGACTGAGTTCAGGACGTAGGCGATCTCGGGCCGGACCACCGAGGAGGCGAAGACGACGCCGATGACTTCGCCGCCGGGCGCAACGAAGGGGCCGCCCGAGTTGCCCGGGTGAACCTCGGCGTCCACCTGGTAGACGTTTCTCGTGACCAGCTTGTCGCTGTAGATGTCGCGGCCGACGGCGTCGCGGAAGAGGTCCCGCACGACGCCGGGCTGGGCGGTGAACGGGCCGCCTCCCGGGAAGCCGAGCACACCACCCTGCTGCCCCCGGGGGCTCGCCTGCCCGCGCAACGCAAGAGGACGACCGGCGAGGCCGCTGGTGCGCAGCACTGCAAGGTCCATCTCGGGGTCGAAGTAGACAACCGTGGCCCGGTGGGACCCCCGGGCATCGAGGACGTTGGGCCGCTCCGTGCCGGCGACCACGTGGGCGTTGGTGATCACCAGGTTGGGCGCCGCCACGAAGCCCGAGCCGCTGGAGATCTGGTTGCACGCCGGGCCGGACACTTTGACGACACTCGGACGGACGGCGCTGACGATGGCTTGCAGGTCCGGGTTCCCCGTAACCGGCACCTCGGGGGCCAGGGAAGGCTCGAGCTCGGCGAACACCGGGGGGAATCCGGACGGGAGCAATGTGCGCTGGATGGTGGTGAAAACCGACGGAGCCGGAGGAAGGCGGTCGGTAAGGCCCCGCATCACCCTGGACGACTGCAATCCCTCGGTCACGCCGCCGAGCGGAACCTGAGCCAGCATCCCTCCCACAAGCCACGTCGTAAGGAGCGTGATGAGGACCGCGACACCGAGGCCGCCGACGGAGTTCATCACGCCTAGTGGCGAAGCCTTGGGAACCGCCCAGGTTGCCTTGGCGCCGATGAAACGCCCGACCGTACCGAGGAGCGAAGCAGTGGCGAAAAGAGTGGTGATGACGACGGCGATCCGCAGCGCAGGGTTCTGCACCATCTGCCCGACGACCGGCCCCAGCTTCGCCCCGACCAGCAACCCCACTATGAACCCGACATAGGAGAAGACCTGCACCGCGGCTCCCTGCAGGAAGCCGTGGACCGCCGAGCTGATGAGTAGGGCGATGATGACCAGGTCGACCCAGTTGATCTCGTTCACCGGACCGCGATACCCCCAGCCGGGAACGGGCGCATCTTTGGTGCGCGGGGAAGCTTCGGCGTCACGTTGTCAGGGACTCGAGGACGCGAAGAGGTCCCGCACCAGCGAGAAGGTCTCCAGACACTTGCCGGCGCCGAAGACAACACACTCCAGCGGCCGGTCGGTGAGGTGAACGGGCACGTCGCACTCCTCCGCAATTCGCATATCCAGCCCTCTCAGCATCCCACTTCCTCCGGTGAGAGCTATTCCCCGGGTGAGGATGTCCTGACTGAGCTCGGGCGGAGTTTCCGACAGGGCGGCGACGATGGCTTCGAGGATCTGCGACACCGGTTCTGCGATCGCCTGCCGGATCTCCTCTGAGGTGATCTGCAGCGTCTTCGGCATGCCCGTTGCCAGGTCCCTGCCCTTGATCTCGGCCTTCTCCTCCACGGCCAGCGGGAACGCCGAGCCGATGGCGATCTTGATCTGCTCCGCCGTCCGCTCCCCCACCACGATGGCGTACTCCTTTCGGATGTAGTGGCCGATGGCGTCGTCGATGTCGAAGCCGCCGACCCGTACCGACTTGTTCACCACCACGCCCCCCAAAGCCAGAACTCCGACCTCGCTGGTGCCGCCGCCGATGTCGACGATGAAGTTGCCGGTCGGCTCCTGGATCGGCAGGCCGGCCCCGATGGCCGCCGCCACCGGCTCCTCGATCAGGTAGGCGGAACGTGCTCCGGCGGCGATGGCCGCGTCCCGGACCGCCCTGCGCTCGACACCCGTGATGGCGGAGGGGATCGCTATCAACACCCTCGTGCGGGCCATCCGCCGGACGCCCACCTTTTGCAGCAGCAGCCGGATGTACCGCTCCGTGATCTCGAAGTCGCTGATCGCACCGCGGCGAAGAGGCCTCTCGGCGACGATGTAGCCGGGCGTCCGCCCGATCATGTGCCAGGCCTCCTGCCCCACGGCAAGCACCTGGCCGTTCTCCCGGTTGAGAGCGATGACGGTGGGCTCGTTGAGAACTATGCCCCGGCCGCTCGCGTAGATCAGGGTGTTGGCTGTGCCCAGATCGATCGCAAGATCACGGCCCACCGGCTGCTCCGATCAGCCCTTGGGTCTTTTGCCTTCGGGCTCCGGCGCCAAAGCCTTGATCGCTCGCTGGAAGGTATCAACCGACTTGGCGGGGTCGTTCGGCGTCTTCCACCTCATTGAGAGGTAGCCGATGATGGCGGTGGCCATGACGACGGCGAAGATGAGATAGGCCAATTGGTGTCCTCCGGGTGATAGGTCGTGGACGAAGCGGCTTGTTGGTCAAAGGCTATGGTAATCGCAAGGAGCGGCCAAGACTTCTGCGGGGGCTGCGAAAAAAAGGAGCACCGGCAAGCCGGCGCTCCGTGAAGCTTGTGTTGAGCGGTTCTAGTTGCGCAGGGCCAGCGCCAGAACGTAGGCAAGGCCGAGCACGCACAGAACTACCCAAAAGACCGGGTTGACAAGATTGTCCACCGGTAATTCCCCCTCTCTGGTGCCCATATCTCTATGGCTTGCGAGCAAAATTGTAACCACTGCGTTCGTTGATCAAACAGGATTGTAGCGCCGTCGCTTCCCGGTTTGCACCCTCAGCTGCCGAAGGGGTGACAAACTTGCTTTATGGACGGTATCGACAACTCCGAGCTCTCCCGCCGCCTGCTCGAGATCCCTCTGTTCCGTGAGATCAACAACGTCCTTCGAGGCCAGTCGGGGCCGGTCGACTGGAAGATCGCAGCTCAGATCTCGGAGGCGGTGGCCGGGTCCGGCATGCGTACCGCAAAACCGACGTCGGCCGACATAGACGAGCTCCACCAGGCCTGCCGCATCGCTGAGCTGGCGGTTGTCGGGCACAGCGGCCTCGGTCCGGTCCAGGGAGTCACCGATGTTCGGCTGCTGTGGCGCAGCCAGTGGGCGCAGGTGAACCTCGACTCGCTCAAAGAGCCGCTGGAGCGCCTGGCGTCCAAGCTCTCCGGCGCCGGAGCTTCGCTGCGGCTCGGCATGGCGGCCCCGCTGCTCGGCGCCATCACGCCGTTCCTCATGGGATCGCAGGTCGGCCTGGTGGTGGGCTACCTTTCCCACAAGGCACTCGGCACCTGGGACGTTTGCCTTCCCCGAACCAAGCCGGGTCGTTTGTACTTCAACTTCCCCAACGTCGTGGAGGTGCAGAAGGAGCTGGACGTCGAGCCGAGCCATTTCCGTATGTGGCTCGCCATCCACGAGGTCTCGCACGAGCTGCACTTCCAGGCGGTTTCCTGGATGCGCCCCTACCTCAACGGACTGATCCAGCAGTACATGGACGCCGCCGAGCTAGACTCCTCGCAGCTGGCCTCACGCCTGGGCAACATGAGCGACCCGGAGGAGATGAGCACGCTGCTGCAACGGCCGGAGGATCTCTTCCCGCTGCTTCGCTCCCCGGCGCAGGAGGTTCTCGTCGAGCGAATCCAATGCTTCACCAGCGCTGCCGAGGGCTACAGCGACTGGCTGGTCACCAAGGCTGGGCGGGGCCTGACCGAGTCGTTCGACAAGATTCAGGAGGGCATGACTCGCAGGCGCGCCGAGCGTTCCTCACCGGAACGCATGATGGAGAAGATGTTCGGCCTGGACCTGGGCAACGAGCTGCAGCGCCGGGGCCATCGTTTCGTGACGACTATCGCCGCTGCCGGGGGGCT
>DATAAN010000023.1:0-10835 GCA_036260105.1 Actinomycetota bacterium
CCGAGACAACGTGGCGCCCGGGCGGAGCGAGCGTCGGATCGAGGGTTGACTGGATAAACACCTCCATGAAGGGGCTGGCGGAGTAGCGCCCTGCGGCGGCGTCCTTCGCGGCGGCGTCCAGGTAGTCGATAGACGGCGCAATCTCGGTGGTGGCCCGGTGCTGGGGACCGGCCCCGGGTAGAGCCCGGAAATCGGGCAGCTCGGCCAGTGCGAGGTTGACCTTGACAACGGCGCCGTCCACCCGCCACTCCTCCACCCGCCGGCGGAAATCCCTCTCCAGGACGCCGGAGGGGACCAGTCTGAGGAACGTCCGTTTCGGATCGGCGTTGGACAGGATCAGAATCGCGGGATGGACGGTTCCGTCTGCGGTCGCGACGCCGGTCGCCCGGCCGTTCTCGACGACGACCGACGAGACCTCGGCGCCGGTCTGAATCTCGACACCTAACTCCCCCGCCGCCGATGCCAGCGCCGATGTGAGGCCCCCCATGCCGCCGCGCACCCACGCCCACGTGCCGTCGGCGCCGTTCAACTCGCCGCCCAGCGCGTGAAAGGCCATCACCCACGCCGTTCCGGGGGCGCGGGGCGAAGCTTGCGTGCCGATGATGCCTTGGGTCGCCAGGCAGCCCCGTATCTCGTCGGACTCGAAGAACTCCTCGACGCACTCCGCCGCGCTTCCGGCGACGGCGAGCCGCCAGACCTCCGAGTGGCCCCGCCGGTGCAGCTCCTTCTCCACCTCGGCCGGCGCCGGAGGGTCGGCCGACTCCACCAGCGGGCGGAGGACCGAGACAACCTCGTCCCAGAACCGTCCCCACCTGAGGTAGGCGTCGGCATCGTGCCGGGAGATCCGAGCAAGCTCCTCGCGGGTCCGGTCGCCGTCGCGCCAGACGAAGAAATGCCTGCCGTCCGGCAACGGCACGAACATCTGAGGATCCTTGGGGGTGAACTCGAGCCCGTGGCGGCGGAGCTCCAGGTCCCGGTAGACGTCGGGACGCAGCATAGACAAGGCGTACGAAGCGGCGGAGACCCGCACCCCAGGCAGCAGCTCCTCGGTAACGGCGGCGCCCCCGACGACCGATCGCCGCTCGAGGACCCGAACCGAGAGCCCGGCCCGGGCGAGGTAGCAGCCGGCGACCAGCCCGTTGTGGCCCCCGCCGATCACGATGACGTCCGCTCTGCGCACCGCTAGAGGATATTCAGGCAGGAGGAAAAGCGTGGAGAAACGGCTGGGCCGCGAGATGCCAATGGGCCCCCAAAGGGGAGCTAAACCAGACCGGCGAAACGCGGCTGGGCGCGAGAAGCCAACCTCTTGAGGTCTGCTACAAAGGGATAAGCCGGGTTACTTCAGGCTGGGGCCGTCGCCGCAGTCGACGGATCGGCGGATTCCCTCGACCAGGTAGCTACGGACACCGCCCGGGGTCTTGACGCCCACCCGGTCGCCAATTCGACAGCCCAGGACTGCTGCGCCTAGGGCCGTATCTGCGGCGACGTAGCCGGCAGCCCTGATGACCAGCCCGGGAGCGTGCACGACGAACTCCTCCGCTACGTCGTCGACCTCGCTTCGCAGGGCGACACAGTCGTTCACCTGCACCCGTTCCAGAGCGGCGACCGCGCGAAGAGGAGAAGACAACTTAGTGAGAAGGCGGCTCGCATCCTGAAGCTCCCGCTCGGAGTAGTCTCTCAGTGCGATGGTGCCGAGGTGCTGAGACTCGCCCACGCCCTGGAGCATCGGGATCTCTACGTCGCGCAGGAACCTGACACGCCGCCTGAGCTCTTCTCGTGGATCGCCGCCAACGGCTAAGGTCTTGATCATCGCGTTACCTCCACGATCGAAGCCTGGAACTGCTGGACGGAAGACGAGTGCACGCTCCATCCCTCCGAGGGAAACACTGCTTAATGATAGCAATATTTAGTTAAGCTGACTAGTCCATGGAACTCACCACCGGGCTGCCCGCAATCGACGAATTGATCGGCGGCCTCCAGATCGGCGACAACGTCGTCTGGGAGGTCATCGGTTCGGCCGACCAGGCGATAATCCGTTCGTTCGTGTGCGCCCCCTCGCCGGCCGGTCTCGTATACGTAACCTTCACCGAACCTGCGTCCGACGTGCTCGAGCGATTTCGCTCGCGCTGGCGGGGGCGGGAGGTGCTGCTTCTAGATTGCTTCTCCCTGACCGACCGCCCTCTGGGGCGTTCCGCCTACGGTGAACACCGGATCACCGTGGTCGGAGACCCGCGGCAACCGGCGGAAGTCCTTGATGCGCTACGCGATGCCGAGGCCAGCTTCGGGCCTGGAACGACCTACGTCTTCGACAACCTGACCGCCATGCAGGATATGTGGGGGCCGGAGGAGGCGTTGAAGCTTTTCCTCGAATACTGCCCGCGCCTGTACGAGCTCCGCACCGTGGCTTACTGGTTTCTGCGCAAGGAGGCTCACGACGCCTCCTTTCTCGCGCGGCTACAACGGACGACTCAGGTGGTGTTCGACACCCGCCGCTCCAACGGGAGCTTCTTCCTCCGAGTAGCAAAGGCTTCCGGTCGAAACGAGTCGGTTGGCCGGGTGGTTGAGTTCAGAGTTACCGGCGATCGTCTGGAAATCCTGCGTCATCAGACTCAAGAGCTGACGCGAACGGGGAAATCGCTGAAGGAGCGAAGGCTCGCAAGAGGCATGTCCCAGGCCGAGCTTGCCCGCCGCCTGGGTATCAGCCCAAGCGCTTTGTCGCAGGCCGAAGCGGGGCGCCGCGGTCTCTCCGAGGAGACGATCAAGGCCGCGTATTCCGTGCTGGGACCCGACACAGACATGCCGGCACTTCCCTACACGCTCGCCCGCCGGCGCGCCCGGCGGTCGCAGAAGCTGGCGGTGGGCCTGGTTGGCGAGGAGGTTGTCGACGACCCCTCCCGCATGTCTGTGCACCTTCTCGAGTTTTCGCCCGGTGCCCAGGGAAGGCGGCCGCCATTCGCGACGAAGCAAAGGGAGGTGGTCGTGCTCATGTCCGGAGTTCTGGAGCTGCACATCGGCGGAGCGAGGGAGGTTCTCCAAGCAGGTGATGCAATCGTCTTGAGAAACGAGCCGGCAAGTGCTTGGTCGAACCCGGGCTCGTCCCCAGCGAGGGCGCTGTGGTGCATCCTGCCTCCCACCGAGTGACGGGACCAGGCGGTCCGACGTTTCGCAGATGAGTTCTGTGCCCCCGGCAGGATTCGAACCTGCGGCCTTTCGCTCCGGAGGCGAACGCTCTATCCCCTGAGCTACGAGGGCAGGGATACCTAGCAATTGTATCTGTCCGGCTCCGGCGGGCGGTTCGAGGCCCGGGGCTACACTGAGGAGACCGTGAACTCCGGCGCCCGCCACAAGATCCTCATCACCGACGACGATCCGGTCATCATCGAGCTCCTTCAGGTAAACCTCGAATTTGAGGGCTACGATGTGATCTCCGCTGCAGACGGCGTGGAGGCGGTGGAGCGGGCGGCGCGGGACCAGCCCGACCTGGTGATCCTGGACATCATGATGCCCCGGATGGACGGGTGGACCGCTCGAGCCGAGTTGCTCAAGGACCCCCGGACGGCGAACATCCCGGTGATATTCCTCTCCGCCCGAGCGCAGCAGGCTGACTTGAGAAAAGGATACGAATCCGGAGTGGCCGCCTACGTCACCAAGCCGTTCGAGCCGGTCGAGCTGCTGGACCTCATCGCTCAGATCCTCAGCGGCAGCTATGTCCGTCCCGAGTCTCCTCCGGGGTTCTAGATGATCACCGACCACCTGACCGGCTTGCTGGAGGCCGGGCTCGGCAAGCTGCGCTCCGCTGGGACGCTGCCGGACGACCTGCCGGCGGAGGTGGAGCTGTCGCGGCCGGCCCGGCCGGAGCACGGCGAGTTCGCCACCAACCTTCCGCTCGCGCTCGCCCGGGGAGCCAAGATGCCGCCACGTGCACTGGCGACCCAGCTGATCGCAGCCCTGCCCGAGTCCAAGCTGGTCGAGAAAGCCGAGGTCGCCGGGCCCGGTTTCATCAACTTCCACCTGACGAGGGGTTGGCTGGGCACCACGATCGCCGACATAGCGGCGGCCGGTCCGGCGTTTGGCCGGGGGTCGGCCAAGGCCGAGAAGGTCCAGATCGAGTTCGTCTCCGCCAACCCGACCGGTCCGCTGCACGTCGGATCGGGCCGGAACGCAGCCTACGGCGACTCGCTGGCCCGCCTTATGGCGGCCGCGGGCTATCAGGTGTCCACCGAGTACTACGTCAACGACGCGGGCAAGCAGATGGAGCGGTTCTCCCAGTCGCTGCATGCCCGTTACCTGCAGGCGCTCGGGCAAGACGCCGAGGTTCCAGAGGATGGCTACCGCGGCGAGTACCTGGCGGAGCTGGGGCGGGAGCTGGCGCAGGAGTACGGCGACTCGCTGGCCGCCGACCCGGCCCGCATCGGCCGCATCGGCACGGAACGAATGGTGGCGAGCCACCGGCGGACCCTGGAGCGCTTCCGGGTGCACTTCGACGGCTGGAAGCACGAGTCCTCGCTTCACGAGTCGGGTCAGGTGAAGGCCGGCATTGCCAAGCTAACCGAGCTGGGCCACACCTTCGAGAAGGAGGGCGCCCTATGGTTCCGGTCCAGCGAGCTCGGCTCGCCGCGGGACCAGGTGCTTGTCCGCTCGGACGACGAGTCGAGCACCACCTACCTGGCCGCCGACGTCGCCTACCTGCTCGACAAGGTCTCCCGGGGCTTCGACCGGGTCATCTATGTCTGGGGCGCCGACCACCACGGCAACGTCGCCGGCCTGGAGGCGGTAGCCCGCGCGCTCCGGCTCCAGCAGCCGGTCGAGATCAAGCTCCAGCAGCTGGTGAACTTCATGTCCGGCGGGGAGGCGGCCAGGATGTCGAAGCGGGCGGGCACCCTGGTGACGATCGACGAGCTGCTGGACGAGGTAGGTGTCGATGCCGCACGCTTCACGCTGGTGAGCCGGAGCATCGACTCCACCATCGACTTCGACCTGGAGCTGGTGAAGTCACAGTCCCAGGAGAACCCTGTCTACTACGTGCAGTACCAGCACGCGCGCACATGCAGCATCCTGCGCAACGCCGCTGATCAGGGGGTCGTTCGCGGTGCGGTCGAGGATTCCAACTTCGGCCTGCTCTCCCACGAGCAGGAGTCGGCCCTCATCCGTAAGCTGGCCGAGTACCCCGATCTCGTGGAGGAGTCGGCCCGTCTGCGGGCGCCCCACCGGCTGGTCCACTACTCCCAGTCGCTGGCGGCGGTGTTCAGCGCCTTCTACCGCGACTGCCGGGTTCTCTCAGACGATGCCGACCTCAGCCGGGCACGCCTCTGGCTGGTGGACGGCACCCGCCAAGTCCTGGCCAACACCCTCGACCTGCTCGGCGTGAGCGCCCCGGAGACCATGTGAGGCCGCTCGACGAGCTGCTGGCCGTGCTTCCGAACACGGCGGCCGTCAACAAAGCGGGTCACCTCGAGATCGGCGGCTGCGACACCGTCGAGCTGGCGAGCCTCTTCGGCACTCCCCTTTTCGTCTTCTGCGAGCGCACCTTCACCGACCGGGCGAGCTCCATCCGGGCCTCCTTTCCCGGGGCGACCATCTACTACGCGGCCAAGGCTTTCCTCAGCAAGGCGATCTGCCGGCTGGCCGAGGAGCACGGCCTGAACCTCGATGTGGCGACCGGCGGTGAGCTGTTCACCGCCCTGGCGGCCGGCTTTCCGGCCGAGCGCATCGTCATGCACGGAAACAACAAGCTGGACTCGGAGCTGAAGATGGCGGTCGAGTCGGGAGTCGGCCGCATTGCGGTTGACAACCTGGAGGAGATCGACCGGATCGGCGAGCTGGCCCGCCCGGCGGGCCGGCGGCAGCCGGTCTTCCTCCGGGTGACTCCCGGGGTGACCGCCGACACGCACGTCCACATCCAGACCGGGCACCACGAATCCAAGTTCGGCCTGCCGATCACCGGTGGGATGGCTCGCCAGGCTGTTTTGAAGGCAAACTCGTCCCCGGATGTGGAGCTTCGGGGATTGCACGCCCACATCGGCTCCAACATCTTCTCCCCCGACCCGTTCCAGGAGACCATCGAGGTGCTGTTCGACTTCCTGGCCGAGATCAAGGCGGAGTTCGGGCTGGAGTTACCGGAGCTCAACCTCGGCGGAGGCTTCGGTGTGCCCTTCGTGCCGGAGGACCGCCCCTTCGACGTGAAGGCGCTCGGGACACTGGTGCTGGCCACCGCGGAGAAAGCGGCCGAGGCGCACGGGCTGGCACTGCCTGCGCTCTGCTTCGAGCCGGGGCGCTGGCTCATCAGCAACGCCATGGTGACTCTGTACACCGTCGGCGCGATCAAGCGAAGCTCGGACGATCTGGTCTTCGTCTCCGTCGACGGCGGGATGAGCGACAACATCCGTCCGGCGCTCTACCAGGCGCGGTACGCTGCCTTCCTGGCCAACAAGGCGAACGACGAAGGCAAGCTGCGGGTCACCCTGGCGGGGATGCACTGCGAGTCGGGCGACGTCCTGGGGGAAGGCATTCGGCTGCCGTCCTCCGTCTCCCGCAACGACATCGTCGCCATGCCGGGAACCGGCGCGTACGCCTACTCGATGGCCTCCAACTACAACCGCAAACCACGCCCCGCCGTGGTCACGGTGCGGGACGGCGAGGCCCGGCTGATGATTCGCCGGGAGACCTACGAAGACCTGGTCCGGCTGGAAGACGAGTAGGTCGATGGCTCGGAAGAGCCTGGTGCTGGCGCTCGCCCTTTCGGCAGGCGCCACGATCCCGCAGGTCAAGAGCACTACCAAGGCAGTTCTGCTGCTGGCGGAGATGCTCACTCCGGTGAAGGCGCTGAGCGCCATGCCGGAGCCTGCGACGTCCGTCGTCCAACTGAAGGACGGGCGGGCCGATCTCTACGGAGAAGGCGACTCGCTGCCCGGCGTCGTGCTGGTCCACGGGGTGGCGCCCGGGGGCCCCCGGGACCCGAGGGTGATCCAGGTCGCACAGTCGATAAGCCGCCTGGGCAGGACCGTGATCGCTCCCTACCTGGCGATCGGCGAGCAGCGGCTCGACCCGACCGACACCGAGCGCATCCGTCAAAGCATCGACTACCTGCATGGCCGGACCGGCGGCAAGGTTCTTGTCCTGGCCTTCAGCTTCGGCGCTGCCTTCAGCCTGGTCGCCATGGAGGAGGACCCCGCGATCCAGGACAGGGTACTGGAGCTCGCTACGGTCGGAACGTACTTCGACCTGGTGCACCTCCTTCAAGGAGTGACCACCGGGCTGGTCCAGACCTCCGGCGGGCTGACCGGGGAGTGGACCCCGGATCGCCGGGCCGGCAGGTTGGTGACCGAGTTCCTCGCCAAGTACCTGAACGACGCCGACGAACGAGCCGTGATCCGGGCCTACGACGACCGGAACCCGGAGGGGCTCAGTCCACCCGCCCGAGCGATCTACGAGGTGATGGTCAACAAGGACCCGGCCCGGACCCGGGAGCTGGTCAACGGCCTGCCCGGAGGCCTTGGGCAGCTGATCTCCCGGCTCTCGCCGGCGGCACACATCGACCGGATCGAAATTCCCGTATCGGCCATGCACAGCCGCCAGGACCCCGCCTCGCCGCCGAGCGAGTCGGAGCTGCTAATCGCCGCCCTGGAACCTCCCGCCACCGGCCGGCTGACCAAGGTGGGCTCCTTCCGCCACGTCACACCGGCAACCGGAACGGGCCTTCTGAAGGACGCCGGCCCGCTGATCGGTTTCGTCGCCGGCGTATTCGGCGCTCAGGAGCGCTGGGGGATTCACCTCTAGGGCGCCTCGGCGCCGGAAGTCCGCAGGAAGCACCTCTAGCCGCCGGTCCCGTCACACCAGCAGAGAGGCGTAGCCGAGGGGACCTTCGTGCTGGGCGACTTCCGTGCTCCCGTCGGGCAGGCGCTCGAGCATGATGAGGTCGTCGAGACGGGCCTGGACACCCGGCACGTGCGAGATGAGTCCGATCATGCGGCCCGGATCTGCGAGCGACTCGATGCCCTCGAGCGCCAGGTCGAGGCTCTCCTGGTCGAGGTACCCGAACCCCTCGTCCAGAAAGAAGCACCCGAGACGGCCGCCCTCCAGTGCCACCGCTTCAGACAGCGCCAGGGCCAGTGAGAGCGAAGCCAGGAAGGTTTCCCCTCCCGACAAGGTATCCGGGCTGCGGGTGAGCCCCGTACGCTGGTCGACGACTTGGAACTGACCCTCGTCGTCGAACCGGTAGTGCCCCGTCAGCTCGTGGAACTTCTCCGAGCCGATGCGGGACAGCAGCCGGCGCTGCTCGTCCAGCAGGAAGGCGGTGAACTTTGAGTCGGCAAAGTCGGCGATAAGCCGCTCGAATCTCTTCCGGCGCTCCACCAGGGTCGTCAGCTCGGCCTCGACCTGCCGCCGCCTCTCGATGCCGACCTTCACCTCGTCCATCTTGAGCTCCAGCCTTGTCACATCGCTCTTCACGCGCGCCAGCACATCGGACGCGTCATCGTCGACCGTTGCACCGAACCGCATGCGGAACCGTCCGACGGTTCCGGCCGCCGACTGCGCGGCTTCCTCCAGGACGTCGATTCGGCTTCCGAGGTCCTCCACCGTCGCCAGGCCCGTCTCCATGACCCGCTTGGCGGCGTCCCACAATCCTTCGGTTTCCACGTCTACCGAGCCGATTCCGAGCAGGCCGCAGGTGTGGCTGAGCAGGTTGGTCACCTCCCTCCACCTCTCCTGCAGCGAGTCGAGATCCCGGCGGGCTCGTCGCTCCTCCCCATCGGCCCGGTCCCGCTCTGCCCGAGCGGCCGCCGCCGCGGCTCGGGCGGTCTGGAGCTCCGATCTCCGCCTCAACGCCTCGGCGGCCAGGTCGATCGCCCCGGGCGCCATGGCGGAGAGCCGGCGTCGAAGCTCATCCAGCTCGTGGTCCACCCGCTGGGCTGCCTCCTGCGCCAGCCGGAGACGCTCCCCTGCCAGGACGTGCTTGGTGGTGGCGGCATCGAGTGCCGACCGAGCCTCCCCGAGCCGACCTTCCGTCTGAGAGACGGCCGCTCCGGCTGCGTTCAACCCCGGAAGCTCTGGAATTCCCGGGATGGAGCTGACCTGCTGCTCGCAAACGGGACAGGGTTCGCCTTTGGACAGCGAGCGTCGCAGCAAAGAAGCGGCGTGCCGCTGGTGCAGCTTCTGAAGAGCGGCCCGCGCCGCCTCGGCCGCCTGCTCCGCGGCCTCGAAGGCCTGCCGTCTAACCGGCAACTCCCCGGCGGCCGCCGCCAGATCATCAGCCAGCACCTCGACGTTTGCCTTTGCCGAGGAAGCCGCCTGCACCAGGCGGTCCCGGGCGGCCAAGCCAGCCTCGACCTCCGCCACCCAGGCGTCTCCGCCGGTCCTCTCGACCGCCTCGGCAAGGGCACCGTCGGCCCCCTCCAGCCGCCGGATGGCCGCCTCGACCGCCTCCCGGGCCCGGTCCAGACGTGACGCTGCCAGATCGTGCCGGTCGGCGAGGTTCCGAAGCTCCTCCTCCGGGGGCAGGCGGCGCAGTGCCGCCTCGGTCTCCGCCAGCTCGCGGCGGACGGCGGCGATGTCCTCCGCCGAGCGGCGGATGTCCTGCTCCGCCTCCAGGACCGAAGGAAGTTCCTCCCTCACCTCCTCGAGCAACTGCCGGGCAAGAGCCGCCTCGCGGTTCAGGGATGCCAGCAAAACCTCCGGCTGGTCCGGAAAGGACTCGAGCGTGCCCCGATGGACGGTGATCTGGCCTTCGAGAACCTGCCAGCGCGCCCTGGCTCCCTCCCGCAGCAAGTCGACTCTCTCCAGCCGGAAGATGCCCTTGAGGATCCGCGAGCGGTCGGTGGGCGTCGCTTTGAGGAACCGATCGAACTCACCCTGGGGGAGGACCACCGAGGACCGGAAGGACTCGAAGTCCAGGCCGACGATCTCCTCGATCCGTGCGGTGACGGCCCGGTCGCCGGTGACCGGCTCACCATGGCCGTCCAGCCGCCGGAGCACCGTCTGTGACGTCCCCTTCTGCCGGATGACCCGGATGACCTCCCAGGCGATGTCGTCGCTCTCGAAGGCGAGCTGCACCCGCGCCTGTTCCTCCTGGGAGTTGATCAGCTTCTTGGTGCCCGACTCGACCCGTGGCGTCTTGCCGTACAGCCCGAAGATCAGGCCTTCGAGGATGCTGGACTTCCCGGACCCGGTTGGCCCGACGATCCCGAACAGCGTTCGGGACTCGAAGTTGAACGTCTGAGCTTTGCGGTAGGACTTGAACCCTTCGAGCGTCAGCTCAAGAGGCCGCACGCTGCACCTCCTCCTCGAGGGTCCGAAGCTCCTCCAGCAGCTCCGCCGGCGCTTCGACCCCGTGCTGCCGGATGTGGTAGCCCGCGTACAGGTCCGTTATCCCGGCGTCCATCGGCCGGGCTTCAGGCGAATCGTAGCCGGCGATCCGGTCGTACACCGCCTGCACCAGCACGGCATTCGGCAGGAACTTGCGCACCTGGTCGGACAGGCCGAAAACCGGACCGGACGTCTTCACCCGCACGTCGAGGTCGGCGTCGCCGAACTCTGACGCCCGGGACTGCAAGGTCTCCAGCTCTTCGGTGACCCGTATCAGGCGGCGGCCCGCTCTGAGCGGCACCGTGGATACCCTGGCGGGCGACCCCGGCTCGATGTCGACGATGGCCGCCTGCTTCTCATGCGTTCGCTCGGAGAAGTCGAGCTGCAGTGGGCTGCCGCTGTACCTGGCGGCGACCGCTGCGCCCGGGACCTCCTGGGGCCGGTGGATATGCCCCAGGGCAACGTATCCGGCACCGGGCGGGATCGACTGGGCGGTAGCGGCGTACTGCTCGCCCAGGTGGATCTTCCGCTCC
>DATAAN010000024.1:0-7009 GCA_036260105.1 Actinomycetota bacterium
GAGGCGCCGGGTGGCGCTTCAGCTTGGGTAGTCGCGCCCCTTGAGGGCGATCCCGATCACCGACATCACCAGCACGATGGCGCCCGGGGCGGCGAGCCACGGGCCCAGCACCAGGCCGGCGGCTAAGGTGCCGGCGCCGAAGGCCAGCCCTACCGGCCACAGGCTGGCCGCCGGGACGGCCACGAGCGGACCGGCGTTGGCCGCGGCATTGGATCCCATGTCGTCCTCCGGCAGCTCGCCGTGCCGGCGCACGTGCAGCCAGATCCACCCGCCGATGAGCAGGCACGCCGGAACGCCGAGCAGCAGGAGGGTGCTGCCGACCGGCTCGTAGCTGGTGAACCAGTAGACCGAGAAGAGGAATGCGAAGAAGACGGCCGCTCCGAGGAACAGGCGGGCCGCGACCCTCATCGGACGTCCGGCGTGTCGCCGGGGTAGCGGGCGTCGAATGTCGGCCGCTCCGAGTTGATGGGCGGCAGCCGGTGGAAGTTGTGGGGAGGGGGCGGCGAGGTGGTGGCCCACTCCAGGTGGTGCCCCTCCCAGGGGTCGTCGCCGGCGACCGGACCCCGGCGTAGCGACCACCAGGCGTTCACCAGGAAAGGCAGGGTCGAGACCCCGATCAGGAACGCCCCCAGGGTGGCCAGCCGGTTGAGATCCTCCCAGCCGGTGGAGGACAGGTAGTCGGGAACCCGCCGGGGCATTCCCTGCAGGCCGAGCAGGTGCATCGGGAAGAAGGCGAGGCCCGAGCCGATAAACAGGGGCCAGAAGTGAAGGTGGCCCAGCTTGTCGCTCAGCATGCGCCCGGTGAACTTGGGCCACCAGAAGTAGATGCCGGCGAAGAGCGCCAGCACCGCGCTGGGGACCAACACGTAGTGCATGTGTGCTACGACGAAGTAGGTGTCGTGCACGTCGAAGTCGATCGGCGGCGAGGCCAGCATCACTCCGCTCATACCGCCGAGCAGGAACAGCAGCAGGAAGCCGAGCGAGAAGAGCATCGGCGGCCTGAACGAGATCTGCCCCCGCCACATGGTGCCTATCCAGTTGAAGAACTTCATCCCCGTGGGGACCGCGATGAGCATTGTCATGGCGGAGAAGAAGGGCAGCAGCACGGCGCCGGTGGTGAACATGTGGTGCGCCCACACGCCCATCGACAGCCCGGCGATCGCCAGCGTCGCCAGGACGAATCCCTTGTAGCCGAAGACCGGCTTGCGGGAGAAGACCGGGATGACCTCGGTAACCACGCCGAAGTAGGGCAGGACGACGATGTAGACCTCCGGATGCCCGAAGAACCAGAACAGGTGCTGCCAGAGGATCGGCCCGCCCTGACCGTCGAAGAAGTGGGAGCCGAGGTTGCGGTCGGCGTAGAGCATTGCGAGGGCGGCGGTGATCACCGGGAAGGCGATCAGCACCATGAAGCTTACGACCAGCATGTTCCACGTGAACATCGGCATCCGGAACAGCGTCATTCCGGGCGCTCTCAGGAAAAAGATCGTGGCGACGAAGTTGACCGCCCCGAGGACCGATGCGACACCGGTCAGCCCGACGCCCACCACCCACAGGTCCCCCCCGGCGCCGGGAGAGTAGATGGGTCCGGAAAGCGGCGGGTAGGCGGTCCAGCCGAATGAGGCGGCTCCCCGCGAGGTCAGGAAGCCGGAGACCATGGTGATGCCGCCGGCCAGGAAGATCCAGTAGCTGAGAGCGTTGAGACGGGGGAACGCCATGTCCGGGGCGCCCACATGCAGGGGGATCAGGTAGTTGGCCAGCCCGAAGGCGAAGGGCACCGCGAACAGGAACATCATGATGCTGCCGTGCATGGTGAACAGCTGGTTGAAGGTGCCGTCCCCGACGAGCTGGTTGCCGGGCTCGGCCAGCTCCGCCCTGATCAACAAGGCAAGCAGTCCGCCGAACAGGAAGAACCCGAAGGCGGTCACCATATAGAGGATGCCGATCTTCTTGTGGTCGGTGGTCGTCAGCCAGTCGAGCATTCCGCCAGCTGCGGAAGGCGGCGTCGGCTCCGCCGGTGCGACGCGCTCCTCGGTCAGGGTCATGTGCGGCTCCTGCTCTGCGCCGCGCCGGCCGCCCAGGCGTCGAACTCCGCTTGAGGAACGGCCCTGACGGTAAAGCGCATGTCGTCGTGGTTCAGACCGCAGTACTCCACGCATCGCCCGCTCTCGAACGTCCCGGCACGGGTGACCGTCATGTCGAACTCGTTGATGCGCCCGGGGATGGCGTCCTTCTTGACCATGAACTCGGGCAGCCAGAAGGCGTGGATGACATCTGTCGAGGTGAGGATGATGCGCACCGTCGACCCTTCGGGAACCACCATCTCCGCAGGCCTGTTGTTCTCACCGATCACGTCGACCCTCTGCTCCGGGTAGGTGAAGCGCCACTGCCACTGAAAACCTGTGACCTCCACCGTCAGATCCGGGTCCTCCACCCTGGAGTTGACCCGCTCGGTAGCCCTCATGCTGCTGATGAACAGGAAAGCCACTATGACGAGCGGGAGGGTGGTGTACGCCACTTCGAAGGGAAGGTTGAACAGCGTCTGCTTGGGCAACTCGTCGCTTCGCCGCCGGTAACGGATCACCGACCAGAGGATCAGCCCCCAGACGAGGGCTCCGATGGCTGCCGCCATCTGGGTGAACAGGCGCCACTGCTTAGTGATCTCGGCGCCCTGCTCGGTGGCGCTTTCCGGGAGACCGAAGTTCGCTCCGCAGCCACTCAGCACGAGCAGACCGGCGATCGGAAGGGCGACTCTAACTCTAACTATTGTTCGGTGTCGGCGGGGCGCCGGAGCTCCTGATGGGATTCTGACCCCTTTCGTTGGACGCTTCGATGATAGCGCCGCCGTTCGAAGGGGTCGTCCGGATCGGCTCCCGAGCCGCGGACCGGGATGCCAGCCTCACGAGCGCCCAGACCAGGAGGCCCTCTATGACCTTGGTAGCCACCCCCGCCACGGTGAAAGGCTCGGTTTGCCCTGCGGCCGGGCCGAGCAATGGAATCCCGACCGTGCGGGTGACCAGGTACAGGGCGATGAGAAAGCCGTTGAGTAAGGCACCGCCGAGGTAGAAGCGTCGGGCGTAACGCGCGCCGTCCCGCCGGCCTCCGTGGACGTCGTAGTCCCAGGGCTTCACCAGCAAGACCAGGCCGTACACGAACTGTGCGGCGGCCGCGAAAAGAAAGAAGACGCCGTAGCCCCACCACTCCGCAAGGTGCTCCCTCACGTTCAGGCCGTGCACCAGGGCGGCGGCGATAGTGAGACAAACCGCCCACCGCACGAGTCTCGCGGTTCCGGTGGGATCGTTGTCGTTTTTCACCCGAATACCGGGGGTATAGCTCATAAGTCAAGACTAGGCGTCCAGACGCCCCTAAGGAGGAAAAGTGGCCGACCCGACGACAGAGGACATCGAAATGCCTGAGATTCCTAGCGCGGAAGAGATTCCGTCAGACAAGCCGATCGACACCTCCGCGGCTTTCAGCGGCACTATCTCCCCGATCAAGAAGGACCCGGAGGAGATGGTCCAGAAGCGTGCCGAGGGCAAGCTCCCGTATCAGGAGTCCGAGACGGCGATGATCGGCGACAACGTTACCTACACGCCGAACGAGCCCCTTCCGCAGACTCCGCCTCCGGGGGAGTAGCGGCCCAGCAGTTCGGCGGGGCGCCGGGATCCGCGTCGTCGCATCGCGGACGGCGTCGGATTTCCGGGCCTCGACGACATGTTCGGCTTCAGGTTCGAACATCGCCTGAGCCTGTAGGAAGGCGGTAATCCGCGAGCTGAGGAAGCCCTCGTCTCGCAGTAGTAGATCTCCCTCGGCGCTCAATCGCGGTTGCGCCGAGGTGCCGCGCGTAGAGAGTTGCGCCGATAGCGCCGGCCCACAGCGGCGATCCGACCGTCCATTTCGGACCCGGGCTATTTCCCCGGCATCTTCTCGGCCGCCTGGGGCCGGATGGAGGGGTCCTTCTTCAGGTTCCTAAGCCACGACAGAAGCGTCTTCTGGTAGTCGATGCCGAACTGGATAACTTGATTGACGAACGGCTCGCTTCCGTACTCCTGCTGCATGTCCTCGAAGTGCCGCAGCGCGTGTGTTCCGTCTCGCAGCTCCTTGTCGATGATCTCAGCCAGCCGTTCCGGCGGCAGATGACGGCCGAAGAACACCGTGAGCAGCAGTGGTATGCGGACGATCGGCGCGGCAGGGTCCCTGACGATCCACGAAGAGAAGGCAGTCTGCCCGGCGTCGGTGATCGAGTACGGCCTCCGGTCCCGAGGTCCGGTGTCGCCGGCTTCGACGTATCCCAGCTCCGCCAGAGTGCGCAGCTCCCGGTAGACCTGACTCCGGGTCACGTTCCAGAAGTGGGCGATCGAGTTTTCCACCGCCGCGTCCAGCTCCCACCCGGTCATAGGGCCGGCGTGAAGGAATCCCAAAAGCGAGGCCGCAGTAGCGTTGATCGGAAGACCGCTTGACATTCTAAATTAGACGATACAGTATGGCATTGCCTTCCACATTGTGTGCTTTTACCATACAGCGTTGGGGGATTTTACCAAGAAGACTTGCCGAGCGGAGGGAGGGCCCCATGACGTTTCCCGGAACGACCGAAGCCTCGAGAACCATGCCAAATCCGCATCCCGGACCGGAACAGGTCTATCAGAACACTGAGGCCGCCCGTAGCGTCGTCAACAAGATGGCCGACATGCTGGAAGGTCTTCCGAGCACCGACATCGCGGTGCCCCGCTCGGAGTGGACGGTCGGTGAGCACGGCGCCCACATCGCGTTCGCAAACATCGGCTTCGGGATGTTCGCTATGGGGCTGGAGTACCCGCACGGCGACGGCACCAGGGCCGGCCTCGCCGAGGCCAATGACATCGCCCTGGTCGGATTTCCCGAGCGTGACGGGATGGCCCTCGCCCAGCACCTTCGCACGGCGGTCGAGACGTTCATCGCCGCGGTCCGGGCCGCTTCTCCCGACGAGGAGGTTCCTTCGCCGCTTGGGTGGATGCCTAGGGGCACCCTGAGCTCCTACTTCCTTATCCACAACCTCATGCACGGCTGCGCCATATCGTCAGGTCTCAACAAGGACTTCCCATTCGAGCCTCAGCACCTGCAACTGGTCTGGCCGCTCATCGTCCACGCCTTCCCGAGCTTCGTGAGAGCCGACGCAGCCCGGGGAGTGACCGGAACCGTACGGGTGAGCGCTCCCGGCGCTTTCGAGGGAGCTTTCCAGATGGAGAGCAGCCAGTTGACAGTGCTCCCGGCCCCCACGGGCCCAGTTGACTGCTTGGTCGAGTCGGAGCCGACACACCTGTTCCTCGTGATGATCAAGATCCTGACCGTCCAGGAGGCAGTGGATCTGGGGCACATGAAGGTCTCGGGCGCGAATCCGGAGCTCTTCGGCCGGATGATGAACGCTATCGAGGTTCCCTGAGCCGCCGGCGCAAGCCGCGTATGCTTGCTTCAGATGCTGTTCGAGGAAAGGCAACCAGCGCCACGGGCGTGGTCCCTGATCGCGGTAGTGCCCGGCGTGATCCTGATTCTGGCCGCCCTGTCCGGAGACCGGGTACCGCTTGACTCCGTGATCGCCTGCGCGGTGGTTACCGTCGTCCTCGGCCTGTGGCTTCGCAACATCGAGCTGCAGACTCAAGTCTCCGACGAGGAGATCCATCTCAGGTTCCGGGGGCTGTTCAAGAGCCGCAGGGTCCCGATCTCCTCCATCCGGCGGGCGCAGGCCCGCACCTACCGGCCGATCGCCGAGTACGGGGGCTGGGGTATCCGCTACGGCGGCTCGAGGGGCTGGGCCTACAACATGAGCGGCAAGGAGGGCGTCCACCTCGATCTCGATGGGTCGAAAGGCCTGCTCATCGGCTCGCAGAAGGCCCAGGAGCTGGTGGAGGCGATCGGTGCCTCGCCGAATTTCCGGCCGGAGGCTGCCGCTTAGTCAGAGAACGGCAGGCCGGCCGCTCCGGGGAACTCCGCTCCGCCGTCCCGCCGAACCGGCATAGGCGAGCAGGAACAGCAGGCCGCCGGTCAGCACGATCGCCGGCCCGGACGCCACGTTGAGGTGGTAGCTGGCAACCATCCCGGTAAAGCCGCAGAACCCTCCCAGCGCCGTAGCGAGCGGCAGCATGCGGCTGAAGGATGAGGTCACCAGACGAGCCACTACTGCAGGGATGACGATGCCGGCTGCGATCAGCGTCACGCCCATCACGTTCATCGTCGCCAGGATCGAAAGGGCGAGAACCAGCATCAGCAGGGCGTCGATGCGGCCTGTCTTCACGCCGGAGGCGGCGGCGACCTCGGGATCGAACGTCGAGAACAGGAGCGGCCGGTACTGGAAGAAGACCACCGCCGCGGCAAACACGGTCACCGCCAGGACGACCCACACGTCCGCCGGGGACACGCCGAGCACATTTCCGAACAGGACGGCGTCCGGGTTCCGGCCGGGGGAGCCGAACAGCTGGATCAGCGCGAGGCCCAGGGCGAAGGAGGCGGTGGTGATGACCCCTATCGCCGCATCCGAACCGATGGAGCGCCGGCGGGTTACCCGGTTGATCGCCAGAGCCGAGACCAACCCCCAGATACCGGCGCCGAGAAACAGGTTCACGCCGATCAGGTTGCTCGCGGCGAAGCCGCCGAAGATGGCGTGCGAAAGTCCGTGCCCGATGTAGCTCATCGACCGCAGCACGACGTAGACGCCGATCATGCCGCAAAGCGCTCCGGCGACGGTGGCGACGATCAGCCCGTTGCGAAAGAACTCGAACTCGAAGGGCCGGAGGAACTCCTCCATCAGATGTCCCGTTCCCGCGCCGGCTTGATCGGTACGACGTTGTCCTGCTCGTAATGGTCGAGGACGACGGGGATCCCGGCGTGCTGCAGGACCTCCATCCGGGCGCCGTAAGTGCGCTCGAGCACCTGTGGCGTGAGGACGGAGCGGGGTGGCCCCATGCCGATGACCTCGACGTTCAGGCACAGCAGCGTCGGAAGGTGGGCGGCGATGCCGTTCAAATCGTGGGTGGTG
>DATAAN010000025.1:0-4843 GCA_036260105.1 Actinomycetota bacterium
GAACTCGCCGACGACAGAGATCACCTCCTCCGGCTCCGCCCCGTCCATGAACGCGGTGAAGTGCCGCAGATCACAGAAGCAGACGGCTATGTACCGGCGATGTGGCTGAAGGAAGGACTCATCTCCGGACGATACGAGCAGGTCCGCCACCTGAGGGGACAGGAACCGGCGAAGCCGGCTGAGCCGCTCGATCTCACCTACCTGTTCCCGGACACGGCCCTCGAGCGTCCGATTCAGGTCCTTGAGCTCCGCTGCCTGCTCGATGATGGTTTGGTGATAGCGGCGGATCCGCAGGAGGGAACGGACTCTGGCGACGAACTCCCCACGGTCGAAAGGCTTGACCAGGAAGTCGTCCGCCCCCGCCTCGAGCGCACGCAACTTCTCTTCGAAACCCTCAGCCGTGATCATTACGACCGGCAGAGCCTCGGTTCGGGGATCCGAACGGATCAGCCGGCACACTTCGAAACCGTCCATCTCCGGCATGCGGATGTCCAGCAGGACCAGGTCGAAGGGCTTGAGCTTGAGCAGGTCCAGCGCGCTAGGCCCGTCGCCGACGAGGACGGCGGAGTGGCCCTCCCGCTCGAGTATGTGAGCGACGATGCGGCGGCTTACGAGGTCATCGTCGACCACGAGCACCAACGCTCCGGCTCCCGGCCGGCCCTCGGCCGACGATTCGGTCAATTTGCGGCCGAACCCTCCGGTCGTGCAGCCTTCATCGCAGACTGCAATGCGCTGGACACTATTCCTGCCTGGCTTGCGACCGGATCGAACAACGTAGCGGCGATCAGCATGTCACCGGTTCTGGCTGCGCTCTCCAAGCTCTCACAGAGCTCCGCCAGCCGAGAGGCACCGAATGCCTTTGCCACGGATTTAAGCGTGTGGGCGGAACGCTCGAGCGTCTTTTGATCTCCCTCCCGCAGCGCGCGGCCGGCTTCCTCGATCAGCTGCGCCGACTGGTCCAGGAAGTCTTGAACCAGCTCCGGAAGGATGCGATCGCCGCCTTCCCCAAGGGTGTCTAGAAGTCCTGTCAGGTCGATTGCCGAGGCGTCCTTCTCCGTACGGCGAGATTGCGCGGACGAGGTGTCTCCGGTGGCCGCCGCCCGGGTGAGCGCCCGGGCAAGGTCCTGAGGGCTGATGGGCTTGCTGAGGTAGTCGTCCATGCCGGCCGCGAGGCATGATTCCCGGTCTCCCTCCAGGGCGTTCGCTGTCATGGCGATGATGCGGGGGCCTGCTCCAGGCCAACGGCGGCGAATCTCCCCCGCGGCCTCGCATCCGTCCATCTCCGGCATCTGAACGTCCATGAGCACGACGTCGTAGGGCTGCCGCTCGAGCGCAGCCACCGCCTCGATTCCGTTGCCGGCTACGTCCGCCTGGTAGCCGAACTTGGCAAGAGTCAAGGTGACGAGCTTCTGGTTGATCTGGTTGTCCTCCGCCAGCAGGATCCGTAAAGGCATGCGTTCAGCCATGCCGGCATCAAAAACTCTCTTGCTCTGAGGCTTTGGCTTCGCCGGCCTCTTCGCCATCACGTTGAGAAGCGAGTCGTAGAGCTGGGATTGCTTCACCGGTTTGGTGAGCGCTGCATCGAGTCCTGCACCCTTGATCCGAACGTCCTCGGTGGTCGACCCCATGGACGTCAGCAGCATCAGCCTCATCTCCTGGGCACCGAGCGACTCCCTCAGGCGCTCGGACAGGGTCACCCCGTCCATGCCCGGCATGTTGTAGTCGATGAGCGCCAGATCGAAGTGTTCGCCAGCCCGAACCCACGCCAGCGCCTCCTCCGGCGACTCCGTCTGGGCGGGAACCAAGCCCCACTTCTCAAGTTGAAGTTTGAGGATCCGCCGGTTGGTGGCGTTGTCGTCGACGATCAGAGCCCGAAGTCCCCGGAGCTCGGGAGTGGGAAGCTCGGACGGCCGGTTCACTGCAACCTCCGGCGCGAGGAACGTGAAATGAAATGTGGACCCGGCACCCGGCTGGGACTCCACCCAGATCCGTCCACCCATCGCCTCGCAGAGCCGCTTCGAGATGGCCAGTCCGAGACCGGTTCCCCCGTAGGTGCGGGTCGTTGAGGCGTCGAGCTGGCTGAAGGGCTGGAACAGCCGGCCCGCGGTATCGGCGGGCATCCCAATACCGGTGTCGCGTACGGAGAACGTTACCTCGTGGCTGTCGCCAAGCGGCGTGGCCGTCGCCGCGACGACGATCTCGCCCCGGGACGTGAACTTGACGGCATTGGTCAGCAGGTTGGCCAGGACCTGCCGCAACCGCCCGGCATCCACCAGCAGGCCGTCCGGCACCGACGGATCCAGCTCGTACGCCAGCTCGAGGTCCTTCTCGGCGGCTTGGAGCGAAACCAGCTCCAGGGCGTCCTCAACGCAGGACCGTACGTCCACCGGCTGCGGCTCGAGATCGATCTTGCCGGCCTCGATCTTGGAGAAGTCGAGGATGTTGTTGATCAGGCCGAGCAGATGTTCGCCGCTGGTGCGGATCGTCTCGACGAACTCCCGCTGCTCCTCGCTGAGTTCGGTGTCCTGAAGCAAGCTGGTCATGCCGATCACCGCGTTCATGGGGGTGCGAATCTCATGGCTCATGTTCGCCAGGAAAGCGCTTTTCGCCCGTGTGGCCGCCTCAGCGGCATCCTTCGATGCCCTCAGGTCCTCTTCCGAGCGCTTCCTCGCCGTGATGTCGCGGATCGCCACCAGGAGGTGCGGTTGTTTGCGGTACCTGAAGGCGGTGCCCCGAACCTCCACGTCGAACAGTTTTCCGTTTTCGGCCACCCCTTTCGACTCGACATACGACCGGCTGTTGCTCAAGACCTCTTCCTTCAGCCGTTCGAAGACCGGCCCTCCGTCCGCCGGCAGGAGGCGTTCAAAAAGAAGACCGATTGCCGCCTGCTCCGAAAAGCCGAACATCCCTATTGCCGCCGGGTTCGCTGCCACAATCCGGCCGTCCAGCCCGAGGATCAAAAGCGCGTCCGAGGACGCTTCGAAGACGTTGCGGTACTGCTCCTCTCTCTCGCGTAGCTCATCCTCGGCCTGCTTGCGCGAGAAGAAGCCGGGAATCTCGTAGCTGGTCACTTTCGGTGCCAGCTCCGGTCGCTCGTTCAGGTATCGCTCGATGTATTCCTGGATGCGTGAGGGGTGCGCCATGATGAAGCGGCAGCTGTCGTCCCCTTTTGCCTTGCATAAGATCTCCGTCGCGACCAGCGTCACCCCGAAAGATTCCTCGCACCATCCCGACGAATATCCAGCGTTCATCACGCAGACCGGAAAGTCCACGTCCTTGCCCGCTTTGATCCACGAGTCGGACTCGAACGAGTACGGGTGGTCGTAGATCAGGTAGTAGGACTCGTCGGGAGAAGGGCTGCTCTCCGGGAAAACGTCGACAAAGGCCCAGCCGGCGTGGGCGAAGTGGACCGGACCCGCCGAAAGCTTCGAGATCGGGTCGTCGAGATGCATCCTCTCGTGGAAGTTGCGGGCGTCTCCCGCGCCGATGGCGTGTGCGATGTCGAAGAGCAGGCTCCTCGCGACGGCAACCGCCTCCTCGGCCCCCTTGTCGGCGTAGAGGTTGAGGATCTGGTCGAAGAACTCAACCGACATCGAGGCGGCTCGGACCAGGATGTAGCGCTGGTCGAAGATCTCGATCGTGCCCTGGGCCGGATCGAACCGCCGGCCGTTGAAGTACTGCTTTACGTACTCCTGCGCTCTCTCGAAGACCGGTGCGAAGGCGTCCGGAACCTTGACGGTGTCCAGCTTCGGCGAAGTCATTGCCCCATACCAGCTCCAACGACGGCTGCCCGGCTTAAGCCGGGGGACACATATTACATATCCTTACACGACGGAAACTCCATCGTTAAGCGCGGATGGAGGAGGCGACTGCGATGAAAACGGACCAAGCGGTAGCTCTTCTGGCGCAAACTGCCGTCTTCTCCGACGTTGGTCCGGCCGCGTTGCAGGATGTGGCGGCCAGTTCGAGCTACCGGAGTTACCGGAGGGGCCAGTACATCGTTCAGCAGGGGGATGCCGGTGACCGACTGTTCGTTATCGAGAAGGGGAGGGTGAAGGTCGTCTACACCTCCGAGGAGGGGGATGAGCTCGTGCTGGCCACCATGGGTCCGCCGGAGATCTTCGGGGAGCTGGCTCTACTGGATGGCGGCCCCCGGTCGGCGTCGGTCCAGGCACTGGAGCCGACCACCGTTTACACGATAGACCGGCCGAGTCTCATCGCTCTCATGTCCCGGCATTCGTCAGTCGCAGACGGGCTGCTGTGCTCGCTGGGCAGGCTCGTCCGGCGCATGATCGACCAGACCGGCGATCTGGTGTTTCTGGACCTTCACGGGCGGGTGGCCAAGCTCCTGGTGAGGCTGGCAGAGGAGCAGGGGTCGAGCGAGTCGTCGGCGGTGGAGCTTGTGAGGCTGACCCAATCTGACCTGGCCGCCATGGTGGGGGGGTCACGCCAGAGCGTGAACCAGGTTCTCAAGTCGTTCGAGGACCGGCAGTACCTGCGGGTGGAGGGACGCAAGATCGTCGTCAGGGATCTGCCAGGCCTCCGCCGGCGGGCCCATCTCGGCTGACGCCGAGCAGCTACTGTGCCGTGCCGGCGGGCGGCCTTGACCCCGTTATCAGGCGCATGAGGGCAACGCCAGCCAGAAGCAAAGCGCCCGCTAGAAGCATCCCGGAGAGCAATCCAAGGTCGAGCGGCGCGCGGCCCTGGAACGTTTGGAGCACTGAGACGGCGGCGACGGCGAAGTACGCAGACACCGCCATCCACATCACCCTCGGTCTTTGGGACGGGTCGACTTTAGAGACGGAGAGTGCGACGCCAAGAGCGGGCAGGACCTGGATGCCAT
>DATAAN010000026.1:0-12756 GCA_036260105.1 Actinomycetota bacterium
GCGATGCTGGACAACGTCCTGGAGCTGCTGAACCGCGAAGGCCGGGACATCACGCACGCCATGGCGATGCTGGTCCCCTGCGCCTGGGAGAAGCTCGAGGACCTCGACGACGAGGTCCGGGACTTCTACCGATACCACTCCTGCCTCATGGAGGCCTGGGACGGGCCGGCCGGGCTGGTATTCACCGACGGCTTCAAGATCGGCGCCGCCCTGGACCGCAACGGCCTTCGCCCGCTGCGCTACTCGGTTTGCGAGGACGGTTTCATCGCCTGCTCCTCCGAGGCGGGATCCATCTACACCCTAGGCCACGGCCTGGTGAAGAGAGGCAAGCTCGGACCCGGCCAGATGCTGGTCGTCGACCCGGCGGACGGCGGGTTCATCTTCGACCCGGTCAAGGAGCGCCTGGCCAGGAGGAAGCCGTACGGCGAGTGGGTGGCGCAGCACCTGACCCAGACCTCGCTGGTCGCTCCGGACCCGGAGGTCCCGGCGGACCTGGTGAACCGGCAGGTCGCCTTCGGCTACACGAAGGAGGAGTTCACGGTGATCCTGCGGCCGATGGCGTCGACCGCGCACGAGCCGACCTCCTCCATGGGCGACGACACCTCGCCTGCAGTCCTCAGCGAGTTCACCCGGCCGCTCTACAACTACTTCAAGCAGCGTTTCGCCCAGGTCACCAACCCGGCAATCGACCACATGCGGGAACGCTCGGTCATGAGCATCCGGACCCTGATCGGGCCGCACGACCCCGTGCTGTGGGAGCGACCGGAGGGCGCCTCCCTGCTGGAGCTGGACACCTTCTTCCTGTTCAAGACGCTGGGTGGCTACCGCCTGGACGCCACCTTCCCGGTAGAGGACGGCAAGGACGGGATGAAGGCGCAGCTGCTGAGGATCTGCGAGGAGGCGGAGCAGGCCGCCCGCATCGGCAGCGGCATCATCGTCATCTCGGATCGCGACACCGGCCCCGAGCGGGCGCCCATCCCCATGCTGCTGGCGGTTGGAGCGGTTCACCAGCGGCTCATGAGGTCCGGCCACCGCACCCGCACCAGCCTGGTCGTAGAGACCGATGAAGCCCGTGAGGTCCACCACTTCGCCTGCCTGCTCGGCTACGGCGCCGAGGCTATCTGCCCCCGCCTGGTCCTCGAGTCGCTGGCCGACATCGTGGGAAAGGGCCGGCTGGGAGAGGACATCCCGGTCCAGGAGGCTCTCATGCGGTACCGGCTGGCGGTGGAGGAGGGAGTCCTCAAGATCCTGTCGAAGATGGGGATCTCGACCACCGACTCCTACCGGGGAGCACAGATCTTCGACGCCATCGGCATCGGGCAGGACGTCATCGACCTGGCATTCAGCGGCACCCCCTCGCCGCTCGGCGGCATCGGGCTGGACGAGATTGCCGAGGACGTGCTGAAGCGGCACGGCAAGGCCTACGACATCGCGCCCAAGATCACCCACCCCGGGTACGTGAAGCACCGGGTCAACGGCGAGTACCACGCGACCAATCCCGACGTCGTCGACACCCTCCAGGAGGCGGTCAAAAACGGCCGGTGGGAGACCTACAGCAAGTTCGCCGCGCTCGTGGAGGAGCGTCCGGCGACCGAGCCTCGCGACCTGTTCCGCTTCAAGGAGGTCGCCCCGATCCCGCTGGAGGAGGTCGAGCCGGTGGAGAAGATCACCGCCCGTTTCTCCACGGGGGCGATCAGCCACGGCGCCATCGGCGCCGAGGCGCACGAGACGCTGGCGATCGCGCTGAACTCGATCGGCGGCGCGGCAAACAGCGGAGAAGGCGGCGAGGACCCGAGCCGCTATCGCGACGAGCGGCGCTGCAAGGTGAAGCAGGTCGCGTCGGGACGCTTCGGCGTGACTCCCGAGTACCTGGCGTGGGCCGAGGAGATCCAGATCAAAATCGCACAGGGATCGAAGCCCGGAGAAGGCGGCCAGCTTCCCGGCCACAAGGTGACCGAGGAGATCGCAGGCCTCAGGCACACCCGTCCCGGGGTCGCGCTCATCTCTCCCCCGCCGCACCACGACATCTACTCCATCGAGGACCTGGCGCAGCTGATCTTCGACCTCAAGCAGGCGAACCAGAAGGCGACCGTCTCCGTCAAGCTCGTCGCCGAGCACGGCGTCGGCACCATCGCCGCCGGCGTCGCCAAGGCACTGGCCGACGTAGTCCAGATCTCGGGATGGGACGGAGGCACCGGGGCAAGCGCTCTGTCGTCTATCAAGAACGCCGGGCTGCCCTGGGAGATCGGCATCGCCGAGACCCAGCAGACGCTGATGCAGAACGGGCTCCGCGACCGGGTGCGCATCCGGGTCGACGGGGGCATGAAGAGCGGCCGCGACGTGATCATGGCGGCGCTCCTGGGCGCGGACGAGTACTCGTTCGGCACCTCACTGCTGCTCGCCGAAGGCTGCATCATGGTGCGGGCCTGCCACCGCGACACCTGCCCGGTGGGCATCGCCACCCAACGAAAGGACCTGCGCGCCAAGTTCTCCGGCACGCCGGAGCAGGTGGCTCGCTACCTGCTGTTCGTCGCCGAGGAGATCCGTCGCATCCTGGCGAAGCTGGGACTGCGTTCGCTGGACGAGGCTATCGGCCGGATGGACCTGCTGGAGCCGCACACCGTCGGGCCTAGGGCCGGCATGCTCGACCTTACGCCTCTGATGCACATCGAGGACGGGCCCAAGCACTTCGTTGCCTCGCACCCGATCCAGCAGCCGACGTCGGAGCTGGGCGACCTGGTGCACGACGCCTGCATCAAGGCGGTTCTCGAGGGCGGCGAGGTAGACGTCTCCTACCCGATCCACAACAAGGACCGGACGGTCGGCGCCCGCCTGGGTGGAGCCATCGCGCACGAACACGGCGACCGGACCCCTCCCGGCAAGGCGACAGTACGGTTCGACGGCGAGGCCGGCCAAAGCTTCGGAGCCTTCCTGAGCGACGGCGTCGACTTTTTCCTGACCGGCGAGGCCAACGACTACGTCGGCAAAGGCATGGGCGGCGGCCGCATCGTCATCAAGGCGCCGGAGAACGATGCCGGCGAGCCGCACCTCATCGGCAACACGGTCCTGTACGGAGCGACCGGCGGCAAGCTGTTCGTCGCCGGCCGGGGAGGCGAGCGGCTGTGCATCCGCAACTCCGGAGCGACCGCGGTGGTGGAGGGCGCCGGGGACCACGCGTGCGAGTACATGACCGGAGGCACCGCGGTCATCCTCGGACCGACCGGATGGAACATGGGCGCCGGCATGACCGGCGGCCAGGCGTTCGTGTGGGACCCGGAGCGACGTCTGCGGGCGCGGGTCAACCCGGAGCTCGTCGACCTGCACCGGCCGCTCAGACCGCATATGGCCGAGCTGCTGGAGCTGCTGGCGGACCACGCCGAGCTCACCGGCTCCGAGCGGGCCTACGCCATCCTCGAGCACTGGGAGGCGGAGTCGCAGAACTTCTGGCGCCTGGCGCCGAAGGCCGAGGTCGCACGGATCGAGAGCGCCCACGAGGGTTCGATGGCCGGCGCTTGAGGCCATCCCCCAGACACAACGCCGGCGGGAGTAGGTTGGGGGCATGAACGAAGAGCCGCTGCCTACTCCCTCCGAGCTAAACGAGAAGGGCCGGGGGCCGCTCATGCAGAAGATGGGCATCGAGTGGCTGGAGGCTTCGGCCGAGCGGATAGTCGCCCGCATGCCGGTGTCTTCCAACTCCCAGCCCTGGGGAATGCTGCACGGGGGCGCGTCCGGCGTGCTGGTGGAGAGCATCGCCTCGCTGGGCGGCTGGATAGCCGAACGGGACAAGCTGGCGCTCGGCGTGGAGCTCAAGGTCAATCACCTGCGCCCGGCGTCATCGGGATGGGTGACCGGCGTCGGGAGACCCCTGCACACCGGATCGACTCTGGCGGTGTGGGCGGTTGAGATATCCGACGAGGAGGGCCGCATGACCGCTTTCGGGACCTGCACGGTGGCCCTGCGGGAGCGCCGCGACTAGCTGCCGGGACTCTAAGGTGGTCAGGTGAAGATCTCAGACCAGGACCCGCGCATCCCGCCGCCTCCCCAGGGCGAGATGAGCCTGATGGAGCACCTGGAGGAGCTCCGCAGCCGGTTATTCAAGGTGGTGCTGGCCTACGTCGCCTGCTGCGTGGTCGCCTGGTACTTCTACTCCCCCATCCTCGCTGCACTGATCGACCCGCTGGCGGAGCTGCCGGTGGCGGACCAGATCCTGGAGGGTGGCCAGCTGATATACACGGCCCCCACCGAGGCGTTTGTCATCCGGCTCAAGGTCACGGCGTTCGCGGGGATGGTGCTGGCTTTGCCGGTCATCCTCTGGCAGCTGTGGCGATTCGTCACTCCCGGCCTTCACGCCCACGAGCGCAAGTACGCGCTGCCCTTCGTCGTGGTGTCTGTCGTCCTCTTCGGGCTGGGGGTGCTCACGGCCTTCGTCTCGCTGCCGAAGGCGCTCGAAGTGCTGGCCGGATTTGCCGGAACGGAGCTGGTCCTGCTGCCGAGGGCGGCGGACTACCTGTCCTTCGTTCTGATTCTGATCGCTGCCTTCGGCTTCTCCTTCGAGTTCCCGATCATCCTGATCGGCCTGACGCTCGTGGGGGTGCTGAGCAGCCGCAAGCTCCGGGATGCGCGGAAGATGGCCTGGGTGATCATCCTGGTGCTTGCAGCAATCATCACCCCCACCCAGGACCCGATCACGCTGATGATCATGGCGGTCCCGCTGGGGCTGCTCTACGAAGGCACCGTGGTGGTCGCACGGATGCTTAAGCGCTGATGCTGGTGCCTCGGAGTTCCGCCGGTATGCGGGATACTTCTACCAACCGATCGCAAAGGAGCAGATAGATGCCGAACCTCGGAGGCGGAGAGCTGTTGATAGTCGCCGCGGTGGTGATGCTGCTGTTCGGCGCGAAGAAGCTGCCCGAGTTCGCACGTTCGCTCGGCAAGGCCAAGGGGGAGTTCAAGCGGGGCCTCGACGAGGAGGAGGCCCAGCCGGCTCCGGGTGCCGCCAGGACTCCGGACGACAAGCCGTAACCTGAGTCGCCGGCCGGGGCGAAAGCTTTCCGGCTGGCTCCAGCCCTCGGTCCTTCCACCGGCCGGCCTGGCCGCCGGTGCCGGCTTTGGCCAGTTCCTTGCCACGGCCACGCTCGCCGATGTCGCAACCGGATTCAGCGTCTCGGGTGCTGGTGATGCTGCTCTAGGCCTTACCGACACGACGCTCGGTCTCGGTCTCAGCATCATCCGCATGGGCTCTCTTGCCGCTCTGCCTCTGGCTGCGCTCGCGGACCGCGCAGGGCGTCGCCGGGTGATAACCGGTTGTGCGATCGCCGGCCTCGCCCTCACCGCGGGCGCTGCGCTCTCACCCGCCTTTTGGTGGTTCGTGCTGATCCTCGCGCTCGCCCGCCCGCTGCTTTCCGCCACCAATGCCGTCGCGCTGGTCGTCGGGGCGGAGGTGTCTGCCATGGAGCACCGGGCCAGAGCCGTGTCGGTCATCGGAGCGGCGTACGCGGTCGGGGCAGGCGTTCCGGTTCTTCTCCGTGCGGCGTTCGAAGGTGTGGGGTTCCGGATCCTCTTCGGGTTGGCGCTGCTCCCCCTGGCTCTTATCCCCTTCGCCGCCGCCAGGCTGCGGGAGCCGGAGCGATATGCGGCCCTCCACCGTGAGCCGCCGCCGGCGACGTCCCGGATGCGGAGCCGGATTCCTCCCGGCCGGCGCGCACGCCTGGTACTGCTCGGACTGCTGACGGCCGCAGCCGGGTTCGTCTCGGGGCCGGCGAACACCTTCGCTTTCTACTTCGCCGAGGAGGTACGGAACCTGCAACCTTCGGCGATGGCCCTGTCGGTGCTCGCTGCGGGGCCGGTCGGGCTCGCCGGCCTGCTGGTGGGCCGGTGGGCCGCCGACGTCCTGGGGCGGCGGGTGAGCGCCGCGGTCTCTCTGGCCGGGATCGGCGTTGCGGCATTCTTCACCTACAACGTCGGAGGAGCCGGTGTTGCGATCGGATACCTGCTTGGAATGTTCGCCGCCTCGGTCTACACGCCGGCGTCCGGAGCGCTATCGGCGGAGCTTTTCCCGACCTCCTGCCGGAGCACTGCCGCCGGCTGGCTCACTGTCGCGGGGGTTCTGGGAGCGGTCGGCGGCCTGGCCCTGTTCGGCTTTTTGGCCGACGAGCTGGGCTCCTTCGAGACTGCCGCGGCCAGCATCGCCATACCCGTGATCCTCATCAGCCTGCTCTATGCCGCTCTGCCGGAAACAAAGGGAGTCGAGCTGGATTCCGATGTGCCGGCCGGGGCGCTTTGACGGGTCTCGGAGAACTCTTAGATCTCGAAAGGCGTTTGCCGAGCCGGCCCTTCGAAAAGGATACAATCCCGCCAATTGGCCCGGATTGGCCCGAAGACCTGAGAAGGGGGTTCCAATGAGGAGAGTGCGCGGGAGAACTCTGTTGTCCCTGCTTGTCCTGATGATGTTCGTGGCCGCCGCCTGCGGTGGCGGAGATGGCGGTGGCGGGGGCACTACGCAGGCGTCCGGCGACTGCGATCCCTCCACTCTCGAGCCGGCACAGGCCCCCGAGGGCGAGTCCCCGGCCGGTCCGGGCGCGGCCCCCACGACTGCCTCACCTGCAGCAGCCTCGCCGGGTGGTTCGCCTACCGGAGCCTCGCCTGCTGCAGCCTCACCGGGCGGGTCGCCTACTGCAGCAGTCATGCGGCTCGCACAGGCGAAGCCAACCGTGACCATCGGCACCTTCGGCGACCGTACGGGTGACAACGCCAACATCATCCTTCCCAGCCACGACGGCATGGCGCTGGCCATCAAGCAGGCCAACGAGTCCGGCAATTTGCCGGTGACCCTGACCTTCAAGGCTCTGGACAACCGCAACGCCGGAGCGGAGACGGCCCCGGCCATCGCACAGCAGTTCATCGGCGACCCCAGTGTCGTCGCCGTCCTGGGTGGGGGTTTCTCCGGTGAGACGGCAGCCACCGGCAGCCTCTTCAGCGAAGCCGGCCTGCTCTTCTTCACCGCTTCCGCCACCCGGCCGGATCTGACGGAGTCCGGCTTCCGCACCTTCTTCCGGGGACTCGCCAACGACAACGATCAGGGCTCCGGCATCATCCAGGCCTTCGAGCACCTGGGCTGCGAACGGGTTGCAGTGGTGGACGACAAGAGCCCGTACGGACAGGGACTTGGCAACGCCACCCGCAGGGCGGCGGAGGAGGCCAACCTGGAGGTCGTCCTCAGCGAGAGCATCGAGCCGACCACCGACTACACGGCCCTCGTCGACTCCGTCGTCGCGGCCGACCCGCAGGCGCTCTTCTACGCCGGATACGCCGCCCAGTTCCAGCTAGTCGCCCGCCAGCTGCGGGAGAAGGGCTACGAGGGCATCATCGCCTCCGGCGACGGCAGCAAAGAGGAGGAGATCGGCGAGAAGATCGGCCGGGCCGAGGCGGAGAACGTGCTGCTGACCTGCGCCTGCCCCGACATCAACCTGTCCCCGGAGGAGGACGCGCAGCGCTTCGTGGACGCCTTCGAAGCCGAGTACGCCCGCCGTCCCGGCATCTACGCCGCCGAGGGGTACGACGTCGCCAACACGACGATCGAGGCAATCCGGGAGTGCGGCGAGAACGGCGGCGCCGGCGGGGTCACCCGCCAGTGCGTGGTCCAGAACGTTCGTGACTCGGACTACGAGGGAATCACCAAGCGGATGAGCTTCGCGGAGAACGGCCAGGTCGAGGCGGGTACCGTCTCTCTGTTCGTGATCCGGGACGGAGTGGTGCGTGAGGTCGGGCCTGTCGACGATCTCTAGAAACCAGCCGCCGTTCCTGGTGAACGCATCCAACTGCAGAGGAGGGCCTCCGGGCCCTCCTCTGCTCTCATCAGTGGTGGAGGCGACATTCCCGACTGCCTGAGCTCAGAGCTGCCGTTCCGGCTTGCCGGAGGGCTGTCCACCGGCGCCGTCTACGCCATGATCGCCCTCGGCTACACGCTGGTCTACGGCGTTCTCCAGCTCATCAACTTCGCGCACTCCGAGGTGTTCATGCTCGGCAGCCTGGGGGCGTTCCTTGCCGTCAGCGGGCTGGCCCCGGAAGGCGGCGCGACGAGCCAGGGCCAGGGAGCGCTGCTGCTGCTGGCGGCGGCCGTTCCGGCCATCCTCCTGGGCGGGCTGGCGGCGGTGGCGCTCGAGCGGGTTGCCTACCGGCCGCTGCGCCGCCGGAACGCGCCCCGCCTCGCCTACCTGATCAGCGCGATCGGGGCGTCGCTGTTTCTGGCCAACTCCGTCCGTATCTGGCGGGGGCCGAACTTCGAGAACTTTCCGGCGACCGTCCGGTCCCGGGTGGCGCTCGACCTGAGTGATACCTTCTTCAGCGGCATACTCCCCGAGGCGTTCCACCGGGTTCGCATCCAGAACCGGGACATCACTGTGTTCATCATCGCCATGTTGACGATGATCGCGGTCGACCAGTTCATCAACCGCTCCCGCACGGGCCGGGGCATTCGGGCGGTGGCGCAGGACGCCGAGACGGCGGGGCTCATGGGCGTGAACATCAACCGGGTTATCACCGTCACCTTCCTGATAGGCGGCCTGCTAGCTGGCCTGGCCGGCCTGCTGTTCGGCTGGTCCTTCGGGGTCACCCGGTTCCAGATCGGCTTTCTGCCCGGGGTCAAGGCGTTCACGGCCGCCGTGCTGGGCGGTATCGGCAACATACGAGGCGCCCTTCTGGGCGGGCTGCTCCTCGGCGTGTTCGAGAACGTGGCCGCGGGGTGCTTCGGAGTCCAGTGGCGTGACGTCGTTGCCTTTCTGATCCTGGTGCTGGTCCTGATGTTCCGACCGACCGGCCTGCTCGGCGAGAAGGGGGCAGCGTGAGCAAGCGCGACAACGGCAAGCGGCGGATGTACGTCAACATCGCGCTGGGCGTCATCTTCCTGGTCGCAGCCATCCTGCCCAACTTCGTCTCACTGGCTGCCCGCGAGATCCTCGTGCAGATCGCCAGCTTCGCCCTGCTGGCGCTGGGGCTCAACGTCGTAGTCGGCTTCGCCGGTCTGCTCGACCTCGGATACATCGCGTTCTACGCCACCGGTGCCTACGCCTGGGGCATCTTCTCCGGGGCGGGGCCGATCAAGATGGGGTACACCCAGACGGACTTCTGGGCCGACTGGGGCTTTTGGATCATCCTTCTGTTCGTCCTGGTCCTCAACATGTGCATAGGGGTGATGCTCGGCTCACCGACGCTTCGGCTGCGCGGCGACTACCTGGCCATCGTGACCCTGGGCTTCGGCGAGATCGTCCGCATCGTGGCCAACAACCTGGAGAGCGTCACCGGGGCCGCTCTCGGCATCAGCCGGATCCCTCACCCCCGCATCCCGATTATCGGCTACCACTTCGGGTTGAACCCGGTCCCCTACTACTACCTCCTGCTGCTGTTGCTCGTGGTCGGCATCCTGGTGATCCGGCGGCTGGACAACTCCCGCATAGGCCGGGCCTGGATCGCCATCCGTGAGGACGAGGTGGCAGCCGAGGCGATGGGCGTCCCGACTCTGAAGATGAAGCTTTTGGCATTCGCCATCGGGGCGACCACCGCCGGGGTCGCCGGGGTTGTATTCGCCTCCAAATCCAACTACGTCTCTCCGGCTTCGTTTGACGTCTTCGCCTCGTTCCTCGTCCTGTGCGCGGTCGTGCTGGGCGGGATGGGCAGCATTCCGGGAGCGCTGGCCGGAGCGTTCGTGATCGTAGGCATCCCGGCGTTCGTCCAGCTGCGGTTCTCCGAGTTCGACGAGTACCGCTACTGGGCGTTCGGCCTCATCCTGGTGGTGATGATGATCTTCCGGCCGCAGGGTCTCCTGCCCTCCCGGAGAAGGGAGGCCGAACTCAAGCTCGAGGGCGATCCGGACATACCGACCGAGGCGGCGGCCACATGACCGAAGCCTTGCTGGAGGCAAGCAAGGTGACGAAGGTCTTCGGTGGCCTGACCGCGGTGCGTGACGTCGACCTGACCATCGCGCCGGGAGAGATTCGCGGCCTGATAGGACCGAACGGAGCGGGCAAGACCACCTTCTTCAACTGCATCACCGGGGTGTACAAACCCGACGGCGGGCAGATAACGCTGGACAGCACGTCGCTCAGCGGACTGGCCCCTCACCGGATCACCAAGGCCGGGATCGCCCGGACGTTTCAGCAGATCCGCCTGTTCGGCGAGATGACGTCGCTGGAGAACGTGCAGGTCGGGCTGGACGCCAAGCATCGAGCCGGAGCGATCAGCGCCATCTTCAACCTGCCGATCCACCGAAAGGAGAACGAGGAGTCTTCGTCGGAGGGGCTCCGGCTGCTGCGGTTCGTCGGCATCGAGCGCTACGCCAACGAGCCGAGCCGGAACCTGTCCTACGGCGACCAGCGCCGCCTGGAGATTGCGAGGGCCCTGGGGACCAGGCCCAAGCTGCTGCTTCTGGACGAGCCGGCCGCCGGGATGAACCCCAAGGAGAAGGAAGGGCTCATGGAGCTCATCCGCAAGATCCGGGACTCCGGCGTCACGGTGCTTCTGATCGAGCACGACATGAAGGTGGTCATGGGGGTCTGCGAGCGCGTTGCCGTGCTGGACCACGGCGAGAAGATCGCCGAGGGCGCTCCGGAACAGCTGCAGAAGGATCCTCGGGTCATCGAGGCCTACCTCGGAAGGGGGGCCGCCGAAGATGCTTCTGGAGCTTGAGGACGTAAGGGTCCGCTACGGGAACATCGAGGCGGTCAAAGGGATCAGCATGCAGGTCGACGAAGGTGAGATCGTCGCCCTCATCGGGGGTAACGGAGCGGGCAAGACAACCACGTTGAAGACGATCTCCGGAGTCCAACCGACGTCGGCCGGCAAGATCTCGTTTGGCGGAGAGCCGATCAATACGCTGCCCGCTCACGAGGTGGTGACCCGCGGCATCTCCCACACACCGGAAGGACGCCGGATCTTCCCCCGCATGAGCGTCCGGGAGAACCTGGAGATGGGGGCCTTCCAGCGCCAGGACACCGCCGGCATCAAGGACGACATGGAGCGCGTATTCACCCTGTTCCCGGTCCTTCGGGAGCGGGCAAAGCAGTCGGGCGGAACGCTGTCCGGAGGTGAGCAGCAGATGCTAGCCATCGGCCGGTCGCTGATGAGCCGCCCCAAGCTGCTGATGCTCGACGAGCCTTCCATGGGCCTTGCGCCGCTCGTCGTCGAGAAGATTTTCCAGGCGATCGAGGAGATCAACAAAGAGGGCACGACGATCCTGCTGGTCGAGCAGAATGCGCATGCCGCGCTGAGCCTGGCGTCGAAGGGGTACGTCCTCGAGTCGGGGCAGATCGTCCTATCCGACGCCGCCGACCGCCTCCTCAGGAACGACCGGGTGCGCAAGGCCTATCTGGGCGAGGACTGAGGCAAACCCCGGGGCTGCCGTAGGTAGTGCGGGCTGGAAGCCGTGGGTTGATCTCCTCATCGGCTCGAGCTTTCGTCCCCATTTTGCTGCGCTCGGGATAAATCGGCTTCAAGCATCCGTCTAACTCGGCAATTAACGGGCCCTGAGGGGCTGAGCGAAAGGCGGGGAAAGAGATGACCGAAAAGATCAAGCCGGGACGAGGCCGGTACGTGCTGGCTGCACTAGTCCTCGTGGTCGGATGGGCAATTGCCGGGATGGGGATCGTGGGGGTCCTTACGGGCGTTACCGAAAACCTTCAGCAGGTGGTCGTCCCGGGAGAACACGTCTTCACCTTCGACCAAGCAGGCGATTACACGATCTTCTACGAGCACGAGAGTGTCGTAGGCAACCAAACCTTCTCAACCGGAGACCTGAACGGCATCAACGTGGCCGTCACATCGCTGAAAACCGGCGAGTCCCTCAGTCTGGACGAACCTTCCACCGAGCTCACTTACAGCCAGGGCGGCCGCTCGGGTCAGTCGCTGGCGGCCTTCACGATTCCCGAAGCCGGCGACTACCGGCTGCAGGCCGGCTATCCCGAGGGTCAGCAGGCCAACCCGGTGGTTCTCGCCGTCGGCTCGGACGAGGCAACCAATTTCGCTGGGCCTTTGGTTCTTCTGATCGGCATCGGATTGGGCACCTCCATCCTGGCACTCGTTCTGGCTATCAGAACGTTCCAGAGGCGTAAGCGGGCACTTCGGGCTCGTGACGTTGCGTCATCCGAGGCGGGCGCCGCAACCGGCTCGATCGATCTGGCGGTCCTATGACCCACATGCGTGGAAGAGGTGCTAAGGCCAGGAGGATCGGCGGTCTAGTGATCATGCTGTGGATGCTCGCCGCATGCCAGAACCGATCCTCGGTGCAGTCGACGCCGGCCACCGCAGCGTCGGGGGCGGCGACCGCTGAATCTTCGCCCTCTCCCGCGGCGGCGGCCGAGCTTTCCAGTCCACCAGCCGCTTCGCCAAGCCGGAGCGCAGCACCTTCGGGCTCGGCGGGGGGGCCGGCTCCGGTCGCGCCCGCTCCGGTCGCCCCGCCGCCTGCCGCTCTCGCGCCCCCGGTCGTTCGTTATCCGCCGGCCTCCCAGGCATGCGAGTCGACTCTCGAAAGAGTCTCGTCGCTGGGAGCCATGGGGTCCGATTGCGACACAGCTCGACGGGTCGCCGCTGCCTACGACGCAGCTGTGATGGGCGGAGGTTCTTTCCCGGGCTCGGGCGCCTTGACTGTTGACGGGTGGGCCTGCCGGGCCACCGGCAGAAGCGGAGACAGCGGAGAGGTTTACGGTCTTGCGTGCGACAAGGGAACGGCTTCGATCACTTTTGAGTGGGGAGTGTGATCGAACGCCC
>DATAAN010000027.1:0-5600 GCA_036260105.1 Actinomycetota bacterium
CTGTACCTCGATAACGATCACCACGATCAGGGCGAACGCTATGCCGAATCCCAGGTACCACCCGAACAGGTGCGGTTCACCCGGTATGTGCGACGCAAATATTGCTGCTGCCATGAGTCTCCTCTCGAATGCCTCCAGCCCGGGATCTAGGACTCCGGGCTCCTGCAAATCGTCGGTATTCTAACTCCAATCGTCACCATATCGTTGTGACTCTGCGCGGTCAATAGGCTACTTGCGTGCGCGCTTTTAGTGGCAATACAGGAAAAGACTCTATCAGAGCAACCGGGGGCTCTGGCAACCCTGACAGGGGGCCGCTAAAGGATCGGGATCAGTCCCAGCGAACGAGCTCCTCGAGCTGCTTGACGTCGAAGAAGCTGAGCAGGCTCAGGGCCGTGGTGCGGGCCTGGTCGTCCCGGGAGTTGAGCGCCTGGTAGATGATCTGCCGGGAGTCCTCGGTCCAGGCCACGAGGTTCACGCTGTCCTGCTCCATCGCGAGGATCTTCGAGAGCGCCTCCACCTTCCGGTTGACCAGCGACTCGTCCATCTCCTTCAGCGCCGTGATCACCATGTTGGCCGGCTCGACCTTGATGCCGTGATCCAGGACCTTGAGCAGCTGGCGGATCGACCACGATACGTCGAGCTTCCGGGAGGCGAACCACCAGCCGAACGATGACAGCTCGCCGGCGAAGCCCTTGACGTCTCCCGACTGCTCCGCCGCCTGCATCCTCTTGTCCCAGAGCGCCTGCATGCGCATGGCGATGTCGGCGGGAACCCGCCCCTCCTGGTTCTTGAGGCTCCGTCCGATGAACGCAACGGCGTGCTGCCGGAGGGCGTCGGGCGCATCCGCAAAGAAGCGTGCCAGCATCCCGCTCCGTTCGAGGCCGATCTTCCCTCGGAGATAGAAAACCGTGAGGTGCTCCGCCAGGCGGTGGAGAGGCGAGACGGCGCCCGGAGGAGGCGGCTCGTAGCCGGCAACCCGGTCGACCGCCCGCTCGTACTCCGCCTCGATGACCCCCAGCAGGTGGTCGTAAGGCGACGAGAATCCGATGTGGCCCTCCCAGGCGGCGTCCCGGAGGTGCTCGAGGCCCGGCTCCTTCGGAAAGATGCGCTCGACGTTGGCACTGCCCCACCGGGGATCGAGAAGCAGCAGGTACGAAAACCAGCGGCCGTACACCGACCGGATGGCGGGCGCCGGGTCGGCGGCGGGGTCCAGGTGGGCGTCGAGGACCTCCCGCACCTCGGGCATCTCGTCGAAGCCGCGCGGCAGCCGCTCTCTGGCGTTGGAGCTGGTCTCGATCTCCCGGCGAAGCCACAACGCGTAGCGGCAGACGGCGTGCATGGCCTCTCCACGGACCGTGGCGTTGGAGTCGGCGATGGCGGTGGCAACCCGCCCGGGAGCGGCCGCCGGCGCGATGTCCGGATCGGCGTCGTTGGTGAGCGGGGCGATGGCCCGCCAAACCTCCTTCCGGAACCGGAACGGGATCTGGGCCCTCTTCTGTTTCTCCTGGTCGGGTTTCTCGGCCGCGGGCGGCTGGAGACCGCGCGACAGCAGCCGGGCGATCTCGATGCGGGCCGGCCGCCAGCGATCGGCCTGCTGCCCCGGCTTCACCTCGGCCGCCCATCCGGCCAGATCAAGGAGGGCCCTCCACGGGAACTCGAACCCCTCCGCCGCTTCCCGCAACCCCAGTAGGACAGCCCAGACGTAGGCCGGATCCAGCTCCTTGAAACGGCGGGCGGCCTCGGCGAACTTCCGGGGCTCTCCGGCCACCACTGCCGCCAGCTTGCGGGCGAGACCTTCGACCGTGGGGTTCCCCAGGCCCGGTGCCGGCTTCCACTCCGCGAGGAACCCCACCAGCTCCCCCAGCTCGGCTTCATGCAGGTCGTCCGCCTGCCGGGGCGTCGTCGGGTCGGTGCGGGTGCCCGGGAAGTAGACGACCAGGTCGGGGTGCTCCGGAGGGCCGAACCGCTCGACGAGCTCCTCGAACCTCGTCAGGGCCGCCGGCGGAAGGGACTCGTGAAGCATGTCGAGACGGTTCAGCCGCCAGCGATCGGCGTACTCCTGTTTCTTCTCCGGAGTGTCGAGGTCCAGCGTCGCCGGGTCGGAGCTCCATAGGGCCAGATCCGGCCCCTCGTCGATCCACTGGAGGATCACCGCCTGGTCCTCGGGCGAGAGCTCCTCGAAGTGGTCCCGGGCGAGAAGGAGGTACTCGTGGTGGAAGTGCGGGTCACGGAACAGGTGGCGGTCGGTGAGGCGGCGGTAAATGGACTCCGGCGAGATCTCCGGCCACACCCGTAGCAGGTGAAGGGCGACCCGGCGGAAGATGTGCCAAGGGCGCCGTTCCAAGCGCCGGACGATCTCCAGGACGAGCGAGGGCTGCTCTCGTGCGATGTTCTCCACGATTGTGACCAGCGCCTTGACCAGCGGCTCCCGCAGCGTCTTGTCGGCGTTCTGGTCGTGTTCGTACATCGCCGGACGCCACAGGTGAGAGAAGTCGTTGGGCGGGTCCGCCTCTCCGGGACGGTGGGAGAGCTCGATCGCGCTGGTCAGCAGATCGGCCACCAGCTCCATTGCCGGAAGCGGCGCTTTGTCGGCGACCTGCGGGAGCTGCTCGGTGGCGAGCGTCTCGTAGGCGAAGCGGCTGAACTTGGCCCTGGGCTCGGCGGGCATCCAGACCGGCTGCTTGGATTCCGAGGGATCCGCGGGCCGCAGCTCGTACAGCGCCTCGGCGAGCTCGATCGCTGCCTGGGCCTGGTTCCCCTGCGCCAGCCGGACCATGAGGTTGGCCAGCTTCTCCGGCAGGTGCAGCAGGTAGGGCGACTTCAGCCACTCCCGGGCCTTCGGCACGAATCGGGCCGCCATGTCGGCGGGGAGGGCGAGCGCCACGTCGGCCAGGTCCTCGTGGACCTGTACGTTGTCGGCGTCCGGGACCGCCATCGCGACATGCTGGACCGTCTCCGGGTCGTACACCGCCATGCGGGCCAGGTACTTGGACTCGGGCCAGGGCGGCGAGCCGACCGTGCCCTCGGCAAGGTCGTAGATCGGCGCCGGAGGCTCGTCGAAAATGCCGGCGTCCTTGAGCGGCGGGATCCAGGCCGGGTTTTGCAGGTTGTCGAAGAAGTGCCTGCGGTGCAGGGCGTTGTCGATCAGCTCGGTGACGCGGCCCACCTGCCGCTCCGTCGGCTTCGTCCAGAACTTCAGGGCCGTCTCGAACTCCTCCGGCTCCGTGACCGGCGCCTTGCGGGTTCCGCCGTGGGAGATGTGGGCGGTCGGCGCGTCGCCCACCGGCTCCTTGCCCTCCAGGAGCGGGAAGGGGATGAGCGGCGGCGCCCCGGCAACGACCTTGTTCGGGAGGTACCGGATCCAGACCTGCCGGCGGAGCTCCCTGGTGCGGCGGTCGCCGGCCGACCCCAGCACGACGATCTCCGTCGGCTTGGTGACGAAGGCGTCGACCGCGCACAGCATGCCGGCGCCGTCCAGGTGCCGCTCCTGCAGGGCCGGAGCGCCGGCGCCGACGACCGACGCCGCCTTTCGGGCATACCCCTGGTTGCCGGTCAGGACGGCCAGCTTGCCCAGCAGGATCGACGCCACCGAAGCGGGAGAGGGCCCGATGCCGTCGTGGACGGCGGCCGCTCTCGGAACGAACGGGTCGTGCGAGGGGGTGGTGGAGACCAGGCCGCCGGTGGTCGGGTCGGAGAACTCGTCGAGCATGATGCGCACCAGCTCCTCGCAGGTGGTGATCCACTCCGGCTCGAACGTCGTCTCCCACAGGGTGTACAGGCCGTCCGCCAGGTAGGCGTAGTCCTCGAGCATGCCGGGGACCGAGTGCTTCTCGTCCGGCCGGTAATGCCACAGCCGGCGCGTGGAGCGGTGGCGGTTCCGGAGCAGGATCGTCGAAGCCGCGCGCCGGGCGGCCTCGACCAGGTCGGCCCGATCCAGGGCGGCGCCGGCCTCCGCCAGGGCCCCGATGGCCAGGCCGTTCCAGGAGGTGAGGATCTTCTCGTCGAGCGGGGGCCTCGGCCGCTCGGCCCGGTGCTTGAAGAGCGCGGCTCGCTCCGGACCGGGCCTCTCCTCGTCGGCCAGCGTCAGCACGTTGCGGCCCCGGAAGTTGCCCTTCTGCGTGACGCCGTACTTCAGCCCGGCGTCGGGCGCCACCTTCCGGAACTCGTCGTAGGTCCAGGTGTAGTAGGCGCCCTCGTCCTGCCCGCTGCCGGCCGACTGGCCGGCGTAGAAGGCTCCAGCCGGGTCGGCAAGGTCTCGGAGCAGGTACTCCAGCGTCTCCAGGGCTACCCGGCTGAACTGGTCCTTCTTCAGCAGCTGCCAGGCGTGGATGTAGCAGCGGGCCAGAAGGGCGTTGTCGCAGAGAAGCTTCTCGAAACGCGGGACCTTCCACGTCCGGTCGGTCGCGAGATGGTGAAAGCCGCCTCCCACCTGGTCGAAGATTCCGCCCTGGGCCATCTTGCGGAGGGTGGTCTCGGCGACCGTTGAGGCCCGGGCCACTCCCCTGCCGGCGGCTCGCAGCAAAAACTCGATGGCCGGCGCGCGAAGGGGTCGGGGCGGGTCGCCGAAGCCGCCGTTGGTCTCGTCGAACGCCGATTGGAGCGCGAATACCGCCTGCTGGAGCAGCGAGGTCCCGGCCCCCTCCCCCGGCGCTGCACCCTCGGCCCGGCGGCGCTCCTCCACGATCCGGCTGGCCTCCCGGCGCGCTTCCTCGGCGCTTTCGCTCCAGAGCCTTGCCGCCGCCTCGATCGAACCGCCCAGGTCGGCGGCCGAGTCACCTAGAACCGGCGGGCGGAAGCGGTAAGGGTGTCCTTCAGGAGTAAGGAAGGCGATCAGGGGATATGCGTCCGGCCCCGCGCCGGCCAGCCCGGCAAGAAATGCGTCAACCTCAGGACGCTCGAAGATGTCGACCTTCACGCAGACGAAGCTCGTGTTGGCCGCCTCGGCGACGGCAGGGTCGTCGAAGAACGCGTCGGCCTTCAGACACTGATTGGCGAGGTAGCCGAGCGAGACGAGAAGGGGCCGGCCGGCGTTACCTGCTTCCTGAAAGGGCTCCTTGCCCCACGCGTGCCAGTGCACCGGCTGCCCGGCGTTCCGCTTCAGGTAGGGGCTCGCCTCTGTGCCGAGCCGGTTGGAGGAAGAGAAGGTATCCATCTAAATCTGTCCGTTCACGCTTCGGGGCCCGGCTAACCGGGCCCCGGACATGCCACGGGCGCAGGATTGCTCCTGCGCCCGGGACGAAAGCTGCTAGTTGACGGTGTCGTAGACGTTGCTCTGCGCACCCCGCTGCAGCGGAATCCGGTACGAGGTGGTGCGGGGACCCGTGCGGGTGCCGGCGCGTGCCGGAAGGCCGGTCAGGTCGCCGGGGAGCGGGTAGGAGGTGTGACGGCTGGACGGAACCGAGCGGTTGCCCGCCGAGTTGCCGCCGCCGGTCAGCACGTAGCCGAGCTCGCTGTTGGTGATGCCGCTGGCTGCCGAGCCGCCGCCGCTACCGCCGCCGGGAGCGGTGTAGCTGCCGCCGAGGACCCGGGCGAGGTCTGCCGGCGAGATACCGCTGCCGCCGCTGGCGCGGGAAGGCTGAGGCGGCGCGCTGCTGCCTCCG
>DATAAN010000028.1:0-7236 GCA_036260105.1 Actinomycetota bacterium
CGTACTGCGCCGGCGCCCCCAAAAGGCCCTCCAGCGGCGGTCCGTCCGGCCCGCGGTTGGCCGACACATCGGCCAGGTGGCCGGCCAGGTCCTCCAGCAAATCCGTCCGCTCCTCGTCGGGAAGGTCGTCCAGCTGCTCCCGGACGGCGGCCAGGTAGGCCTCAGCCTCCGGAGTTGTCGTCGATGTCGTCATGCCGCCGCCTCCTTCTTGAGCTTCAGGACCTGGTCGATGGAGTCCGCAAACTTCCGCCATGTCTTAATCGAGTCCTCGAGGACCGCCCGGCCCGAGTCGTTGATCGCGTAGTACTTGCGGTGAGGACCCTCGTCGCTCGGCACTACGTAGGAGGTCAGCGAGCCGTTCAGGTAGAGCCGCCGGAGCGTGCCGTACACAGAGGCATCGCCGATGTCCTCCAGTCCGGCGGACCGCAGCCGCCGGACCACGTCGTAGCCGTAGCCGTCCTCGTCGTTCACCACGGCCAGCACTGCCACGTCCAGCACCCCTTTCAACAGCTGGCTTACGTCCATCGCGCCTCTCTTCCGGTTCTGACACTACTATCGAAAGCAGAGTAGTCCACCGTCCGGCTGGATTCAAGCCTCTACCTTCAAATAGCCCGGTAGGTGGGGTATCGGCCCGGCGCATCGGTGGTAGGAATGGGGTGTGATCAAGCCAGTTGCGATCCAGGGCGTACGCCCGCGCACCCCCGATGGTTTCCCCGCCAAGGCAGTGACGGGGGAGCGCGTAAGGGTGGGCGCCGACATCTTCCGGGACGGCCACGACCTGCTGGCCGCTCGGGTCCGCTGGCGCGCCAAAGGCGGCAAGGAGTGGCGGTCGACCCCGATGGCGCAGCTGCCGAACCACAGGTGGGAGGCGACGATCGTGTGCGGCGATATCGGTCTGCACGAGTTCGTCGTCGAGGCGTGGACCGACAGGGTCGGCACCTGGCGCCGGGACACCTCGGTCAAGCACGTCGCCGGCCAGGACATCAGTGTGGAGCTGGAGGAGGGGGCGCTCATGGTGGAGGCGGCCGCCGCGAGGATCAAAGGCGGCGCAACCGGGCGGAAGGAGAAGGCGGCGCCCCTCCGGCAGGCGGCGGAGGTTCTCCGGAACAAGTACCTGCCGATCGAGATGCGGCTTGCCGCAGTCGCGGCGCCTGACGTGGCCGAGCTTCTGGAGTCGCATCTGGTTTCCCGGGACCTCAGCTCCTCGCCCGCCATGCCGCTGTGGGTGGACCGGGAGCGGGCGCTGTTCAGCTCCTGGTACGAGCTGTTCCCCCGGTCCAACGGCGGCTTCGAGGGCACGACCAAGCGCCTGGTCGCACTGGCCGACCAGGGGTTCGACGTGATCTACCTGCCTCCGATCCACCCAGTCGGCGTCACCGACCGCAAGGGGAGGAACAACTCGGTGGTCGCCGAGCCGGGCGACGTGGGAAGCCCTTGGGCGATCGGCTCGGCGGAGGGCGGCCACACCGCCATCGAGCCGAGCCTGGGCACGTTCGAGGATTTCACGGCGATGGTCGAGGAGGCCCGCTCCCTCGGCATGGAGATCTCATTGGACTACGCGCTGCAGTGTTCGCCGGACCATCCGTGGGTCAGCGAGCACCCCGAGTGGTTCCACCGCCGGCCCGACGGCTCGATCAAGTTCGCCGAGAATCCGCCGAAGAAGTATCAGGACATCTACCCGATCAACTTCTGGCCGGAGAAGGACGACGATCGGGTTGCGTTGTGGCAGGCGTGCCGGGAGATCCTCGAGTTTTGGATCGAACGGGGGATCCGGTTCTTCCGGGTCGACAACCCGCACACCAAGCCGCTGGCCTTCTGGGCGTGGGTCATCCGCAAGATCCAGTCCAAGCATCCCGACGTGCTGTTCCTGGCCGAAGCGTTCACGCACCCCAAGATGATGGCCCGCCTGGCTGAGGTCGGGTTCTCGCAGAGCTACACCTACTTCACGTGGCGAGTCCACAAGCAGGAGCTGGAGGAGTACGCCGTCGAGGTGGCCCAGGGACCCGCCTCCGACTACATGCGGCCCAACTTCTGGCCGAACACGCCCGACATCCTCAGCGGCCCGCTGCGCCACGGGGGCCCCGCCGTGTTCCGGCTCCGGCTGCTGCTGGCTGCCACCATGAGCCCGAGCTACGGCATCTACAGCGGGTACGAGCTCTACGAGAACCAGCCCGCACGGGAAACCGATGAGGAGTACCTCAACTCGGAGAAGTACGAGATCCGCGAGAGGGACTACGACGCCCCGGGAAGCCTCGTTCCCTTCATAACCCGGATCAATGAGATCCGGCGAGCCCATCCGGCACTCCAGCAGCTGCACGACATCACGTTCCACCCCAACTGGAACCCGAACATACTCGCCTACTCCAAGGCATCGGACGACCGGTCGGACGTCGTGCTCGTGGTCGTCAACCTGGACACGACCCGCTGGCAGGAGTCGACGCTGAACCTCGATCTGACGGCGCTCGGCGTCGACTCCTCCCGCCCCTTCACGGTCTACGACGAGCTGACCGGCGCCAGATACCAGTGGTCGGGATCAAACCCGTACGTCCGGCTGGAGCCGGCTGACCAGCCGGGGCACGTTCTCTCGATCGTCCAGGAGACGGTCCATTAGCCGGATCGACCCGGCCGGTCACGGCAGGGTTCTGCAAAGCGCGACCCAGCCGGCGATACGCGCCCCGCAGCCGGCCCTGGCGCACGGGCCGAAGCCGGACACCCCGCTGGCCGACACGCCTCAGCCCGAGCCCTCGCGGGTGGACCCGCGCTGGTACCAGAAGGCCGTCTTCTACGAGGTGCTCATCCGCGGCTTCTCGGACGCCAACCACGACGGCACCGGCGACATCAAAGGCCTCATCAGCAGGCTGGACTACCTGCAGTGGCTGGGCATCGACTGCATCTGGCTGCTGCCCTTCTACCAGTCGCCTCTGCGGGACGGCGGCTACGACATCAGCGACTTCTTCTCGGTCCTGCCGGAGTACGGCCACCTCGGCGATGTCGTCGAGCTGGTGGAGGAGGTGCACAAGCGTGGGATGTTCCTCATCGCCGACATGGTGATGAACCACACGTCGGACCAGCACCCATGGTTCAAGGAGTCGCGCCAGTCCAGGGACAACCCGAAGGCCGACTGGTACGTGTGGAACGACGACGACCAGCGCTGGTCCGAGGCCCGCATCATCTTCCTGGACACCGAGAAGTCCAACTGGGCGTGGGACCCGGCCAGGCAGCAGTACTACTGGCACCGTTTCTTCTCCCACCAGCCCGACCTCAACTACCGGAATCCCGAGGTCCAGGAGGCCATGCTGAACGTGGTTCGGTTCTGGCTGGACCTCGGTCTGGACGGCTTCCGGCTGGACGCGGTGCCTTACCTGTTCGAGCGGGACGGGACCAACGGCGAGAACCTGCCGGAGACACACGACTTCCTGAAGCACCTGCGGGCCACCATCGACGACGAATACCCGGGCAAGGTGCTGCTCGCCGAGGCGAACCAGTGGCCGTCGGACGTCGTCGACTACTTCGGCGACGGCGACGAGTGCCACATGTGCTTCAACTTCCCGTTGATGCCCCGAATGTTCATGGCCCTTCGCCGGGAACAGCGGTATCCCATCACCGAGATCCTGGCTCAGATCCCGCCGATCCCGGACGGGGCCCAGTGGGCATTGTTTCTGCGCAACCACGACGAGCTCACGCTCGAGATGGTGACCAGCGAGGAGCGCGACTACATGTACTCCGAGTACGCCAAGGACCCGCTGATGAAGCTGAACCTGGGCATCCGCCGCAGGCTCGCTCCGCTGCTCGAGAACAACATGACGTCGGTGCAGCTGTTCCACGCCATGCTGTTCAGCCTGCCCGGCAGCCCGATCCTGTACTACGGTGACGAGATAGCGATGGGAGACAACGTGTTCCTCGGCGACCGGGACGGAGTTCGCACGCCGATGCAGTGGACGCCTGACCGCAACGGGGGCTTCAGCTCCTCAGACTTCGCACGGCTCTACCTGCCGCCCCTCATGGATCCTGTGTACGGTTATCAGGCGGTCAACGTCGAGTCGCAGGTGCGAAACCCCAGTTCGTTTCTGCATTGGGTAAAAAGAATGTTGGAGGTGCGCAAACGGCACCCCGTCTTCGGAACCGGCTCCATGGAGGTGCTGAGCAACCAGAATCCGTCGGTCCTGGCGTATGTCAGGGAATCGGAGGAGGACATCATTCTCTGCGTCAACAACCTCAGCCGCTTTGCCCAGCCGGTCGAGCTGAACCTCGGGCGATTCCAGGGCAAGACGCCGGTCGAGATGATCGGCCGGGTGCCCTTCCCCAAGATCGGTGAGCTGCCCTACCTGCTGACGATCGGCGAGCACGGTTTCTACTGGTTCCAGCTGGTGGACGCATAGTGGAGATCAAGCCGGAGGTCCTGGTGGAGGGTCTCGAGCGCTTCCTGCCGCACCAGCGCTGGTTCGGCGGCAAGGGCCACGCCATCACGGAGATCGTTCCGGACAAGGTGGAGGTGATCCTCCCCGACTGGCCCGCTCTGGTCCGGGTCGAGGCGGAGGTGCACGCCGAAGGGATCGGCCCCGAGCGCTACAACGTCCTGATCGGGCTCCGGCCGACCGACTGGACGCTAACCTTCCTCGAAGGCAACTCCGAAGCGCTGCTCGGCGAGATAGCCACCGACGAAGGTCCGGCGTGGGGCTACGAGGCCGTCCGGGATTCGCAGCTCGGCCTCAGGCTGTTCCGCGAGCTGTTCAGCGACGTGATGCGTCCGGAGCGGGTGAGGCCCATCACAGCCGAGATGTCGAACACCATGCTCATCTACGACGACCAGGTGGTCTTCAAGATCTTCCGCACGCTGTCGGAGAAGGTCAACCTGGACCTGGAGGTCACCGAGGGTCTGGGCAAGGTTGGTTTCCCCCACGTCGCGGCGCCGCTGGGTGTGTGGCGGCAGGAAGGTACTGACCTCGGCATGGTGCAGCCGTACCTGGCAGGCGGGGTCGAGGGCTGGGCGATGGCGCTGACCTCGCTGCGGGACATGTTTGGTAGCCGGGCCGATCCGTGGGTGTCGGGTGGCGACTTCGCCGCCGAGGCGCACCGGCTCGGGACCACAACCGCGGAGCTCCACGCCGCCCTGGGAGAGGCGTTCGGCTTCTCGCCCGGCCACCCGCAGGAGTGGGCAAAGACCATGGAGGGCCAGCTCGAGCGGGTTCACCACCCGGACCTGGACACCGAAGCTGCCCGGCGGCTGTTCCAGCGGCTGGCCGCCCTGGAGGACGCCGGACCGTCGATCAGGGTCCACGGCGACATGCACCTGGGGCAGGTGATGCGTACGGACACCGGCTGGTACGTCCTCGACTTCGGCGGAGAGCCGTTCCGGCCTCTGGAGGAGCGGCGCATGCCCACGTCGCCGATGAAGGACGTCGCCGGAATGCTGCGCTCCCTGCACTACGCCACCTGGACGGCGGCGGCCGAGCAGGAGGAGCACGGTGTGCAGGAGGAGCTGGCTCGTGAGTGGGAGGAGCGAAACCGGGGTGCCTTCGTCGACGGCTACCTGGAGGCGGCGCGCCGTCTCGGCGGCCTGCTGCCGGAAGACGAGGACAAGTTCGGCCTGGTCCTCAAAGCGTTCGAGCTGGACCGTGGGATCTATGAGATCGGCTACGAGCTGGCCCACCGGCCGGAGTGGGTGAAGATTCCCATGGCCGCCATCCACACCCTGTACTAAGGCCTTCCGGAGCCGAACCCCGTACCGGCTGCATTAGGGTCAGGGGATGCCGCCCAAACCGGAGTACCTGGAGCTAGACGGCCACGAGGTCAAGGTGACGAACCCGGGAAAGGTTTTTTTTCCCGAGATCGGCGTCACCAAGCTGGACCTCGTGCACTACTACCTGTCGGTGGCAGCCGGGGCGATCCGGGGCGTTTACGACCGGCCCACCTCGCTCAAGCGTTTCCCGAACGGAGCCGGGGACGAGTTCTTCTTCCAGAAGCGGGTGCCGACGCCCCGGCCGGAGTGGATCCAGACTGCGATCGTGCGCTTTCCGAGCGGCCGGTCGGCCGAGTTCCTGACCATCCTCGACGAGGCTCACCTGGTCTGGGCCATCAACCTCGGCTGCATCGACCTGAATCCCTGGCCGGTCAGGCGGGCCGACCTCGACCGGCCGGACGAGCTGCGGGTGGACATCGACCCCACCGAGGGCATCCCGTTCGGCTCCGTCCGTGAGGTGGCGATGGTGGTGAAGGAGGTGCTGGAGGAGCACGGGCTGACCGGCTACCCCAAGACGTCGGGCTCCCGGGGAATTCACATCAACGTGCGCGTCGAGCCGCTCTGGGGCTTCACGGAGGTCCGCCGCGCAGCGCTTGCGCTGGCCCGTGAGGTGGAGCGCCGGGAACCTCTGGCGACGACCGCGTGGTGGAAGGAGCAGCGCCACGGCGTGTTCCTGGACTACAACCAGAATGCCCGGGACCGGACCGTGGCGTCCGCCTACTCGGTGCGCCCGAAGCCGGACGGCCGGGTGTCGACTCCTCTGGAGTGGGGCGAGGTGCCGGACGTCGAGCCGGCGGACTGGACCATCGCCACCGTGCCGGATCGCTTTCGGAAAAAGGATCCGGATGCAGGGATCGACGAAGTAGCCGGCAGCCTGGAGTCACTGTTGGAGCTGTCGCAGCAGGACGAGGAGAGGGGCCTGGGCGATGCCCCATGGCCGCCCAACTTCCCGAAGATGCCCGGCGAACCCAAGCGGGTCCAGCCCAGCAAGGCGCGCAAGGACGAGAAGGAGGAGTAGCCGCGGAGGCGCCCGTCGATGTCACATCCCAGCCCGCTTTTCCGTCTCCATTCCGGTTCGAGGGAAAGGAGTGCGAGATGGACGTTGCAGTGCTTGGAGGAACCGGAACGATAGGCCGGGTTGTGGTGCAGGAGCTGGCCGAACGGGGCCACGACGTCAGGGTGCTGAGCCGGCGTCCAGCCGCGGGCCCGGGAACCCACTTCCCGGTCGACCTCCGCACGGGCGAGGGTCTGGCCGAGAGTCTGGCCGGCACCGACGTGGTGGTCGACGCGTCCAACCCGGCGTCACCCAGGAAGGACGCGGCGGCTGCCGTGCTCGTCGAGGGGACCCGCAACCTGCTGGAGGCCGAGCTCGCGGCGGGCATAGGGCACCACGTTCAGATCTCCATCGTCGGGATCGAGGCAATCCCCTACGCATACCACCGCTTGAAGGTTCAGCAGGAGCGGGCGGTGGCCGAGTCGGGCTTGTCCTGGTCGGT
>DATAAN010000029.1:0-15657 GCA_036260105.1 Actinomycetota bacterium
GAGTTCCAGTTACTACGTAGTCGGCCATAGACTTCCGCTCCGAGCGTTCAAACCTTCGCGGGAATCTTTTTGGGACGGGCTTGCCAGGTTGCCTGGCGTCGGGTTACGGCTGTATCTCGAAGTCGCCAAATAACCCCCACATGTAATCCCAGGGCGGAGTGGCCCCGCACGGGCCGTTCCTCCAGGGCTGATCGAGTAGGTAGTAACCGGCCGATGAGGAGTCCGGGTCGGTCACCGTGACGTAGTAAGTCTTTCCGTCGCTCCCTGGGCCCGACCCAAAGAGGACGTGACCTCCGCCGCTCAGGCTTTCCACAACCACACAGGAAAAGAGGACGGTCACTGTCTCTCCCCAAGACCAGGCGCTGCTCGCCGTTCCGTAAGCGCCAGGCTGGTCCGAGGCGTCAATTGAGAAGACGCTTGCTGGGCAAGAGGTGAGGTCCTTGCCGCAGAGAGCGGCATCGTACATCCAGCCGTACGCGGTGTGCCTCGGAGAAGGCGACCCGAAGGATGGGACTGGCAAAAGGGAACATCCGAGCACTACGACTAAAACCGTAATGATCCGGATAGCAGACCTTCGTGCCATGCGATCACCGCCCCCTATTCCGCCAAACTCCTGATGTGGCGTACACGCTGCCTAGGTCCGAAGTCGGGGCAGCGTGATCCGTAAGCTCGGATTTCTTGCGGAACCACAGCCGTCGCTGATCGGACAGTTTGGCCAAATCCTGGATCTCGAGACATTGGCCAGTTGGCCGATTTTTGTTTGAATCCGCTATAGCTGGATGCACTCCAGCATTCGGTCCGCTTGAGGTGGTGCCGATGCAGCAAGGCCGACAAAACCGGGCGCCTTCGCTAACTAACCCTTACTTGCAAACGCCCGATGCCGATGAGGTAGCGACTTGCTGATCGGGCGGGAAGAAGAGCTCGACCGCCTTCTCGAGCTCATCCACGCTGCACAAAAGGGGCGCGGAGGCATCGCCGCCATAGAAGGCGAGCCGGGTATCGGCAAGACGCGTGTACTTGAGGAAGCACTGGAGACCTCACGGCGGGCAGGCATGGGCGTGCTCCACGGCTCGGCTGAGGATCTCGGTCGGCGGCGGCCCTTCGGTCCTCTGGTCCAGTGTCTGTCGATAAGCACCAAGTCTCAGGATCCCAGACGTGCCGCGATCGCCCGGATGCTGCTCGAGGACCACCGGCGTGACCACGACGCCGGCCCTTTCGACGTTGGGGCGGGGACCGAGTTTCGTGTAGTCGAGGCGATGCTCGAACTGATCGACGAAGCCTGCGCTGAACGGCCTCTGACTATTGCGATAGACGACGTGCAGTGGGCCGACCCATCGACACTCGTGGCGCTGCACTTCCTGGCTCGCCAAATCCAGCAGCTTCCCCTGGCGCTCCTGGTTGCCTGCCGGCTTGTTCCTCGCTCCCCTGAGCTCGAACAGTTGCTGCGCAGCCTCGAGCAGCATAAGGCGGCTAGATTGAGACTCGACCCTTTGGACGACGATGCGGTCCGCCGACTCGTCGAGTCCGTGCTCGAAGGCAGGGCCGGCACGAGCTTGATGAGGCAAGTTCGAGGAGCTTCAGGCAATCCGCTCTATATAAAGGAGTTACTGCGCGGCCTTCGGGACGCCGGCGAAATCCGCCTCTGCGACGGCGTGCATGAGACGACAAGCGACAAGCTTCCCCCATCGTTACCCGTCATGATCCTTAACCGACTCACCTTCCTCTCGCCGTCGACGATTGAGACGCTGCGAGCCGCGTCCGTGCTGGGAAGGACGTTCTCCGTCGAGCACCTGGCTCTCGTCACCGGCCGGAAGGTGACGCTGCTGGCTCCTGATCTCGAGGAAGCGCTTATTGCAGGAATCCTGGAGTCACAGGATGGTGGGTTCGCTTTTCGGCACGATCTGATCTCGGAAGCGCTCTACCTGGAAGTGCCCGCCCCGATAAGAAAGGCTCTTCACACCGAAGTTGCCTGGGCTCTCGCCGAAACTGGAGCGGCGCGAGAAGCCGTGGCCGAGCACCTCGTTCGCGGTGCATCCCACGGCGACGAACGGGCGATCGTCTGGCTTCACGAGACCGCCGTCAGAATGGCCAGCCGCTCGCCCTCCGGCGCGGTCGAGTTACTGGATCACGCCCTGAGCCTATGCCTGGCTCAACATCCCCGCCGAGATCAGATTCTCGCGGATAAAGCTCAGAGCCAGCTTTGGTCCGGCCAGGAGGCAGAAGCTGAAAGAACGTGTCGGGAGCTGCTAAGCCGCTCGCACGATCCCGATTCTGAAGGACCGGCGTTCGTCTGTCTGGCGCAGCTTCTTCTCCTTAACGGCAGAACGGAAGAAGCACTGGAGCTCGTTCAGTCCGGCGTTGCGTCCCAGAACCTCGACGAGCACGAGAAACGCCAGTTGCGGGCATGGAGCACCGTGGCCCTCCTGAACGCTGGCAACCTCGAAGAAGCACTTCAAGTCGCAAAGGCGGTTGGATCGGAAGCGGATGCCAGAGGTGACGATCTCTCGTTCTGCGTCTGTCGCACGATGCAGGCGACGATCACTGGCATTCGTGGCGAGTACCTCGAGGCCCTCGAGATGGTGGACGATGCCCTCGAGCGGGCTGACCGAAGTCCGGAAAGGATTGGCCATCACTTCCCGATTAACTTCTTCCGGGCTTCGTTCCTGGAAGCTCTCGATCGAATGGAGGAGGCGCAGGAAGCCAGCTCGACCGGCCGTGCGCTGATCGAGGAGCTCGGGCGCAAATCGGACCTACCCGTTTACCACCTCTGCTCCGGGCAAATCCTCTACTTCTGGGGACGTTGGGACGACGCCCTGGCCGAGATAGCCATCGGCCTCGACCTGGCGGCCCAGTTTGGCTTTCGTCACCTGATCCAGGCGTACTCCACGCAGGCCGTCATCGCCCTCCATCGCAACGACCTCCAGACAGCTGAGCGGTGCGTCTCCAGAGCCGAGCGCCAGATCTCCGACTCCATCTCCCAACACTGGATGGACTGGGGGATGTGGGCCCGTGCGCTGCTGCTCGAGGCAAGCGGTGAGGTTCGCTCCGCTTTCGAAGTTCTCCTCAATGCCTGGGCTGCCTACTCCGGCCTCGGCGTAGTCTCGGAGTATCCGGTCTTGGGCCCCGACCTGGTCCGGCTCGCCCTCGCCGTAGGGGACAGTGCGACTGCTTCTTCGGTGACTGAAGAGCTCGAGGCTATGCCTCTAGTCTCGGAGATCGCCACATTGGAGGGTTCGGCCCTTCGGTGCCGCGGCCTTGTCGAGGCTAACGCCGACATTCTCGTTCAGGCGGTGGACCGCTATCGTGACAGCCCGCGAGTGTTCGACCGCGCCGTCTGCATGGCCGACGCCGCGGAGGCGCTAGCCGCCAAGGGAAGGATCGACGAGGCGCGCGCTCTTCATGTCGAGTCGCTGACCGGATTCGACTCGGTCGGCGCGACACGCTGCATCGCCCAAGCAGAGCAGCGCATGCGGCAGTACGGCGTAAAAATCGGGTACCGAGGAAGGCGGAACCGGCCGAAAAGCGGTTGGGAGAGCCTGACCGAATCGGAGCTGGCGGTCGCCCGCCTCGTGGCGAAGGGCTTTTCCAACCCCGCAATAGCGGAGCAGCTGTTCATCTCGAGAAGGACGGTTCAGGCCCACGTCTCGAATGCCCTGTCCAAGCTGGGACTCTCCTCTCGGGTCCAGCTGGCGGGAGAGGTGATCCGTCGAGGCGGATGATCCCAGAGCTCTCGGACCATGACGGTCCGGAACGCGCGGCGGGTGGTCCGCCATGGTCATACCGGGCGCGAGGGCGCAGAATCGGAACGGTTGGACTCGACTGCCTGCCTTTGTAGGCTGACGACCTCGTTTTAGGCCGAGTCAGGGAGTTCATTGACCGATACAACCATGCCGCACGAACTCGGATGCCGTCTCAGATGGCCCCGATTCGCCGACCACTGACCGTGGGCGTAAGAGAAACGGAAGGTGTCACCGCGCTCGCTGACCGGATGGACGAAATCCGATCGGACTGGCGGGGGAGAGCCCGAAAGGCCTGGCCGGTCGCCGCCATTGCAGTGGCCTCCGCGCTGGTCGCCGTAGGGCTGTCCCGGCTGGTCTTCCCCTTCCTATCGATCAACAACGACGAGCCGATCAACCGATTCTTCGCCGAAGCGATTGCCGACGGAGTCCTCTTCCCTCCAACCTTCGACCTGCCTGACGCATTCCGGCCGTGGCTCGCCGCGGTGCGGGGAGACCACTTCGTAATGAAGTACACGCCTGTCGTCCAGTCGATGATGGCCGCCAGCCTCCTGCTCACCGGCGGGTTTTCCTTGTACCTCGGCCTGCTGGCCGCCGCTCTCACCGCCATGACGTACCTGCTGGCCCGGGAGCTGCTCGGCAACCGGCGGGAGGCCCTGCTCGCATGCGCGCTGTTCGCCTTCTCACCTCTGGTGCTTGTCCAAAGCGCTCTGCTGCTCTCCTACCTGCCCACGCTGCTGCTGCTGGAGGTGTTCGTCTGGGGTCTTCTCAGAGGCCTCCGCCACGACCCGCGGTGGCCCCTTGCGCTGAGCGGACTGTGCTTCGGTCTTGCCTTCTTCGCCCGGTCATACGACGCCCTTGTCTTCGGGGCTCCCTTCCTGATTTGGGCGCTGTTGGGCCGGATGGGACGCCGGCCCGGAATCCGCGACGCCGCCGCCTTTTCCACTCCGGCTGCGATCGTCGGAGCTCTGTTTCTTTTGTTCAACCGGGCGGCGACGGGGGACATGCTCACCCCGCCGTTCTTCCTGCTCGAGCCGGATGACACTTTGGGTTTCGGAACGCGACGTCTCTATCCCACCGACACGCCACGGGCCTTCGGACTCAGACAAGGGCTATCCGGAGTCTTCTGGCATGGGATGCTGCTCAACGCCTGGGTCGCCGGGGGAACCCTTCTTTTGATGCTGGCCGCCGTTACCCTGGTCCGCCGGCGTTTCGACCCGCACGTTTGGCCGCTCGTTGCGGTCGCTTTCCTTCTCCCCTTCAGCTACGTCTTCTTCTGGGGCCCGTGGAATGCCTCGGTGCTGTGGGGAGGAAGCCGTTACGTCGGTCCTTTCTACTTCGTGCCGGTGCTGCTGCCGGTCGCCGTACTGGGGGCTCGGGCCCTTCTCGACCTCCACAGATGGCGTCCCAGGGCGGCGATCGGAGCCGGCATTGCTATCGTTCTGCTGAGCGGCGCAGTTATGTCGAGGGTCATCTCGGACAACATTGCCTTTACCGCCGACCAGCGGGCTCTTCACGAGCTGGTGAGCAGCCGGCCGGCGGATGCGTTGGTCTTCGCCGGCCTGCCGACTCCCTTTCTGATGCATCCAGCGGCTGTCATCTCGAACCGGTGGGACCTGGCGAACGACCCGCTGTACGCCGTCGACCAGGGTCTTTCCAACTGGGAGGTCCTCGAGCGGTTCCCCGAACGCACCCCGTACCGGCTGCAGCTCGCAGCCAACTTCAGCGAGCCCCGACAACCCTTCAACGCACGACTCGATGAGTTGAATCTTGCTGCAGGCGAGACTGTTGAGATGCGGCTCCGGTCCCGTACGACGCTGCCTTCCTCGACCGTGACCGTCGTGGTCTCGGCTCTCGGAGTCACCCGGGAGTTCGCAATCGCAGAGCCTGCCGGACCACTGGATGAGACGGTGGTGCTCGACTTCCGGGGCGCTGGCCTGAAGGGGCGCCAGCCGTCGGTGGACATAACCCAATCCGGCGAGGCCGCATTGGATGTGGAATTGTTCACCGAGACGCAGGACGGTTCCCCCGGTACCTCGCTTGGGAAGGTTCAGGCGCCCCTACGGCTTGCCGGGGGGCGGCTCGAGGTGCTCGTTCCGACCGGCAGGACCTGGGTCCACGGTTCGATGCCCGCCGGACCACTCGAGCTGTCCGTCCGGCAGTAGCGGGCCGGCGCGGCTCAACGCTTCGATCAACCGGTAGCGGCAGGCATGCCTTTGGTTTCCCGGTCCACCAGCTCCAGGTTCCCGCTTTCGATGTGGCTCCAGGCGTCGTCGAGAGCCTGCCTGAGGATGCGCTCGATCTCCTCGAACTCCGGCGGGCCGGCGACCAGGGGTGGCGCCAGCTGGATCACCGGGTTGCCGGTGTCGTCCACCCGGCAGAGCAGGCCCAGGGCCGGGAGGCGTCGGCTGAGAAACTCGCCGGTCAGCCAGCTTCGCTCGTCGTCCGACAGCGGCTCCCCGTCCCTGCCCATCTCCAGGGCGTAGAAGTAGCCGAGCCCGCGAACCTCGGCGATAAGCGGATGGTCGAGCAGACCCTCCAGCCGGCTCCGGAACTCGGGCTCGAGCTGGCGTACCCGCTGGTTGAGGCCTTCCCGCTCCATGAGATCGATGTTGGCGAGCGCCACCGCGCAGCACATTGGGTGTCCGCCGAAGGTGATGCCATGGCTGAACGAGGTGCCGGCGTCAACGAATGCTTCGGCGATGCGGTCGCTGATCACGACGCCCCCCAGCGGGGCATAGCCCGAGGTGACTCCTTTGGCGAACGTCGCCATGTCGGGCAGAAAGCCGAAACGCGTGCAGCCGAACCACTCGCCCAGCCGGCCGAAGGCGCAGATCGCCTCCTCGGAGACCAGCAGGGCACCGTACCGGTCGCAGATCTCCCGGACCCGGGCGAAGTACCCCTGCGCCGGCATCAGGCACCCGCCGATGACCTGCACCGGCTCGAGAAAAACCGCCGCAACGGTCTCAGGACCCAGCCGAAGTACCTCTTGCTCGATCTCGTCGGCGCAGGCCAGCGTGCAGGCGGGGTGGCCGGCGCACATATTGCAGTGGCGCCGGTTCGTCGTGGCGACGTGTGAGGACTGGTCGTTCAGCAGCGGAAGGAACGGCTCTCTCATCGATTTGACCCCGCCCGCGGACAAGGCCCCCAGCGTGGTGCCGTGGTAGCCCATCTCCCGGGCGATGACCCTCGTCCTCTGAGGCTCGCCCCGGAGGGCGAAGTACTGATGCGCCAGCTTCCACGCCGACTCAACCGACTCACCACCGCCGGTGGTGAAGAAGACCCGGTTCAGGTCACCGGGCGCCAGGCCGGCGATGCGCTCCGCCAGGCGGGCGGCTGCCGGGTGAAGGTTGGTCCAGAGGGGAAAGAACGCGAGCTCGGACGCTTGCCTGGCGGCGGCTTCGGAAAGCTGGGTGCGGCCGTGACCGACCTGCACTGCATACTGTCCCGCCATGCCGTCGAGGTACCGTCTGCCGGAGGTGTCCCAGACGTAGGATCCTTCCCCGCGCTCGATGATGAGGGGGGAAGGGGTGTCGGGCCCCGGCGGCTGATTGAAGTGCTGCCAGAGGTGCCTCCGGGCGGCTTGCTCGAGCGAGTTGTCGTTGTCCATAACGATCTCCTGCTCCAGATCGGCGAGGCTGCTTCACGCCCGTTGAGGTCTTACCCACGCCAACCCTGAAGATGCCGATGGAACGATCGTCAGGTACGAACTCCAGGGCGGGCGGATCGGACCCTGACGCCGTGCAAGCGCCAGGGGACGAGCCAAATTGCCGCGCGACAGCTCGCCGTGTGGTAGCTGTTTGGGATGACGTTGTTGGCGGAAGTCGTGGCGGCGTCGAGTCGCGTGGCGCAGACGTCGTCCAGGTCCCGTAAGGTCGCAGTCCTTTCCGAGCTTCTGCGGACCCTCGAGGTCGAGGAGATCCCCGTCGCCGTGGCCTTCCTGTCGGGCCTCCCCCGGCAGGGCCGCATCGGCGTCGGTTACTCCAACGCCTACGGGGTTGAGCACGCACCAGCTGCCGACCCCTCGCTCACGGTCGCCGACGCGGACCGTGCGCTGACCGACATCCAGGCCTCCGTCGGGACCGGCTCCGCAGCGGAGCGTCGAGGCATCCTGGCCGATCTGTTCAACCGTGCGACCGAGCAGGAGTCGGACTTTCTCCGGAGGTTGTTCACGGGTGAGCTGCGACAGGGAGCTCTCGCGGGGCTGATGCTCGACGCCGTCTCGGCGGCAGCCGGAGTTCAAGCGGAGACAGTGCGCCGCGCCTTCATGCTCTCCGGCGACTTGCCGCGCACGGCGGCTATCGCCATGACCTCAGGCGAGGAGGGTCTCGCCGAGGTCGGGCTGGAGATCTTCCGGCCGATCCTGCCGATGCTCGCCTCGACCTCCGAGGGGGTCGAGGATGCCATGGCGGGATTCGAGAGGGCATCGGTGGAGTGGAAGCTCGACGGCATCCGAATCCAGATTCATCGCCGCGAGGACACGGTCCGCATCTACACCAGGAACCTCAACGAGATCACCCAAGCGCTTCCGGGCGTCGCTGCGACGGTGCGGCGGCTTTCGGTCGATCAGGTCGTACTCGACGGCGAGGCGCTCTGGATGGACGAGGGTGGGCCGGCATCGTTCCAGGAGACGGTGTCTCTCATCGACTCCGAGGCACCGCCGGAGGGAGTCGTCACCTTCCTGTTCGACCTGCTGCATCTGGACGGGGAGGACCTGCTGGACGTGCCGCTGGAGCAGCGCGCAGCCAGGCTGGCCGAGATCGCTCCGGCACTCAGGATCCCGGCCGTGGTGACCGGCGATCCCCAAGAAGGGCAAAGGGTTCTGGACGAGGCTCTGGCAGCCGGCCATGAGGGCGTGGTGATCAAGGATGCCGCCTCGCTCTACATCGCCGGCCGTCGGGGGAAGGCCTGGCGGAAGGTGAAGCCGGTTCGCACCTACGACCTGGTCGTGCTTGCTGCCGAGTGGGGACACGGGCGCCGGCAGGGGTGGCTGTCGAACCTGCATCTCGGTGCCCGGGAACCCGCCACCGGGGAGTTCGTCATGGTTGGCAAGTGCTTCAAAGGGCTGACCGACGAGCTGCTCCGCTGGCAGACGGAGGCGCTGCTAGAGCTGGAGACGGCTCGCCGTGGGATCGCCGTCTTCGTGAGGCCGGAGCTGGTGGTTGAGATCGCACTGGACGGAGTTCAGGCGTCCACCCGCTACCCCGGCGGCGTCGCACTGCGCTTCGCCCGGGTCAAACGCTACCGGCCGGACAAGGAGGCGGCAGAGGCCGACACTGTTGACGCCCTTCGGGCGCTGCTTCCCCGTGGGGGTCGCCCGTAGCCGGACGTTCTGACGACATTACAAAAAGCGCAACGCGAGACGGCCCTCCCCGGATCGGGGGAGGGCCGTCTTTGGTTACGTGGGGCTCGAGGCGCTGAGGGAGGGGCCGGGGGTCGCCGTAGGCCCGGCCCCTTCACAGTTCGCGGCTCCCGGTTGGTTGGGAGCGGGATTTATGCAGAAGTCAAAGCCGGTCCCGCCGTTGTTCGTGTTGGTTCCCTCGCCGCCGTCCAGGAAATCGGGACCGTCACCGCCGTTGAGATTATCGGCGCCCTCGTTGCCGTAAAGCTCGTCGGCACCTGCGCCGCCGGACAGATCGTCGGGTCCGAGGCCACCGCTCAGCGTGTCGTCACCCGAAGCGCCGCGCAGGTCGTCGGCGCCGCCCTGGCCACTCAACCGGTCATCTCCGGCGCCGCCCAGAAGGGTGTCGTCCCCGGGACCTCCGCAGAGGATGTCGTCGCCAGCGAAGCCGCTGATCGTGTCGTTCCCTCCCAAGCCGAAGATGACATCCGGCCCGAAAGTACCGGTCAACTCGTCGTCGCCGGAGGTGCCGACGATTGCGCCCGGCACGGTCGCCGGATCCCGTTCACAGACATCGACCACAGCGGACGCCAACGTGGGGGCGAGGACCGTCACGGCGAGCAAGGCTCCCGCTACGAAAACGACGGACTTCCTGCCTGCTAGCTTTGCCATATTGCCTCCTAGGCTCTGGATTCGAGCTGCCCCATCGATGGTTGAGCTTGGTGTCCCTACCCCCGGGGGGACGTCGAACCACCGACAATCCGTTTGGTCGAGTCGTTGCTGGGACGGCCCCGAGCTGCATATGGTCAGAGGTCACCCTCCACTTCAGCGGCATTATCCTTCCGTCGCCTTCAGTGCATTCCCGAGGCGACCCTACGGAGGCGCCCTTTCGGGCACAGCGGCTGCAAGGCTCGATCTGCCGTCGAACTCAACCACCTGGCGGACCGGGGGCGACGGCTCTTGAACATCGATACGGCCGGCCGCGGCGGCGGCCGGCGCCGCGAGCAGCAGCTGCCATTCCGGCGCCGCAGGGGCAGCCGCCGGAGCGAGGTGCGGCCGGGTTGGTCCGGGGATGACGTCGGTGCGAATGTGGGCAGCCGCCCGGTGCTTACCGTAGACGCACCGGCCGTCCGGCCGGGCGTCCGTTACCGGAGGGATGCGGTCGATATGGGCGTAAATCGCGCCGTCGGGGCCGATGCAGATGTGCAGTCCGGAGGACTCAGCCAGCTCGCGAATCGATACGAGACCAGGATGCAGGATGCCCCCGACCAGACTGTCCCGGCAGAAATGACCGGTGCTCAGGAGTCCGTCGATCAACGCCCTGGCCTCCTCGGGCGGAAGGTGGTCCAGCTCGCCCCCCGAGGCGAGCCGCCGGATGAGCGGAAGCTCGGTCAGCTCGCCGGCCGCGAGCCGGCGTTCCACCTCCCCGCCCGTCAATGTCTTCACCGGCAAACCCATGACAACGTCCTCTAAAACTAATGAACTCTAGCAATAGAAATATACCCCCGTGGGACGGGTTAATAAAGGTGGGTCGAGAGATCGGCGGTGTACGGACCGGGGCTCAGCGGCTCAGCAGCCAGCAGGTCCGATGGTGGCCGGTATCGCTGCCGACACCTCCGCGGAGGGTTGGCCAATCAAGCGGTAGCGGAGCGGGATCACGCGGTAGCGCAGAGTCTGGCCTTCTCCTACCAGGGTGTCCGTCATGCTGGTTGTCCCGGCCGCCACAACGGCGGCCTCGACCCAGCGATCGGTCCCCGTAGGGGTGTTGACGGGGCGGCGCTCCACCCGGTATCCGGTCACCTTGGAAACCGTCTGCCAGCTGAGAACAGCGCGCGGCCGGCCGGCGGTGCAGGATGCCGAGACCTCTGCGCTGGTGCTCGACGACCAGGCGCCGGCCCCGGTGGTGGATTGCGCCTCGACCGCCCGGCGGAAACCTCCCCCGGTTCGCCGTGCGGGATCCACCCAAACTTCGACGGTGGCTGCAGCCGACTTGGGGTCAAGGGCCGGTATCCCGCCGGGCACCCCGGCGTTGGCGACCCTTGGGTCGGACCGTCCTGAGTCGGTGATGGTGTAGCCGAACGACGCCATGCCCGTGAACCCCGGGGCGGGAGTAAAGGTGCAGGTCGTCGTCGAACAGGAAGCCGTACCGGACCCCGCCGGGTTTACCACGCCGGTGGAGGCGATCCGCGGTGGGTCCCCGGGGAGGTTCGGGTCACCGGGAGTGGACGGGTCGTTCGGGTCCGAGTCGTTGGCCGTAACCACGACGGACGCCGGCGTGTCGATCGCGGTTACCGTTCGGTCACCGCGGGCGGTTGGAGGGTCGTTGACGAACAGCACCTCAATGGCCACGGTTACGGTCGCCGGACCGAAGGTGGGGTTGGTGACGGTGTACCGGAAGGAGTCCCCCCCGGCGTGGTTGGCGAGCGGCGTGTAAGTGCAGCTTCCAGCAGCCGTGCAGGTGACGGATCCCCAGGCGGGACCGTCGTTACGGGTCCAGCTGTATCCCGACGGCAGCGGCCCGCCCGCAGTCCGGCCCGGGATGGCATCGTCGTCCAGCACGTTGAAGGTGACAGGAACACCCTGAGGGACCAGGACGCGGTTCGCGACAGGAGAGTCGGCTCGGATCAACCCTGCATCGATGGTTGCCGTTGCGCCGGCGAGCCCCACGGCCATTCTTCCGCTGGAGTCCACGTCGCTGTCCGTCGAATCGGAGCCGATGTCGCGAGAGGTGAAGCCACTCCCCGGGGGAGCGACGACCTCAACGATGTAGTCGGTGAGTGGAATCAAGCTGAACGCCCACCTTCCGTCTGTCCCGGTGGTCGTCGACGCTTGAAGAGTTCCCCCCGGGCTGTAGCGCCGGACGGTAACGCCCGCCTGTGCGGCTTCGCCGCCATCCCGCTGGCCGTTGCCGTTGGCGTCCCGCCACACCGAGCCGTTCAGCTCGCCGGTCCCGACAACCACCTCCACCACGGTGCAGTTGTCCTGTCCGACCACGCACTCACCGGTGACCGGGGCCGAGTCGAAGTCCGGCGTGGTGGCTGCGATGATCTCTATCTGGTTCCGGACCCGTCCCGAGCCGGGCAGCCTCAGCTGGTACTGGATCGTTTCCGTAGCACCTGGTGCGATCAACGGAACCGACCAGGTGATCATCCGGTTGCTGGACGAGGTGACCACGCCGGCCGAGACGGTCGGCGTCCCGACCAGGGTGACGCCGACCGGAAGATCGTCCTCTACCACGATCCCCGCTCCCGGGCCGGGCCCGGCGTTGGTCAGCCGGCCGGTGTAGGTGATGATCAACGCTGTGCTCCCCGTGCCGGGAACTCCGGTTTTCGCGAGCGACAGGTCTGCGTTGATCCTCACCCCGGCATCGATGTTCGGGTTGTCGGCGGCGATCAGACGAGCCGCAGTAGTGGCCGATGTTGCCATTGCGGTCGCCGGTACGGGATCTGAATCAGCCAGGTCATCGCCTACCTTGGAAGTGGTGAAGAGACTCTCCGGGGGAGCCAGAAACGTGACTGTGATGGTGGTTCCAGTTGGAACCCCGTTGTAGGACCACGCTCCCGAAGAGTTCGTACGCCCCGCGAACAGCCTGACTCCTCCGCTCGTGACCTGGACAATGACGCCCCTTACCCCGGGCTCCGAGGTTGCGTAACGGGCGTTGGCGTCGAGATCGTTCCAGACCAGATTCCCCACAGTCCGGTTGGTCCCGGATCCCGTCCGGAATACCGCTTCGTCGTCCTGGTCACCGACGTCGTTGTCCTCGAGCGGCCGGGAGTCGCGGTCGTTCTGGCCCGCCGCCGTCACCTCCGTGGAGAGGATGCCGATGGTCGTTGTGGTGGAGAGCAAAAACTGGGTCCGGTACTTGAGTGTCGCGGCGCCCCCCGGGGCAAGCGACGGTATGGTCCACGAGCCGCTTCCGTTGTAACTGCCGGCGGTGACCGTCGGAGTCTGGCGCAGCGCCGTCAGGGTCGTAGGGGTCACGTTGATGTCGTCACGGACGGTTATGCCGGTCGCGGTCGTCGTTATGACTTCGTCGCCGGTGCTATTGGTCACCGTGACGGTCCAGTCGATGTAAGGACCGAGGAGGCCCAGAACGCCCGGATTGGGGACGCCGGTCGCCGTGACCTCCAGGTCAATGTCGCCCGCCGCCGCGGGCGCTGCCGCTGGGCGGATCAACTGCAGGCCGCCGATGAGAGTGACCAGGAGAAGCACTACGGCCGCCACCTTCACGTACGACTCCCGGTTCACCGGTTCTCACCCGCCCTTTGTGCCGCTCGAAAGCTGATGGCTGCGGTCGGCTGGGCGCCGGAGATGGGTGAGGGCGAAGTTTCGGGCAGCCGGAGAACGAAGCGCAGGTAGTCGCTCCCCCCCGGGGTCCGGACGTTCATGGCGGACAGATCAAGCGTGGTCCTGCCGAGGATGGGCCGGTCGGCCACCAGGGCTGTGGTGGTCCCAGCGCAGCTTGCGGTCGGGCGCCCGGCGGCGTCCGTTCCCGTCGACCAGGCACTGGTGCACCGCTGCACTGAAATCTGAAGTCCGTTCGTCGGGTTCAGCAGCGCGTCAGTCCCGCCCGTGACTTCCATCTGCAATGAGCCCAAGGCCACCGATCCGGTGTTGCGAAGCTCGGCCACCCGCTCCAGCTGCTCGCCGGGAAGCAGGTCGCTGATGACGAGCGGGATTGTCGAGTTTCCCAGGTGGATGCCCACGGTTCCCGCGTTGACCGTCTCGCGGGTTGCCTCCGTGTCGACGAAGTAGGCGGTAACCGCTGCGGAGATGCCGGCCAGAGCAACGGCGAGCGCTCCAATCGCACCGGCGGACACGGCGCCCCGCCACTGCTTCTGTTCGTAAGCCGGCGACCGGACAGCCGGCGTGGCCGGCGCCAGGGCGAGCGGCACGGGCGCCGAGCCGGACGGCAACGGCAGTGGAAACTCGTGCCGGAACAGGGGCCCCAGGGAGAACGCGGCGGCCCAGCTGCGGCCCGAGGTTGGCTTCGGAGCCGGCCCGGCCTCCCCTCGGGGCCCGGGGCTCGCGACGGGCGCCGGTCGTTGGACGTCCTTGCGGGAACTCCGCAGCTTCGATATACCGAAGCCGGCCAGAAGCACTGCGGCTGCGAGCAGGGCTGTCGCACGAAGCGGAAGTTGCTGGGTGACCAGCAAGGGTTGCCCCATCCCCGGAACAACGCGAGTGAGGACGTACACCGTCTTGCTCTCGACTGCCGCAATCCACGGATCGGGATCCTCGTTGTTGTCACCCTTCGTACGGATGAAGACGACGCCCGGCTTGACGTCCTGCGGCCGGATTTCAGCCCGCTCCACGAACTCGGTCACCCGGTGGATGGTTCGCCGCGAAGGCGTTGACCCTCGACTTGGGGAGTTGAAGACCAGCACATCGCCCACGGCCAGTTCCTCGAGTGGCTTGGGCTCGACCCAGGCGAGGTCTCCCCGCTTCATAAGCGGCTCCATCGAGCCGGACAGCACCGGAAGGAGGCGGAACTCGCCTGTGAGCTGTCCGTACAGCGGCACCGCGGCAAGGGCAAGCGAACTGATCAGGATGGCCCACGCGAGGACGGACAGGGCTACCCGGAGAGGGCGGGGGAACCGTGACCTGCGGTGTGAGCGGTTCATTCGTGCTCCTCCCGGCGTCGTTGCCGGATCGCGAACCACAGGAACGAAAGCCCGCCCGCCAGGAACAACATTGCGAGCAGGCCGATCGCGGGAGCGTTGGACCGAACCGGAATCGCCGGCAAACCGCCCCGAGGACCCTCCTCGGCTCCCAGCACCTCCTGCCGCACGGTCACCGTCTCCGAGTCGGACCGGTCGCCGGCCGTTGCGTCGGCCACCAGACGAAGGGTGCCGAGCGACAGTTCGCGATATCGGTTGTCGGCCTGTGGCGACAGAGTGACCATGGCACGGTAAGAAGCACGTTCACCCGGCTGGAGCCGCAACCCGTCCACGGGGAGGTCCGCGCCCATCCGGCCGAGGGGAGTTGTCGGCAGCACCACATCCGTTTGCCCGTTGCACCGAAATACCGGGGCGCCCGTCGCCGGGTCGGCAAACGAGTTCCACGGCTCGGCGCAGCGCTCGACTTGCACCAGAAGGCCCGCCTCCCGGTCTCTCATCAAGTCGGAGTCCACCGGGCCGTCCACGCGCACTGCCAGGTCGAGCGGCTGCCCCGACACGTTCCGCACGGTTAAGGCCATGCTCACCGAGTCGCCCGGCGCCATGCCGGTGATCGTCCGCTCGAGGCTCGGTTCTTCGACGGCAATGAGATCCGGCTGCTGGCCTGCGGCGGCCTGCACCGGAGCCAGCGAACCTAGCGCGCCGGAGAGCGCCACCAGCCACCTCAGGGTGGCCGCACTGCATGTAGTGCTCGAAGGCTTAGGCATGACAGGCGGGGCAACCTGAATGCCCGTGCCCCGGTGCGTCGAGGCACGTGCGAAGTCAGGACTTGCCTAGCGGTTGACTCCCGCTCGCTGCAGCGCCTCGAAAAGCATGTCGAAGGTCAACGAGGCGTTCGCATAGGCGTTGTCCGCCGCCTCGGGTAGCCGCAGCTGCGCTATCAGGTTCAGGGTGGAGCCGT
>DATAAN010000030.1:0-24921 GCA_036260105.1 Actinomycetota bacterium
ATCGAGCTGTACACCAGAACCGAGGACTACCCGATCGGCGTCTACACGCTTCCGAAGCACCTGGACGAGAAGGTGGCTCGCCTGCACCTGGAGGCGCTGGGCGTGAAGCTGACCAAGCTGACCGGCGAGCAGTCGGAGTACCTCGGCATCCCGGTCGAGGGTCCGTTCAAGCCGGATCACTACCGGTACTGAGCCGGCTGCCGCTCAGCCCGAAGTCTTCAGCTTGAGTGCGGCCTTGACCCGGTCGATCAGCTCGATAGACGAGGGATCGACACCGGAGGCGATCGCCAGGTAGGTGGCGACGAAGTCGCCCATGTATATGAGGTCGAGCAGCCTCGCCAGCGACGAGGAGGCCTCGGTGCGCACCTCGCCGCAGTAGGCTGCGCGCTCTTGAAGAATCGGCAGCGTCACGCGGAACCGGTCCTTGATGCGGGGATGCTCGCCCGGGTGGCGCAGCGTCACCACGCTGAAGCGGCCTCCGTTGCCGGGAGTCCACCCCATGACCTCGTTGTGGTTCATCTCGGAGAACGAGTTCTCGAAGGCGTGCACCTTGCTGCACTCGTTGAGCTGACACTTCCAGCGGTAGGCGGCCACCGCCCCCAGGCCCTCGGCGCCGTACACGACCGGCACGGTGCCCTTCAACGACTCGGCCAGCTGCTTCGCCGGGTTCGCCTCGGCAGGGACTGTTCGGCTCCACTGGGCGGCCCGGCGGCGCAGCAGGCCGAGGGTCTCGGTGAGGTCCGCCTCGTAATCCCCGATCCCGAGCCCCTGGCAAACCGCCAGCAGCGGCATCGAGAGGTAACCGAGGGCGGCCCTCGGCTGCAGACCGGTCTTGAGGTTCACCGCGGCGCAGCCGTGCTCGGACCCGAGGCGGGTCAAGGTTCCACCCGAAGAGACCGTGACGACGCGCGCCCCGGCGACCCGGGCCTTCTCGTACGCCTCCAGCGTCTCCTCCGTCTCGCCGGAGTAGGACACCGCAAAGACGAGCGTGTTCGGGCCGACCCATCCGGGGATGCCGTACCCCTTCGACACCCGCACGGGAAGGCTGAAGCCAACGCCCAGCGCGGCTTTGAGGACGTTGCCCGAGATCCCCGAACCGCCCATGCCGAGAACTACGATGCCGTCGATGTCCCGTGCCGAGGGCAGATCGGTCACCTGCTTGCCCAGCAGCCAGCCGTCCTCCACCTGCTGCGGGTACTCCTCGACAAGGGCGAGGAAACCGGCGGGGTCGGTGTCGGCGATCAGCTGCGGGTCGTCGAGAACGCTCAACTCTTGATCGCCTCGGAAACCAGCATGTGGGGAATGCCCTTCACCACGGGGTAGCGGTACCTGCACTCGCCCAGGCACGCGACCACCTTCTCGGTCTCACGGTACTCGACGTCCCCCTTGCAGTTCGGGCAGATGAGAAGGCGCACGAGCTCGGTGTCCAAAACTACTTTCCTTTCTCAACGCGGCGCATCGGCAGCTACCCTCAGGCGCCGGAGATGATCTCCAGCAGCTCTTTGGTTCGGGCCTGCCCGAACTGAGCGTCCCGTGCCTCCACGTTGAGGCGCAGCAACGGTTCGGTGTTGGACCCGCGGGCGTTGAACCACCAGTCCGGGTACTCGATCGTGAGGCCGTCGGTCCAGTCGTGCGAGCCGTCGGGGTTCGACTCGGCGAGCCTTTCGAGGGCCACGCGCTGATCGGAGACGACCGAGTTGACCTCGCCCGAGTTCCAGTAGCGCCGGAGCGGCGCCAGCACATCGCTCATCTGGCCGTCCTGCTTGCTGAGCGCCATCAAAACGTAGAGAGCGCAGAGAATGCCGGAGTCGGCGCGGAAGTTCTCACGGAAGTAGTAGTGGCCGGAGTGCTCGCCTCCGAAGGCCGCTCCCGTCTCGGCCATCACCTGCTTGATGAAAGAGTGCCCGACCCGCGTGCGCACCGCCACGCCGCCCCTCTCCTTGATTACCTCCGGAACCACGCGCGAGCAGATCAGGTTGTGGACGATCGCCGCTCCCGGCTCCGCCTCCAGCACCTCGCCGGCGACCAAAGCGGTCACCAGACTCCCCGACGCCGGCCCGCCCTTCTCGTCGACGAGGAAGACCCGGTCGGCGTCTCCGTCGAATGCCAGGCCGAGATCCGCGTCGTTCTCCCGGATGGCGGCAATGAGGTCCTTCAGGTTGTCGGGCTGGATAGGGTCCGCGGGGTGGTTGGGGAACGTGCCGTCCAGCTCGAAGTAAAGAGGGATGACCTCCACGGGGAGGCGGTCGAAGACGGCGGGGACCACCAGCCCTCCCATGCCGTTGGCCGTGTCCACCGCTACCTTTAGAGGCCGCATCTTGGAGGTGTCGACCACCCCGAGGCAGTGGTCGACGAAGCGGGACAGGATGTCCTGCTCCGTAAGGGTGCCGTCCTTCGGCGCCGGTTCGAGACCGTCTTCCGCAAACCGGAGGATGTCTTTCAGACCGGTATCCTCGCCGACCGGCGCAGCCTTCTGCCGGCACATCTTGATGCCGTTGTACCTGCCGGGATTGTGGGATGCCGTCAGCATCGCCCCCGGCATGTTGAGCTCGCCCGACGCGAAGTAGAGTGCGTCGGTCGAAACCAGGCCGACGTCGACTACGTCCGCTCCCTGCGTGATCGCCCCCTCGATGAAGGCAGCTGCCAGCGGTTCCGATGAGATCCTCATGTCCCTGCCTACGACGATGCTGGATGCACGCATCACGTGAACGAAAGCGGCCCCGATCCGCCGGACTACCGACTCGTCCAGCTGGTCCGGGTACACACCCCGGACGTCGTAGGCCTTGAAGATGGGGCTCAGATCCATTGGAGCATCCTAAACGCTGGAGACTGGGCCGGGCCGACGGCCGGCTTCGGCGCCGGGATTGATAGTCAAGGATCGTTCTATTGTTAGAGGAATAGTTTTATATGCGTTCTCGTTGAACATTCGCAGGCATCTACGTAACAATGCCGACAGTTCGACGCGAAAGGCATCACCCTCGACATGACCCAGCTCAAGAACGACGAACACCCGTCGAAAAAGACCAAAACCACCAAGGCGCTGGCATCCAAGCTGGCGAGCCTCGAGGCTGAGGCGCGCTGGCAGGATCGGGCGGCCTGCAAGGGCATGGATCCGACCATCTTCTTCGGCCCCGAGCACACCGAGGTCGTAAAGGAGAAGCGCGACCGGGAGGAGGCCGCCAAGGCGGTGTGCCGCACGTGCCCGGTCAACCAGGAGTGCCTCGAGCACGCACTGGAGTCCAAGGAGGCCTACGGCATCTGGGGCGGCCTCACCGAACTCGAGCGCAAGGCCCTGCTCCGCAGGCGGGCAAGCTCCAGCGTGGTGCTCGCCTCGGCCCCCCGCTCCATCAAGTAACGGGCTTTACGCCCTTCACCTTCAACTCGTCCGCGGTCAGCTTACGGCCGATGTAGCGCGACCTCACCCGGTTGCCTTCCCGCCAGTAGGCATACCAGTAGGGGCCGTGGGGACACTTTGAGCACCCGGGCTTCCCGCAGGACACCGGCTCCAACCGGTAGCTCACCTTTCCCGCCTTGGGGACGGCTGGCTCGCCCGCGACCGCGGGCGGTTCCTCGCCGAGCTGCACGAGCATTCCCTGGACGAGGATCTGGAGGCGGCGCAGGTCGTAGTGGTCAAGGGCTCGGATCTGGCGGATCAGCTCCCGGTCTAACGCCATTGCTCCTCCCACCGCAGCCATCAGCAGGCGAAGATCGTAGCATCGCCCCCCGCGAGCCGGCGGGACCAAAAACCGGCCGCTGGGCGGCCGGTCCGTCGAGCTTTGCTGTGAAGTTAGGCGGTTGCTCTGGCCGGTGAGATGGCGATCTCAACCGGGCCTGAGGTGCGGGCGTCCTCTATCTGCCAGCCGACCGGGGGCCGGAACCGCCTCAGGTGCTCCACGCAAAGGTGGAAGTGGTCGGGCTCGGAGTCCATCTGCAGGTCTTCGAAGGTCACCCGACGCGCCATGTAGTTGCAGTTCAGGGTCACGATGGCCGGCGACTTGCACGCGTTGCGGCTACAGGCCTGGAACGCTTCCGGCGCTTCTGTATCGTCCATGGCCGCGGATTATGAATTACAGGGGTGTCATTTGCAAGGACTCGCAGAGAAACCACGATCTTAGCTTTGTCGTGGCGTTACCTAAGCAAGAATTTGTGATTCGGCTCGGGAATAGTTTGGGCCTATGGCGTGCCCGTGAACGAAAACGGCGCCCGGAATCGGGCGCTCGGGAAACAACCTGGAAAAACAGATGTTCCGCAGTAGCTTCCGGGTTTCCCCTACTCACTTCTGCGGAACTCGGCCATTCTAACACGGGGTGCCCCGCCATGGCAAGACTAGATTTGCAGATCTAGCCCGGGACCACCTGGAAAAGGGCCGCCGCCTCCTGCCGGTACGGCTCGGAAACTGCGTCGACATGAAGGACGTAGGGACGGCTCGGCAGCCCGGTGGTGTCCAGGTCGATGTTGAAGGCTCGCGTCTGGTTGGGCGCCGGCGCCAGCGTGCTGGTATCCAGAGCCGCCACAACTCCGGCACCGTTCCGCAGCCGGAGCGAGACGTCTCGGCCGAGCCAGTCGTAGAAGGTGACCCAGCACTTCACCTGGGCCTTAGTCCCCTGGACGAAGAAGGCCCCGACCGTTTCGCAGCTCACGGAGAACGGCGGGGGAACGTTGACGGTTACGTCCGCGTGCTTCTGCGCCGCGCCCGACTCTCCGCCCGTGGCGGTAACAGAGGCGACCCGGGTGCTGACGGGCGCTCCCGCCGGAGCGGTGACGGTCAACCTGGTTGTCATGGCGGTTTCCGACGGGATGGCGTGGATGCGGTCCGGACTGAGGGAACACTCCATTCCCGGGATGCGGCAGCCGAGCGAGATGTCCCCGCTGTATCCGTTGGTGAGCAGCACCCGGCAGTCGACGGTCGACGTGCGCCCGGGCACCACCGCCGTGGTAGGCCAGCACTGCACGTCGAATTCGCCATCGGGGAAACGATCCGATCCGGCAGGCCCGGTGTCCGCCGGTGCCAGGGTTCGGGACGCCCTTGCCCGGGCCGGGCCGCCACCTGCCTGCGGGGATGGACTGGCCGCCGCGCCGGACTCGCCCGCTGAGGGGCTGGCCTGAGGAGTGATGGAGGGAGCCGGCTCTCCGAAGCTCGATCCAACGGTCGGCGAGGACCGGGCGAGCCGAACCGGCCGGTCGACCTCGGAGGAGGGAGCGGTCAGGGTGAGCAGGATGAAAGGCACGGCGGCCATGACCGCAAGTACGGCGAATCCGCCCCAGTAAACTGCGGCACTGCGGCCCGGTGACACGGCACGCCACTTTTCGAGCAGTTCGGCAGCTTTGAACAAGGGCCTTCCCTTCCCTGTGCGTCTGCTCTTTATCGGCGCGAAAGGAGGGGTCGTTCAGGACTTTTGCCCGAAACCGAGGATCAGTCGGTCAGAGGAGTCCCGCAGCGGCAGCGTTCCGCCCACGCGAACGCCTCGAACCCACACTTCGGGCAGGTGCGGGATGACACTTTGCTGGTGAAGCCGGGAAGGTAGGGAGACGTAGGCCAGCGGCCCTGACGATCCCGGGGGCTACCGGTGGGAGTGACTTTTACCGGTTCGCCGGAACTGGACTCGCTTTCCTGGTCGCTCGCTTTGGGAATGGGATGCCTCCGTCTCTCGCACGCCGCCGACTGGTGTGGATGGCCAATGGTCGCGCACCGGAAGCCGGACTTCAATCCGAGCCCCGGGGCCGGAACGGGCCGCCGTCCGTTGGCCGCATAATGGAAGCGTGAACATCCGCACCCGCCTGGTGACCCCACTGGTGGCCCTGATGCTCGCCGCAGCCGCGTGCAGCCCTCCCGCCGCCCTGAAGGACGCCCTGGGCAAGGACTCCAGCGCCGAGGGCGATGGCATCGGCAGCGCCATCTCGCCGGACGACTTCCCGGCGCCTGAGGCTCCCGGAGAGCCGGCGGACGCCCGCATCGGCGCGCTGGTTCTCACCAACGAATCCTCGTGGGGTCTGTTCCTCGACCGGGGAGAGGAGTCGACCGGCTCCCTGGTGCTCGAGGTACTGCCGGACAGCCCGGCGCAGCAGATCGGCCTGAGGCCCGGTGACGTGATCACATGGCTCGATGGGAGTGATATCACCAACCACGAGCAACTCCTGACTATCTTCCGGAAGAGCCGGACCAACCAGCACACCTTACGGGTGACGCGTGCCGACGGCTCGACTGAGCAAATTGAGACCGAGCTGGCTCCGTCGAACGGCTTCTCCATGCTGTCGTACCTGGAGAACAAGCTGGCAACCGCACCGGACCCGATCACCCGCTACCTTCTGGCGGAGAACCTGCCCGACCGGGACCGCGGAATTGAGATGATCCGGGGCCTGCTAGCCGAGCACCCGGAGTTCGCCGAGGGACACGCCCTCCTGGCCCGGTTGCTCATCGACCGGGTAAACCGGATCACCGGCGGAGGAACTGCGGTCGGCGACACCTCGCCCGACCTGGTGGACGCCACACAGGCCATCGACACCGCCGTCGAGCTCGACTCCGAGTCGGCAAGCCTGCTCCGGGCGCGGTCGCAGATCCTGCTGGCGCTCGGCGACCCGGCCAAAGCGGAGATCGACGCCGAGAAGGCTCTCGAGCTGGACGAGGACTCTGCCGAGTCGCACTTCCTCCTCGGTACCTCGCAACTAAGTCTGAGCAGGCCGGATGACGCCATTGCGCATCTTCACCGGGCCGTGGAGCTGGACCCTTACGTCTTCGACTACTACGTGAACCTGGCGCTGTGCTACCGGGCGCTCGGCCGGGAGCCGGACGCCGAGACCACCGTCTTCGCCGCGCGCTCGCTGGCAGGCGACGACCCGGTGCTGCGCCAGCGACTGGACGAGCTGCTGACCAGCTCGGACAGCACCCAGGCCGAGTAGCGCGGTTTCCGCAGGCCGGACCGGGCTACCGCTCCGGGGACCGGGGGTGCACGTCGAAGACCAGCGCATAGACGGGCTCCGCTTGCTGCGGGTCCAGAGGAAGCCGCTCGAACCTCGCCTCCACCGGATCGAAGAAGTACGGCTTGCCGCTCTGCTCCACGTCGACGAACCAGATCCCCTCGCCGGTCGGCACGCCGTAGACCTGGACGTCGCTCTCGCCGTCCACCGGCAGGGCCCAGCCCTCGACAACGTTGCCTGACGACGGCTCCAGCCGGTAGAGGGCGGCCTGGCAGTCGTCCAGCAGATAAAGGCGGCCCCTCGCCTCCAGGAGGGACGGGTTATATGCGCACTCCAAAACGCGTTTGGATGCCGTTACCCGCAGAGTGGCCGGATCCAGCGTGAGCAGCCGGCTCCCCGCAAGCACCCAAAGATCGTCCCGGAGCAGAGCGTGGGTGATGGGCTCCTTCTGCGCCGGACTGGTCGCCTGCACCTTGCCGGTCGCGAGGTCGAACCGGCTGACGCTGTATCCGTCCGACGACAGGTAGCCGTTGGGGCCGGCGGTCAGGAAGAACAGCGGGCCCTCGTAGCCCCGGAGCTCCAGGCCGGTCATAGCGGCGCAGGTCGCCGGGTCGATCCGGGAACGAAGGTCGGGCGACCACAGCCACCCGGCTCGGAACCATGACAGCTGCGTTCCTTCCGGTCCATCGCAACGATGCCTTCCGTCCAGCTCGAACAACACCGACCGCCCGGGCCGCTGGGCGCCTTGATCGGTCTGGAGGCTCCCGGCGACCACGACGTTGCCGGCGACCGCGAGGGTGGTGATCTCACCGGGCACACCTGCCGGCAGGTCGGCGGTACCGGGACGCCGCCTGCCATCCGGCTCCACGAACCCGATGGACCTCGGCCCGGCGACGAACGCGACCCCGCCTTCCGGCGTGAAGGCTCCCTGCTGGAGACCCCCACCCGGAATCCCGGAGATGCCTGCGGAGCTGCGCTCCTCCAGGTCGAGGACCTCCAGCGGGACTCCGTCGTCGACGGTGGAGACGAGAAGGCGAGCGCTGGACGCGGCCGAAGGGAGCCCGGCCAGGGGGTCCTCGGCCGTCCCCGCCGGCGCCGGATGTATCACCATGCCGGGCGACGCACCCGGCGGGGTGCGCGAAGTGGGGTTTTCCGCCGGCTCGGCCGGGCCACAGGCCCCCAGAGCCAGGGCGGTGACAAAAGCCACAGCCGTGGCGAAGCTGCCGCGCCTCGACACGGCCTCGGAGCTCAACTCAACCGATCCTTCAGCGGCGGCGGTCGGTGCCTTCGCCTCAAAAGCCGAAAGAGCGATTCACCGGCCAACCGCTGGCTGCGCCGGGCGGCGGTGGACGCGCGAATGTGACAGGAGGAAGCGAACGATGCGCCGGAGAAGCGTACCTAGCCTGGCCGGACGGTGGGCTGCCTAGTCGTTGCCGAGGTCGAGGTCCAGCGGAGGAACGACAGGTTCTCCGGGCTGGGCCCGCGGGACCGCAGGCGCCGCGGGCGGTGCCGGCGGAGCGGAAGGCGCCGAAGGGGCGGCAGCAGGTGCCGCCGGTGCCGCCGGTGGGTTGACCTGCGCCGCGGTGCCGTTGCTCTCGACCAGGTCCTGCAGGGTGGGCGCCTTGGGAGGCGAAGGCATCATGCGGGCGGGTCCGGCGGACTGGATGATGACGGGGGTCCCAACATCCACCCGCTCGAACAGCTCCTCGACGTCGGACATCCTCATGCGGATGCATCCGTGGGAGGCGTTGTAGCCCATGGAGTTGTCAGCGGTGGTGCCGTGGATTCGGATGCCGGGACTGTTCAGGTTCATCGCCCGGGTACCCAGCGGGTTGGTCGGCCCGGGGCCGATCTTCGCCGGCAGCTTGAAGCCCCACTCACCGGGGCCCTTCGCCGGGTTGACCCACGTCGGGCGGAAGCGCTTCTCCACGATGCGGAACTGGCCGATCGGCGTGGGGTACTTGGGCAGGCCGGTGGCGACGTCGTAGGTTTTGACCAGGCTTTCACCCTCGTAGTGGTAGAGCTTGTTCTCTCCCACCTTCACGACGATGACGTCCTTGAAGTTCTCCCGGGTGATGGAGGCGGCGACCGGCTTGCCGACCAGGGCGATCCGGGATGCCTCGCCGGCCGAGGCCGCCTCGAATGCTTTGACGGCTGCCTCTTCGTCAAGGGCGTAGCCGGGAACGGCGTCCACGATCTTGAAGCTGCCGCCGGCGACCGAGATGGTCGCGTTCACCGGAGCCTTGTTCACCTCCTGGGCGATCTTGGCCACCTGGGCGGCGCCCTTGTCTCCGTCAACCCGGGTCTGCACCTCGAGACTCTGGCCGACCGACATCCCGGTGATCCGGTACCACAGCCGCTTGAAGAAGGGGATGTTCCGGTGCAGCTCCACCGCCCGGCGGTAGACGTCGGCGACGTTGGTGGTAGCTCCGAGCTCCCTCCGGGTGGTTGGCTCCAGCGTGCGCCCGTCGATCGTTATGGCGACCGGCTTGTCGAGCGGCGCCTCGAAGCGCTCGTTCAGCTTCTGCATCGCGGCAGCCGAGTCCAGCCCGGCGAGATCGATGCCCCCCACGTGGAAGCCGTTCAGGCTCACCTTGGTGGCGCTGGACTCCATCCGGACCGCGGCTGCTGCGCCTCCGACTCCGATGACGAGGAGGAACGAGGTCAGGCCAACCGCCCATGTCAGGAGTTGGAATCTCTTTATGGAGCGCTTGCCTGATTTCATTGGTTGGCCATTCTAGAGTCAATCGCCAGGGCCGAACAGCCCCATTCTGGTACAGATCCTCGCGAAAAATCTTGTGAACCGCACCTCCGCACAGCGATATCCCTGGAAAGCGGCACTTGATGCAGTATTGACGCATGGAGCGCTCTCTTAGTTCCCAAGAGTTCGAGGACCTTGTCGGCGAGGCGATGGACGAGCTGCCCGACGAGCTCCTGTCCCGGATCGCCAACCTGGAGATCACCATCGAGGACCGGCCTACCTCCGGGGAGGAGAGGGACCTCCTCGGCCTCTACGAGGGAATCCCGCTGACCGACCGCGGGTCCGACTACTTCGGCGTCCTGCCGGACCGGATCACTCTGTTCAAAGCGAACATCGAGGAGGAGGCTGAGACGCCGGACGACGTGCGGGAGGTGGTGCGGGTGACGGTCCTGCACGAGATCGCGCACCACTTCGGAATCGACGACGACCGGCTGGAGGAGCTGGGCTGGGACTGACCTAGCGGATCGCCTGGCCCGGGCTGGCGGCGTAGTCGACGTAGGTCCCCACGACGACGAGCTGGCTCTCGACGGCGACGACAGGCTTGTCTGCCGTTACCACTGCAGTTGCCACGCCGTCCCCGAGATGCGGCTCCAGGTCCACGACGACCTTCCGCCCTGGGGCGAGAGAGATCGCGGACAGCTCGTCCGGGGCCGACTCGCCTTCTTCGGAGAGGAGCGTGATGTTGGCCGATGCCTCCTCCTGCCCCGTGTTGACCAGCGCCAGTGAGGAGTTGCCCCCGGCCGGTGACCCGGCGGAGACCGTCCAGCGCGCGGCCGGCGCCCCGACGCCGAAGACCGACTCGTACGAGCGGTTGCGATCGACGATGCCGGCGGTTCTCCGCTCGGCGACGACCGGCACGTCGTTGGTAGACGTCACCTCTGCGCCGTAGCTCGTCCCTCGAGGCAGGTGCTCGGATACGTCGACGACCACCTGGCGCCCGGCGGGGACCGGCACCTCGGCCAGGTCCGGAGGCGCGGTCCGCTCCTCGTCCGTCATGAAGACTATGCCGACGAGAGCCTCCCGCAGACCGGGGTTGACTAGGAGGATCGACTCCTCGCCGTCGTTCGGCACCCTGCCCCCGGCGAAGATCCACTCCGAGGAGGGCGCCTGGACGCCGATCTCGACCGAGATGCCCTTCCCGCCCCCGGCGGTCACGTTGGAGTAGCGCGCGGCCACGACCCTGCCCCGGGAGGCCGTCACCTCGATCCCGAAGTTGGGCTCCTCCTGCAGGTAGTCCGACAGGTAGACCGCGCTCTGGGTGAACGATCTGATGACCAGGTCCTTCAGCCGCGCCGGGACCACCTCCTTGTCTCCCGCCAGAAGCCGGACCTGGACCACCGCCTCCTCCCGGAAAGGGTTGGAGATAAGCAGGTAGTGATTGTCCCCCCGGGCGGTGCTTCCGCCGGCGAACAGCCAGCGCGACGAGGGCTGCTGGGAGCACCGGGCAGAAGTCACTCCCTTCCCCCGCGCCATCACTACCACCGATGTGGAGTTGTTGCCGCCGAAGGCCTCCACGAGGCCCGTGGCGTCCGAGACGCCGAAGTCCTTCATCGCCTTGCTCCCGGTCCGGCGGCCGTCCAGGCTCGCCTGATCGACCGCGGACTGAGCCGAACCGCCGATGGCCGACCGGCGCAGACCCAGGGCGTTGGTGCCGAGGTTGCCGGTCACCATCGTCGCTTCCATGTCCTCACCGGGCGGCACCGGGCAGTACCAGCCGCTTGAGACAAACTGGCCCGACTCGGTCGCCGCCGGCCGCTCCGAGCGGGCGGGCAGGACGGCGTCGAGCACCAGCCCCAGGACCATGGCGGCAGCCACCATGGCGGCGAAGGCCGCCTCGGACCGCCTCATCTGGCTTGCCTCGACGGAGGCGGTGCCGTCCCCGCCATCGCCATCACGGCGAGGAGGACGATCACCTGCACCACCAGCCAGAGGAAGCGCACCCAGTGCTGGGCAAAGTAGACCTCGATCTGCCCGGAGGCGTTCTGCGGAAGCTCGAAGCTGTTGGCCCAGCCGAAGGCCTGGGTCTGCTCGAGGCGGTCGTCACCGACCCTGGCTCTCCACCCCTTGTTGAAGTTGTCGCCTAGCAGCACCTGCGAATGAGCCGTTCGGGGCAGCTCCATGGTGAACCGGCTCGGCGAGCGGGCGGGAATCGCGCGGCCCCCGATCCAGTCGACCAGCATCAACGAGCTCGGGTTCCGGTCGGCGATGACCTCCGGCGTGAGGGGCGCGGGGGCCAGATTGGCCCGGGGAAGCCACTGGAGGTTGCGGTAGATGGCCACCCCGTCCTGCTGCTGCTCGAGGGCGATGTCGCGCTGCCTTCCCAGCGCCATGGTCGTCGACGAATCGTCGGGGTCGGCCACGATGAACTGGATGTTCGCGGGAGCAAGGAGGTGGCCGGCAAGGTGCAGCCGGCGGCCCATGAGGGCGTTGACGACACTGCCCAGACGCTGCTCCCCCTCGGAGGGAGGAGCGGGGATCGAGTCGAGCATCGTCAGACCCGACGAGTTGGTCAGGAAGTACTCCGCACCTTCGGTACGGCGAAGGCCCTCACGGACCGGTTCCGCCCAGCGCCTGCCCAGCCACAGTACCCGGAAGTCGCCGACCTCCTGGGCGGTGGCCGCCATAAACGAGGCTGTCGAGGTGGCGGCCGGCCCGGTTCCTCCCGCGAACGTCGCTTCCGGACGGTCCCAACCGGCCAGCTGGGGCGCCCAGCCGAGCAGAATGCCGACTGCGAGGGTGAGGCCGAGGGCCGGGATTGCGATCTTGTGCCGCCAGCCGAATGCGTGCTTTGGGAGCTCCTCCGAGACACCGGCCGCCAGGTGGCCGCTCATAGCGGCCACGATCACGAGCGGGACGGTGAGCCACATCAAAGGAGACGCCGTGAGCGGAGGCATCAAACCTCTTGCCATGAACCCGCCCAGGAAGCCGAACACCAGCAGAGCGACCGCGAGCTGGCGTGCCTCCTGCCGCCGGGCCGGGCCCGTCAGCGCCAGCGTCCCCACAACGATCGCCGGCACCACGATCGCCCCGATGCGGGTGTCGAGGTTGAGCAGGAACATGTCCGAGAAGGAGTAGCCGCTCCAGACGGGGTACAGCCACCCCCGCAGGCCTGAAAAGGCCGGTCCGAGGATGGGCCCGCTCGGCCTGAGCCCCTCGAAGGTCCACGGGATGAGCACGGCTGCCGCCAGAGGCACAGCGAGCAGCAGGAAGCGCGCCCGCTTGCCGAGCGAGCGCGGCCGGCTGCCGACGACGGCCCTGCCGCCCACCAGGCACGCGAACATAAGCAGTACGGCCGGCAGGGCGGAGGGAGCGAGCGCAAAGACGGGTACCAGGAGCAGGGCGGTCCGTCCGCACGCGGTGAGTAGGGTGTCCGAGTCGGAATCCACGGCCGGGCGCAGCGCGTCAGGGTCGTCCGTCGAGCCCAGCATCCTGAGGGCCATCCGCACTACGAAAGGAAGCAGCGCGTAGAGGGCGAGCCCGCCGAGGTCGCCGTTCGACACGATTGCTGCGGTCACCGGGTTGAGCGCGTAGACGCCCATGGCGACCACCCGTGCCGCCCGACGATCGGTCGAAGAGCCGACCAGCCGGTTCATCCCCAGCAGGCCCAGCCCCAGGAGAAGCACCAGAAGCAGCTTCTGTGCCAGGCCCGGATGGCCGAACCCGAGGAGGCTCACCACCCACAAAAGAGGGAAAGCCGGCGGCGTCGCCGACTCAGTGCCGAGCGACGTGTGGCGCCAGCCGGAAAGGTAGTCGCCCATAAGCCGGCCGGGAGAGTCGGGAAAGGGCCAGAGAGTGCCGGCGGCGATCTGTTCGCCGAACAGCACGCCGCGCAGAGCGATCAGTCCGAGTAGCAGGATGAGGCCGGTAGCGAGCGTCAGAGGCTGGCGGGTCCAATCCCGGAACGTGCGTCTGAGGGAGGAGAACGACAGCGTTCGCATGGTGCGCTCCCCCATGGCGAGCGTGCCCCTCTCCCACTGGCGCAGCCTCCGCTCGAGCTGTACCCGGAAGCGCTGGGCGTCGCTGATCATGAGCTTGCGGATGTCGCGGTCGGGGACCGTCCTCCGCTTCTGCACCGCCTTGCGGCGCATCATCACGTTGGGGAAGGAGCGGGCGAAGTCGATAAAAGCGCGCGGATACTCGGATGACTCGTCGACTCTCCGGAGGACGAGCAGTGCCAGCATCCGGAACAGGCCCAGGAGCACGCATGCGGTGAGGGCGAGCGCCATGCGAGGGGCCGACAGGTTCTTCGCGATCGTGCGCAGCTGGTTCCGCCGGGCCAGGCGGCCCTTCGACGGCAGGCTTCTCGCGACCCTGCGCTGGCCGTTGGACAGCGCCAACGCGTGCCGGTACCGGGCACGTGGCTGCACGAACACCTTGAAGCCGGCGAGCCGGGCGCGCAGGCACAGGTCCAGGTCCTCCCCGAAGGCGAAGTAGGCACCGTCCCACAGGCCGCACCGCTCGGCGAGGCGCCGGGACACGAGCATGCACGCGTTCGAGACGAAAAGTGTCTCGGTGAGGGCCTCGTGCTGCCCCTGATCGATCTCGCCGTCCTCGAGGCCCGAGTAGGGGATCAGGAACTGGTCGGCCGACATGCCGACCTCGACGAGCACCTGGGGCCGTTCCCAGTCGAGCCCCTTGCCGCCGACGACTCCGGCACCGGTCCTGAGGGCCGTCTCGACCATCGTGCTGACCGCGTCCGGATCCAGCGCCACGTCGTCGTGCAGGAACAGGAAGTAGTCGGCGTCGGCCGTGCGGGCCGAAGTCTCCAGGCCCGCGTTGGCGGCGGCGCCGAAGCCCAGATTGGTACGGGACCAGACCACCTCGGCGTCGGCCGAGTGGCGGGCGACGGTCGCGGCCGCCTCGGATTCGGAGCCGCTGTCCACCACCAGCACGTCCAGGGACCGGTACATCTGGTACTTCAGCGAGTCGAGTGCGCTCGCCAGCCAGGGACCGCCGTTGTGCGTGACGATCACGACGAGGACGCGCGGCTCCGCCTCCATCATCGTTGAATTCATCGTGGCAGCCAGATCGAGAGCAAAGGGGGGCCTCCTTGCGGCGCGCCCGGAATTATAGGCCGGGGCCCGGCCTAGGCTATCCGAGCTTCGGAGCTAGGCCTTGCGGCGCCCGCGCGGTGCAGCCGGCGGCTTTGGCGTCCGGGAGGAGCGCCTTTTGACCGGTGGTTCGGGGTCCAGGCCGGTCATCGGTTTGCGGCCCGCCCTGCCACCGGGCCGTCCCGGCGGCTCCTCTGGGAAGGCGTCCGACGGCGTGTCGATGAGGTAGTCGCGAGCGAGCTCGGCACGGGACAGCGGGTTTCCGAGGGCCTGGTTGAGCGAAGGGTCGGGCAAGCCGCCCGGCGACTCGGTCCCGCCGAACGGAGTCCCGGGGCGCACCGGTCTCGGGTCCCCGCGGGAGAAGAACCCCTGCTCCCTTGACTCGAACGGATCCTCCTCGCCGTCGAACGGGGCTGCCGGGGACTCGAACGATTCGTCTTCCGGCCGGTAGCCCGGGGTGTCGAAGGGCCGGCTGGGCGGCTCGTTGAACATGAACGCCGGATCTGGGCCGCCCCTGCCGGGGCCCGGCTGGGCAGGTCCTGCATCGCCCGGCGGAGCAAACGGCGGCCGAATCGCCTGCGTCGGCTCCGAGGGCAGCGGTCGCGCCGTGCGGGGGATGCTCAGGGGCGGCGGCGCCTTTACCGGCGGCATCGGGGGCGAGATCGGCTTCGGCGGCGAGCCGCCCTCCGCCTCGATGATCTTGCCCAGCTTGCGCTTCGTCGTCCGCCCGATGGTGTCGCTCAGCTGCTGGAAGAGCTCGACGAGCCTCTGGTCGCGAGCCCGGTAGAGCTGCTCGTCCCGTGCCTGCAGGTAGCCGGTCAGGTGCTCGACCATCTGCTCCACCGACGAGGCTCCCGCCTCCATCGCATCCCGGCTGGCGCTGGCAACGCGCTCCATGAGCTCCTGCTGGCTGCGGTTGATGGCCTGCTTGAGGTCGCCGGTCGTCGTGTCGGACATGGCGGCCAAGGTCTGGACGACCTCGACCTGGTCCTCCCGGATGTCCGCCAGAAGGGAGCCCGACTCCTCCCCTATCCGTTCGCCGATCGCAACAGCCGAGACCTCCAAATCCCTTCGGAGCTGCGCCGAGAGCTCCTCAAAATCGCTCAGAACCCGGGCCGAGAGCTCCTCCATCTCCTTTCGGATCAGAGACGGCAGCTCGGCGATCCGCTGAGCAAGCTGCAGAATGCCGTCCTCGATGGCCTCGATGCGCAGGGTGAGCCCGGCATCCCGGGGTGGGGATATCTTCGGCCGGGCTTTGAGAGCCTCCTGAACCGTCGCGGTGATCGCCTCGATTAGAGACTCATTGCTCTTGGCTGCGGCTTCCTGGCTCTTCGCGATGGCCTCGAGGAGCGTCTCGTCCCGCCGGACGACGGCCTCTTTGAGGGCCGTCATCTCCTCCTCGGCCTTGACCAGCGCCGCCTTGGCGCCGAACACCGTGTCGACTAGCATTCGGCGCTCGCGGGCCTGGTCGGCGAGGGCGGTGGTCAGGAGCGCGTCTATGCGATCCGGCTCGTTGCTTTCCTCGGGACCGTCAGGAACTGCCGAACTCACGCTTTCGAGCATACCGGCTAATGGTAGCCCTCCCTCCGGCCAAGGCCCGGGATTACCGGGCGGCCGACCTAGACCAGCGCCTGCGCGTTGGTCTCCAGGATGTCGTAGACCGTGTTGCGCCGGGCCCACGGCCGGCCGATCTCGGTGGCCAGACGGCGCATCTCGTCGGGTCCCAGCTCCTGGCCGTGCGAGGCGCCCGCCGAGCGGGAGATGATCTCGTTCATCAGGGTCCCTCCCAGGTCGTTGCACCCGGCGTTCAGTGCCGCCTGCGCCCCCTCGGGACCCATCTTCACCCACGACACCTGGATGTTGCGGATCCACGGGTTCAGCGCCAGGCGGGCGACCGCGTGCATGCGAAGCGACTCCTCGAACGTCGGGCCCCGGCGGGACCTGCCCTTGAGGTAGATCGGAGCGGCCATGTGCACGAACGGGAGGGGCACGAACTCGGTGAACCCTCCGGTGTCCTTCTGGATGTCGCGCAGGACGGTGAGGTGGCGAGCCCAGGAGCGGTAGTCGTCGGCGTGGCCGAACATGATGGTGGTCGTCATGCGAAGTCCCAGGCTATGCGCGGTGCGGGCAACCTCGGACCACTGAGCGGTGTTGATCTTGTCCGGGCAGATGACCGCACGGATGCGGTCGTCGAGGATTTCGGCCGCCGTGCCTGGAAGGGTCGACAGCCCGTTGTCCTTCAGCTCCCACAGGAAGTCCCGGACGGAAACGCCCTTGGTGGCGGCTCCCTGCCAAACCTCCAGGGGGCTGAAGGCGTGGATGTGCATGTCGGGAACCGAGGCCTTGATGGCCCGCAGGACACTGACGTAGAAGTCGCCGGTGAACGAGGGATGGATGCCGCCCTGGAGGCAGACCTCGGTCGCTCCGGCCATCCAGGCCTCCGCCGAGCGGCGGGCGATCTCGTCCAGGTCGAGCAGGTACGGGTCTCCCCGCAGGTTGAGGGACTTGGGTCCTTTGCTGAAGGCGCAGAAGCCGCACTTGAAGTAGCACATGTTGGTGTAGTTGATGTTGCGGTTGACCACGTAGGTCACGGTGTCCCCGTTTACCCGCCGGCGGAGGTCGTCGGCCGCCGCGAACAGGGCCCTCTGCTCCGGCCCCCGGGCGGTGAAGAGCAGCGCGATCTCGTTCTCGGCGAGGTCCCCATCACGTCCGAGCGCTTTGTCGAGCACCCGGCTGAAGGAACGACGGCTGCGCACGGCCGGACTGCCGGACCACCCGATCGGAAACCGCAGGACGTCCGGCGGCGGGGTCGACACTCCGGGAAACCAGGAGGTGTCCCGGGAGAGACCCGAGGTGTCCAGGTGCTCCAGCACCCGGCGGCGGACGGGTTTTGCGATCCAATCCGGCTCCGACGCGTAGCGCCCGTACACCGCCAGTCTCGGCAGCAGCAGGAATCCGGCGGCTTCGGTGGCCGCCCGCAGGCGGGCGATCTCCGGCCAGGGCGCCTCCGGGTTGACGTGGTCGCGGGTCACCGGGGATACGCCGCCCCAGTCGTTGATGCCGGCCTCCACGTAGGCCGCCATGGCCGCCGCCGCCTCCGAAGGGTCCCTTCCCGGGGGCACCGCGAGGTTCGGCGGTGCCTGCACGGATACCTCGGCCGGCAGAAGCACCCGCGCCAGCGCGATGGTGGCCACCACCTCGTCCAGGTCCGGCTCGGAATGGGAGTGCATCGGAGTCCCGGCCTTGGCCCGGAAGTTCTGGACGATCACCTCCTGGATGTGCCCGTACCTGTCGTGGCTGTCCTTGATGGCAAGCAGTGTCTCGACCCGGTCCTGCCAGGTCTCGCCGATTCCCAGAAGCAGGCCGGTGGTGAAGGGGATCTTCTGCCGTCCGGCCTCGTCGATGGTGGCCAGCCGTACCGCCGGGTCCTTGTCCGGTGAGCCGAAGTGCGCATGGCCCCGGGTCAGGAGCTTCCGGGAGGTCGACTCGAGCATGATCCCCATCGAGGGGGCGGTGTTCCGCAGGACGGCGAGCTCTTCCGTCGTCATGACTCCCGGGTTGAGATGGGGCAGCAGCCCGGTCTGCTCCATAACGGCGGTCGCCGCGGCAGCCAGATAGTCGAGGGTCGATGCGTACCCCATGGCGTCCAGCTCCTCCCGCGCGACCTTGTAGCGGAGCTCCGGCTTGTCGCCGAGGGTGAACAGCGCCTCCTTGCACCCGGCTTCGGCTGCGGTCCGAGCCAGCCCGAGAACCTCGTCCATAGCAAGGTAGGCCTTGCGCCCGGCGATCGGCGGCCGGGCAAAGGTGCAGTAGTGGCAGACGTCCCGGCACAGCTTGGTGAGCGGGATGAAGACCTTGGGCGAGTAGGTGAGGACGTTTCCCCACTCGGCGTCCCGGATGGCCGCCGCCTCTGCGATCAGGGCTCCGTGGTCGCCTGATTCGAGCGTGGAGACCAGGTCGTGGACGTCCGGGAAGTCAGTCATCGATGAATCCCGATGATACTGTCCTCGGTTGGTTCGTGACGGCCGGAAGGAGGAGAGCATCAGCACCAGGAGCATCACCGCTCTCGCCGGCGGCGTCGGAGCTGCCCGCTTCCTCCGGGGACTCGCCACGGCGGTCCCGCCCGAGACGGTGACCGTCATCGGAAACACCGGTGACGACGCGTTGATGTACGGCCTGCACGTCAGCCCCGACCTCGACATCGTCACCTACACGCTCGCCGGCATCGTCGACCGGGCCGGCTGGGGCATCGCCGGGGACACCACCAACGCCCTCGAGCAGATGGCCGCCTACGGCGTGGAGACCTGGTTCACCCTACGGGACCGCGACATCGGCACCTCCATGGCACGGACTGCGTGGCTGGCCGCCGGCGTGCCGCTGAGCGAGGTGGCCGACCGGGTCCGCCGGGGGCTCGGCGTGGGGGCGCGCATCCTGCCCATGTCCGACGAGCCGGTGAGCACCCGCATCGTCACCCTCGAGGGCTCGACGCTCGAGTTCCAGGAGTACTTCGTGAAGAACCGGCATGCCGATCAGGTCGCGGCGGTGGTCTTCGAAGGCGCCGGCGAAGCCTCCCCTGCCCCGGGCGTCCTGAAGGCGATCCAGGAGGCTGAGGTCCTCGTCGTCTGCCCCTCCAACCCGGTGCTCAGCATCGGTCCGATCCTGGCGGTGCCGGGCATACGGGAGGCGCTGGCCGGCCGGCGGTCCGACGTGGTGGCCATCTCGCCGATCGTGGGCGGCAGGGCGCTCAAGGGCCCGGCGGCCAACCTGCTTCCTGTGGTCGGCGCCGAACCGTCGGCGGCAGGCGTCGCCGGCCTGTACCGCGACTTCTGCGCCACGATGGTTCTCGACGAGATCGACGGGGAGCAGGCCGGCGCGATCGAGGAGCTCGGCATGCGGGCGGTCGTCGCCCAGACAGTCATGCACACTCCGGCCGACGCCGAGGTGCTCGCCAAACAGGTGCTCGCGCTATGAGCGTTCCTCCCATATCGATCCTCGGAATACCGGTGGAGGGCGAGTTCACCAAGGGGGACCGGGTGGCGGACCGCATCGCCGGCGCCTGTGAGGCCGAGGGCATAAGCCTCCTGGACGGCGACGTCGTGGTCGTCACGCACAAGATCGTCTCCAAGGCGGAGGGCCGGGTCGCCCGGATGGAGGCCGGCGACTGGGAGGCCAGGGACGCCCTTATCGAGCGCGAGGGCGCCACCTTCCTCAGGCGGAACCGCTCCATCGCCATCACGCGCACCAGTCACGGATTCGTCTGCGCCAGCGCCGGCATCGACGCCTCGAACGTGGAGCCGGGCACCGTGACGCTGCTCCCCCGGGACCCGGACCGCTCGGCGCGGAGCATCCGCAGCCGGCTGAGGGTTTTGACCGGGGCCGACGTCGCCGTGGTCATCTCCGACACCTTCGGCCGGGCGTGGCGGAACGGCCAGACGAACGTGGCCATCGGGGTTGCCGGCATGCTGGCGACCATCAACTACCGGGACACGGTGGACACCTACGGCACGGTGCTGAAGGTGACCAACATCGCCATCGCCGACGAGCTGGCCGGCGCGGCCGAGATGGTGATGGGCAAGGCCGAGGGCGTGCCGGTCGCGGTGGTGAGAGGGGCGCCGATCAGGCGCGGACGCGGCTCGGTGGCGGCCGAGCTCGTGCGGCCGGCACACGAGGACCTGTTCCTCTAGCGGACCAGCCTGCCGCTCAGCTCGTCGTCGAGGAGCCGGATGTCGGCCTCCACCATGAGGCGCACCAGCTCGGTGAAGTTCGTCTTCGGCGCCCAACCGAGCTTCTCCCGGGCCTTGGCGGAGTCGCCGAGCAGGTGGTTCACCTCGGTGGGCCGGTAGTACCGGGGGTCGATCTCGACGTACTTCTCCCAGTCCAGGCCGACGTGGGAGAACGCGATCTGGCAGAACTCCCGGGGCGTGTGGGCCTCCCCGGTGGCGACGACGTAGTCGTCCGGCGCGTCCTGCTGCAGCATGCGCCACATCGCCTCGACGTACTCGGGGGCGTAGCCCCAGTCCCGTAAGGCGTCCAGGTTGCCCATGTAGAGCTTGTCCTGCATGCCGGCGTTGATCCTGGCCACCGCACGGGAAATCTTGCGGGTGACGAAGGTCTCGCCCCGCCGCGGCGACTCGTGGTTGAACAGGATGCCGCTGCAGGCAAACAGGCCGTGGGCCTCCCTGTAGTTCACGGTGATCCAGTGGCCGTAGAGCTTGGCTGCGCCGTAGGGGCTCTGCGGCACGAACGGCGTGAGCTCGTTCTGCGGCGCGGGGCTGGCGCCGAACATCTCGGAGGACGACGCCTGGTAGAAGCGGGTGGGGACTCCGGCGGTTCGCACCGCCTCGAGCATGCGGGCCACGCCGAGCCCGGTCACGTCGCCGGTGTACTCGGGGATGTCGAACGAAACCCGGACGTGGCTCTGCGCCGCCAGGTTGTAGACCTCGTCCGGCTCGACGTCCCGGATCAGGCACATGAGCGATGCCGAGTCGGAGAGGTCGGCGTAGTGCTTGAAGAAGTGGACGCCGGACTCGTGGGGGTCCTGGTAGACGCCTTCCAGCCGCCCGGTGTTGAAGGAGGAGGAGCGGCGGACGACGCCGTGCACCTCGTACCCCTTGGACAGCAGCAGCTCCGCCAGGTAGGACCCGTCCTGCCCGGTTACTCCGGTGATCAGCGCCTTCTTCACGATTCCTCCGAGTAGGAGCGGTACCAGTCGAGCGTCTCGGCCAGGGAGCGGTCCAGGGGGATCCGGGGGGCCCAACCGACAGCCGCCTGCACCTTGGCGGGGTCCCCGACCAACAGGTCAGATCCGGACGACACCTCATGGCTTTCCCGGGAGATCCTTACCGCGCCCGCCAGGCCCGCCGTGTTGAGGAGCTTATCCAAAAGGTCACCGATACGTACCGCTTCACCCGAGCAGATGTTGTACGCCTCGCCCGGCGTGCCGCCCTCCAGAAGCAGGGCGTAGGCCTGCACGACGTCCCGCACGTCCAGGAAGTCCCGGCGGGCCTCCAGGTTGCCCACGTGCATCTCTCCGCCCCCGGCTCTCTCCAGCCGGGCGATCTGTGAGCAGAACGACCCCACGGCGTACTCCGAGCTCTGGCCGGGGCCCGTGTGGTTGAACGACCTGGTGAACATCACCGGCACCCCGTACCGGTCCAGGTACATGCGGCCCATCAACTCCTGGGCGATCTTGGTGAGGCCGTAGGGGGAGGAAGCCCGCTGAGGGCTGGATTCCGTGAGCTTCTTGCCGTCCCGGGGCCGGACGTACTGCTGCGCCGAGCCGACGAGGACCATGCGCGGCTTGAGGTCCTTCGCAGCCTCGAGGAGGTTACCTGTCCCCTCGATGTTGCTGCGGTACGTCGTCACGGGATCGTCCCACGAGCCGCCGACGGAAGCCTGGGCGGCGCAGTGCACCACGCCTTCCGGTTCCACCGCCGCCAGGTACTTTCGAACCGCGGCGGCGTCGGTGAGGTCCATAGCCTCCCAGCGGACGGGTCTGGACTCCGGACGCTCCGGAAGCGCGAGAGACGTCGCGTCCACTTCGTGGCCAAGGTCGCAGAGATGCGAGACCAGGTAGCCGCCGACGAACCCGGCGGCCCCGGTCACCAGGACACGCATCGAGAGGCCTCCCGGCTCAGTGGGCGGAGGAGGCTGCCCGCGAAGCGGCGGCGTCGCTTGCGGGCTCCGGAGGAGTCGTCGTGCCGACGAGGACTACACCGGCGACTATCAGGAACACGCCGAACCAGCGCATCGCAGGCACGTGCTCTTTCAGGACGAACCTGCCGAACAGCGGGAGCAGGACGTAGGTTATGCCGACGAATGGGTAGGCGAAGCTGAGAGGCACCCGGGAGAGCACGATCAGCCAGCTGACCGCCGACACCACGAACAGGACCAGCCCGACGATCACCTGCCAGGTGCGGGCCACCTGGAGCAGCAGCTGGAAGGGCTGGCTCAGACGCTCCGTGCCGAGGTAGCCAACGCGGGCCATGCCGGTTTTTAGGGTGAGCTGGCCGGCGGTTGCGAGGAACACCGAGAACAGCACAAGGCCGATCGTCTTCAGTGACATTCGGAAATCCTAGCCGCTGCAGCGATCAACGGTGGAAGGTGACGCCCTTTTCCAGCGCCACGAGGATCGACGCCTTGAGCTTGCTGGCCGGCGTTCCGGCGTCCGTCCACCATCCCCGGAGGACGTCGTAGCTCATGGTCCCCTCCTCGACGTAGAGGTTGTTAAGGTCGGTGACCTCCAGCTCTCCACGGGCGGACGGGGTGAGGGTGCCGATGAGATCGAAGACCCGGTCGTCGTACATGTAGCAGCCGGTGACGATGAGCCCGCTCTTGGGGTTGGCCGGCTTCTCCTCGATCCCGATGATCTTGCCGTCGCGCACCTCGGCGACGCCGAAGCGCAGGGCATCGTCCAGCGAAACCTGCTTGAGCAGGATCTTGGCGCCCTTGCCCTGATCCCGGAAGCTCTCCACGTAGGGCGTGAGGTCGTCCTGAAAGATGTTGTCGCCGAGGACCACCATGACCTCCTGTCCTGCCGCCATCGGCGCCGCCTGGAGCAGGGCTTCCGCGATGCCTCCGGCTCCCTCCTGGTCGGCGTACTGTAGCGAGACGCCCAGCTCCGAGCCGTCGCCCAGAAGGGTGCGGAACTGCTCGACCGCCTCGGTGATGCTGACGAGGACGATGTCGGTGATGCCGGCGTTGGCCAGCGAGCGGATCGGGTAGTAGACCATCGGCTCGTCGAACACGTCGAGCATGTGCTTGTTGACGACCCGGGTTACCGGATGGAAGCGGGTCCCGTAGCCTCCGGCCAGGACGACGCCCTTCAAGAAACGACCAACTCCTTCACGTACTCGGCGACCGCCTCTGACCACGGGCGGAGCGCCACGCCCTGCCGGCGGGCCTTGGAGCAGTCGAGCTCGCTGTTCGCCGGGCGCGGGGCCACCGGCCCTTGCTTGCCTGCATAGTACTGTGCCGTCGTAACCCGACGCACCCGCGCCGAAAGCCCGGCCGCCTCGATGGCCGCCTCTGCGACGTCCGCCCAGGTAGCGGCCTCGCCGCCTCCGGACAGGTGGAAGACGCCGGTACAGCCGGCCTCCACCAGTGCGATCGAGCCCTCTGCCAGATCGGGGGCGTAGGTCGGCCGGCCTCGCTGGTCGTCGACGACCGTCAGCTCCGGGTGCTTGGCCGCCGCGCCGAGGATCGACCGGACGAAGTTGTGACCCTGGCCGAACACCCAGGACGTGCGGATCACGAGGCACCGGCAACCGGCGGCGAGCGCCGCCAGCTCACCCTCGAGCTTGGTGCGGCCGTAGACCGACAGCGGCCCGGTGCGGTCCTCCTCCGAGTAAGGGCGGGAGGCGTCGCCGGGGAAGACGTAGTCGGTGGAGTACTGGACCAGGAGGGTCCCGTGCCGGGCTGCGGCCGCCGCCAGGTTCGCCACCGCATCGACGTTGACCCGCCGGGCGGCGTCCGGCTCGACCTCGGCGCGGTCGACGGCGGTGTAGGCGGCCGTGTTGTAGACGACGTCGGGTGGCCGCCGGTCGAATGACCGTTCCACAGCCGCCGAGTCGGCGATGTCGAGCTCCGCCCGGTCCACCACCTGCGCCTCGGGCAGGAGGGCGGCAAATGCGCGGCCGAGCTGGCCTGCGCCCCCGGTTACGAGGATGCGCACGCTAGACGAGGCTGATGGCGTCCCACTCCAGCTTGGGGTTGGACTGGTCGCGTCCCGAGAGGACCGGGTTGGTGTTGCGCCACGGGGCGTTGAGGGTGGGGTCGTCCCACGCCACGCCGAACTCGTCGGTCGAGTCGTAGTAGCTGGTCACCCAGTAGATGAGGTCCACGTCGGTGACCGCCAGGAAGCCGTGGGCGACGCCGGGCGGGATGTAGAGCACCTTCGGCTCGCCGCCGATGAGGTCGACCGATGCCACCGCCGGCGAGTCGGTGGGCGTGCGCAGGTCGGCCAGCATCGCCTGGGCGTGCCCGTTCAGGACGTACCAGGCGTCGGACTGGCGCTTGTGCCAGTGGAGCCCCCGCAGGACGCCCTCTGCGGAGCGGGAGTGGTTCGCCTGCACGAACTTCACGCCGAGCAGGTCCTCCCGAAAGATCTCCATGAAGGAGCCCCTGGAGTCGGCGTGGACCTGCGGGTAGAAAAGCCATGCCCCGGGGATTCCCTCTACCTGCTCGGACCTCACG
>DATAAN010000031.1:0-7925 GCA_036260105.1 Actinomycetota bacterium
CTGGCAGGACCAGAGCTCCGACGACGCCGCCAAGGCGGCGGAGTTCTACAGGCAGCTGTTCGGCTGGGACATCCCCCCCGGCGACCCCAACTTCGGCGGCTACAGCAATGCCAGCCTGAACGGCAGGATCGTCGCCGGAATCAGCCCGCAGATGCAGCCCGGACCCGCTTACTGGGCGGTCTACGTGAACGTCGGCGACGCCGGAGCGGTGGCCGATCTGGTTACGTCGAACGGCGGGCAGGTCTTCGTCGAGCCGCTGCAGGTGGGCGAATTCGGCACGATGGCGGTCTTCGCGGACCCGGCCGGGGCGGCGATAGGGGTCTGGCAACCGGGCACCCACAAGGGGGCCGAGGTGCGAAACGAGCCCCGGGCCGTCTGCTGGTACGAGCTGTTGACCGGTGACGTCGAGGCGGCCGCCCGCTTCTACTCCGCGGTGTTCGGCTGGGAGGCACGCTCGCACGGGCCGAGCGGCGGCCCGGGCGGCTACACGGAGTTCCGGCTCGGCGACAAGATGATCGCCGGGATGATGGCCAAGCCGCCGATGATGCCGGCGGACGCCCCGTCCGCCTGGGGCGTCTACTTCGCGGTGGACGACACCGACGCCGCGGCGGCGAGGGTCACCGAGATCGGCGGGCGCGTGGTGGTCCCGCCCACCGACACCCCACCCGGACGTTTCGCCGTATGCGCCGACTCGACCGGCGCCTTCTTCAATCTGCTGAAGAGCAGCCGCGGCTAGACGAGAGGAGAACCGACATGCAGTACGTAGCTTTCGCCGTACCGCTCCTGCCGGGTAAGGAGGACAAGGACCGGGAGGCCATGCTGAGCTGCTGGACGGGTGAGAGGAGCAAGGCTCACCACGCCGCCCGCGCCAGGCTGGGCATCACCCGGGAGTCGGTGTGGGCCCAGGACACGCCCAACGGCAAGATCGCCGTCGTCTACCTCGAAGCCGACGACCTGGCCGCTGCCTTCCGGGGCCTGGCCACGTCGGACGACCCGTTCGACAGCTGGTTCCGCGAGCACTCCCTGGAGGTGCATGGGCTCGACCTCACTCAGGAATTCCCGCCTCCGGAGCTGGTGCTCGACTACCAGGACAGCGAAACAGGTTCTTAGGCGTCCACCTCGACACCCTTCCAGAAAGCAACCCGATCCTTGACGTGGGTGGCCCCGTCCATGGGTTCGGGGTAGTACCACGCGGCGTCCTTGTTGACGTCGCCGCCGACCACCACGTCGTAGTAGCTGGCGGTTCCCTTCCAACCGCACACCGTGTGGGTGTCGCTGGGCTGGAGCAGCTCCATGTTCACCGCTTCCTTGGGAAAGTACTGGTTCCCCTCGACGACGATGCAGTCGTCGCTCTCGGCCAGGACCTGGCCGTTCCAAGTTGCTCTGGGCATGTGACCTCCGGGGTTCGCCGCCGGCGGGCGGCGGAAGAATCGGCTTACAGGTCGATAGTAAAAGCCCGCCGAAATTAGCCGTTCCCGTCCTCGGAGAGCGGTAGGACACCCAGGGCCATCAAAAGTGAGAGCCAGCCGGACTCGGCATTGTGCTGGACCACCCTGCCGTCGACCACCTGATCGATGGAGACGTTTTGGAACCGGACCGTCCGGCCCGTAGGAGCGATGCCGAGCCAGCTGCCGGTGTGTGTGCCCTCGAACCAGGCGTGGGTGCATACCAGGTCCCCTTCGGCGATCTGCCGCTCGACCGTCACCTTCAGGTCGGGAAAGGCGGAACGCAGCGCAGGAAGCCGTTGCCGGGTCTCGTAGTAGCCCGGGTGATCGGCCAGGTCTTCGAGGTCACCCTCGACGATGATCTTCGTCAGCCGGCTGAGCAGCTGCTTGTTCTGGTCCTCGGTGCTCGTCAATGCGCCTCCTGAACGTGCCGGCGGTCGAGCCGGAAGGTTACCCTTTGGCGATATCCTGCGCCTGTGCCAATTCGGGTGGTCCTGGCGGAGGACAGCTTCATCGTTCGGGAGGGGGTCGCGCGCCTCCTGGAATCGGCCGGCGGCCTGGAGCTGGTGGCCGCCTGCGAGGACTACGACTCGCTCATGGCGGCAGTGGAGAAGCACCGGCCCGACGTCGTGCTGACCGACATCCGGATGCCTCCTACCGGCACGGACGAGGGTATCCGAGCCGCGGCCGAGATCCGAAACCGGTGGCCCGAGATCGGCGTGGTGGTGCTCAGCCAGCACGCCGACGCGGCCTACGCGTTGAGCCTCTTCGACGGTGGCTCGGAGCGGCGCGCCTACCTGCTGAAGGAGCGGGTCGCCGACCTGGACCACCTGCTGGCGGCTATCCGGGAGGTAGCGGGCGGCGGCTCCGTCGTGGACCCCAAGGTGGTGGAGGGTCTGGTTGCCATGCGCTCCCGAAAAAAGGAGTCGCTGCTCAGGCACCTGACGCCCCGTGAGACCGAGGTGCTGGAGCAGATGGCGCAGGGCAAGAACAACCACGCCATCGCCGAGGCGCTGGTGCTCTCAGACCGCGCAATCGAGAAGTACATCAATGTGATCTTCCAGAAGCTAGAGCTCAGCTCCGAGATGGACCTCCACCGGCGGGTGAAGGCGGTCCTGGTGTTCCTCGCCGAACAAGGGGGTTGACACCACCCCGGATATACGTGGGAGTACGATAGCGGCGAGGGTCTGCGGGGAGCACAATTCAGCTATGAACGCGAATTCTGTCAAGGTCCTGATCGTGGACGATCAGGCCCCTTTCCGCGACGTCGCACGGCTGGTGGTGGACCTGACCGACGGATTCGAGGTCGCCGGCGAGGCCCAGACCGGCGAGGAGTCGGTGGAGATGGCTCGCTCACTCAAACCGGACCTCATCCTGATGGACGTGAACATGCCGGGAATCGACGGCACCGAGGCGACGAAGATCATCCTCGGCGAGTCCGACGACGTCGTCGTCCTCCTGCTGTCCACCTACGAGCCGGCCGAGTACGAGCCCCGGGCGGTTGAGGCGGGTGCGGCCGCCTACATACCCAAGTCGGCCTTCGACCCGGACCGCCTGGAGGCGGCCTGGAAGGAGGCGAGGGCTTCCCGTTCGGGAGCCTGATCCGTTACGCGGGCTGCAGCGCCCGGGCGGGAACCCGCCCGGTCACCCGGGTTCCTCCGCCCGGTGACGAGCTGACTTTCAGCGATCCGCCGAGCGCATCCATCCGGTCCAGCATGTTCTGGATGCCCGAACCCCGTTCCGCCGTCGCCGGGTCGAAGCCGCGTCCGTTGTCCGCCACCTCGAAGGTGAGGCTGTCCCTGTCGGCGGCCAGCCGAATCACGACGGCCGCCTCGCCGGCGTACTTGGCGACGTTCTGCAGGCCCTCGAGGCAGCAGAAGTAGACCGCCGCCTCCACCTCCTGCGAATACCGCCCGACGCCTTCGGCCCTGATCTCCACGTCGAGCGTCGACTTGTTGGCCTGAGCGATCAACGCCGCCTCCAGCCCTTTGTCGGCAAGCAGTGCCGGGTAGATGCCGCGGGCCAGGTCCCGCAGGGTCTGCAGCGTGTCGTCGGCCTCCGCCTGCAGCTGCGTGAGAAAGCCCTTGACCTTGTCCTGGGTTGCCATCCGCTGCGCCAGGGAGAGCTTTACCTTGAGCGCCACCAGCTGCTGCTGGGCGCCGTCGTGCAGGTCCCGCTCCAGCCTTCGCCGTGCCTGGTTGGCCGCTGCCACCAGTCGCTTGCGGGACGCCGCCAGCTCCTCGGCCCTGAGAAGCAGCTCCTCCGTGAGGCGTGCGTTTCGCATGACGACGCCGGCCTGCGCCGCCAGGTCGTCCATCAGCTTGGCTTCGACCGGGGTCACGACCTCGCCCGACCGCTTGGTGATGGACAGCGCGCCCAGCAGCTCCCCCTCGTGGGTGACAGGCACCACATGATCGGACCCGGGAATCTCTGGAGTCCCCTCTCCGATCGGGATAGGCGCATGCTCGTCATCGTGGGCGGAGTGGTTGGAGCCTGCGTGCTCGTGGAAGGATGCCGCCAGCCGAAGGTAGCCGCCGACCTTCACCCACACATGGGCCGACGCTGCGCCGGTGCCCCGCGCGAGGGTGGCAGCCATCTCGGTCGGCAGCTCGTCCTGGGCGTACGCCCCTGCCATCTTGTTCGAGAACTCGGCCAGGACCTCGTAGGGCGTCGAGCGTCGCCCGTAGACGAGCCGGTTGGCCATCCGCTGCACCCGGTGCTTGAACGGCTGGAAGGCCACCGCAATGAGGGCCGTCGCGATGATCTGCAGCCAGAGGTTCGGCTCCTCTCCCGCGCCGATCAACGAGCCGACGCCGACCACCACCGCAACGTAGATGGCGGTGATGAACGCCACGAGCGAGCCGTAGACGAGCGCCCTGTTGATGGCGACGTCGATGTCGTACAAGCGGTACTTGAAGACCGCAACTCCGACGGCGACCGGAAGCGTCATGAGAGCCAGGTGAACCACAACCTCGAGGGATGTGTACTCCCCCTGGAACACGAAGTAGACGAGAAGGATCGAGATCGCGAGGAGCAGCGAGGAGGCAGCCAGCCACTTCAACTGGTGTCTCTGCACCCCGTCGGCTCTACGGTAGCGGACCACCAGGCTGACCGCCGACAGCAGCAGGGTGAGGAGAAGGAACGCCCCGCCGGCGGCCTGCAACGCCTCCTGCACAGGGGAGAGGTCCGGTTCCTCGCCGGGAACGAGCAGGCCGAGACCCCGCTGGGGCCAGGTGAACAACGCTGCTCCCAGGAAGCAGAGCGCGAAGAGCGCGTCGGCCAGAAGCACCCACCCCCAACGCCGGGAGAGGAGCCTGCCGTCCGGGAACAGCAGGAGCAAAGGCGGGATCAGCATCATGAACAGCACCCAGTTCCAGTCGTAGACCCACGCCGACTCGGCACCCAGTGGAAGTTCCCCGGGGCCGCTCAGCAGCGCCAGCACGGCATAGTCCCCGAACAGCTCGAGAGAGACGCCGACCGTGCCGAGCACGAGCATCAGCCGGCCGATCGGGTGGCGAGGAAGCCGGCTGAGGATCAGCAGGCCGACCACGACGAACAAGAACATCGCCAGCGGGAAAGAGACGTGGGCGGGCGGGAGGTCCGCAGCATCGGTCGTGAGATTCCGGCGGCCGACAATGAGTCCGAGCACCAGAGCAAGCAGCCCGATCTCGGCTGCGCCGATCAGCAGAATCCTGCGGGGGACGGGCCGCCGCTTGCGGCTCACGCTACCGGCTCCATCGCCCGAACCGGGGCCCGTCCCCTCACCACCGTGCCCTCCCCTGGCTTGGATGTGACCGTCAACGTGCCGCCCAGGGCGTCCATCCGGTCGGCCATGTTCTCCAGGCCGTGGCCCGGAGCTACACGGTCGCTCTCGAAGCCGGCTCCGTCGTCCCGCACCTCGAAACTCAGGCCGCTTTCGTCCGAGGCCAGCGAGATCACGACCTTGCAGGGACCGGCGTACTTGGCGACGTTCTGAAGCGCCTCCAGGCAGCAGAAGTAGACGGCGGCCTCGACCTCCTGGCCGTAGCGGCCGACCTCCCCGGTCACCGTCACGTCCAGCGGACTCTTGTTGGCCTGGGCGGTGAGGGCCACCGCCAGCCCTTTCTCGGCCAGAAGCGGTGGGTAGATGCCGCGGGCAAGGTCACGCAGCGTCTGGAGGGTGTCGTCGGCGTCGTGCTGTAGCTGGGAAAGGAAGCCCTTTACCTTCTCCTCGGTGGCGATCCGCTCGGCGAGCGAGAGCTTCACCTTCAAAGCGACCAGCTGCTGCTGAGCGCCGTCGTGAAGATCACGCTCGAGCTGGCGGCGAGCCTTGTACTGGGCGGCCAGAACCCGTTTGCGCGACGCCTGCAGCTCGTCCAGGCGCTCCAGCAGCTCCGCGTTGAGTTTCAGGTTGCGCAGCACGATGCCCGCCTGCGACGCCAGGTTGGCGAGCAGGTCGGACTCCTCCGAGCTGAGGGCTTCACCCTCCCGTTTGACGATCGAAAGGCTGCCGAGCTTCTCGCCGCGATGCACCACATCGACGACCTGCTCCGTCCCGGCTGCCGCGTCGGCGGATGCCTCGTCGGGGTAGGCGGCGGCAAGCCGGGGGCTGTCACCCGTGTCGAGCCATACCCGGGCCGAGATCGCGCCCGTTCCCTCGACCAGCGAGCGCGCCAGGTCACGCAGCAGATCGCCTGACATCGAGGTGGACGCCATCTTCGTGCTGAACTCGCTGAGCACCTCGTACGGGGTGGCCCTGCGCCCGTACACCAGCCGGTTGGCCAGGCGCTCGACCTTCTCCCGCACCGGCTGGAAGGCAACCGCGATGGTGCCGGTGGCGAGAACCGAAAGGGCGAGGTTGCTGCTTGCCGCTCCGATCAGCCGGCCGACCCCCACCACCACCCCGACATAGACCAGGCCGACAAACGCGGCGAGCACCCCGTAGGCCAGCGTCCGGCTGAGAATCTTCTCTATGTTCCACAGGCGGTACTTGAGCAGGCCGATGAACAGGGCCACCGGGATGAGCGTGAACACCGGCTGGAAGATCCGGAAGATGAGCAGCGGCAGCTCCTGCGGCCGCCCGGCGAACTCGTCCTGGGCCACGAAGCTGAGGCCTTGCGCCAGCACGAAAAGGCCGATCACAAGTGCCGGTGTCAGGGCCCAGAACAGCAGCTTCGACTGCTGGCGCTCCTCCGGGCTGTGGGGATGGCGCATCCGGTAGAGCTGCGCCGCGACGGCTGACATCGGGGTCAGCAGGCCGAAGAAGGTGATCAGCGACACGGTGGTCGTGACCTCTTCGAGGCTCTCGGGCCGGAACGAGAGCCAGGCGATGATCAGGGCGAACGGAAGGTACAGCAGCAGCTTGGCAGGACGCCTCCACCTGGGGATCAGGTGGCCGTCCGGGAAGAGCAGCAGCGCTGCGATGTAGGCGTCGCCGGCGATCAGCCGGTGCGCCGAGAACAGCGTCGACTCAAGGACCGTCTTCGGCATGGCGTGATACACGCCGGCCGCCTGCAGGTTGAACACCGCCGCGGTTCCCACCATCCCCACTGCGAGCAGCCGGGCGGTCCAGTCGCGGGGCCGCAGGCGCAGCAGGATCCCGGCGAGCACCAGGTTGAAGCCGCTGAACAGGTAGTCGATGGCCAGCCCGGCCCACGGGTGCGGGTCGTGCGCGGCGTCGCCCATTCCCTGCGCCACCCGAGCGACGACCCCCTCACCGAACCCGAGGTCGTGGAGCCGGTCGTGGAGCCCCGGGGAGTAGCCGGCGGCGACGGCCACCAGGCCGAAGCCCATCACCAGCAGCGACGCCAGCACCAGGCCGGCGAAGAAGCCGGAGAACACGAGGTCGCCGAGCGAGAACCTTCGCCCGGAGGAGCCCTCAGCCACCTCCGCCGGCGTCTGCCGCTCTAGCGCCTGCTCGACCACCGTTCCGGCACCTCCGCCTACCTGACGACGACCGTGCCGGTCATCGGCGGGTGGATCAGGCAAGCGTACTTGTACGTCCCCGGTTTGGAGAAGGTGATGCTGTACTCCACGTACGGGTCCGCGAGGATCAGGCCCGAAGAGAAGAAACCGTCGCCGTCCCAGGTGCCGGCGTCGATCTTCACCGGCTTCGGCTCACCCTGCGCCTCGAAGTTCGGCGGCGGCGGCTGCGGGGCCCCGCCGGCGGCGGGAGAGATCTTCGGGTTGTAAACCACCCTCCCGTCCTCTTCGACGGAAAAGATCGGGAAGTAACGCGGCACGTCGAAGCTGATCGTGTGCTGGCCGAGGTTGATCCAGGTCACCTTGCCGCCGGCCCGGGTCTCGATCTGCTTGGGGATGAACTCGTTGATCCCGCCGACGAACGACTCCTCGGCGTACAGCCCCGACAGGTTGCCACGGAAGAAGTCCGTCCCCGGCTTGATATGCCCCGACTGGCGCAGGAATCCCAACTGCTGCTCCGGGACGGTCAGCTCTCCCCGCCGGGCTTTGTCGAGCTCGCGCCTCAGGGGCGCTGCCGCC
>DATAAN010000032.1:0-13139 GCA_036260105.1 Actinomycetota bacterium
CCCGCTGTTGTGGGCGTGGAAGTAGCCGAAGTCAAGGCACCAGGAGCAGCCGACGCGAGCAGCGACCGCCATGCTTGCGTACGACTGCAGGTTCGGGTCGAGCTCGTCCCACTTCTGGACCTTGCCGCCAAACGCCATGACGCTGGTCAACACAGCTCGGTTGTGCCACATGACCTCCGCCGGCTCGGGAACGTCGCCCAACAGCTTCCGGCTAAATCGCTTCACAACGTACCCGTACAAGCCGGTGATCTCCGCCCTGGGAACTCGAAGCGTTGTGGACATGGTGCGATCTCCTTTCGATGGAATCGACATGAAGACACCGCAGGCTTTGGTGATGTGACATTGCGTCAAACAGGCGGTAGGCAATTCGATGCGGGCGACACGCTCCCCCGAGGTTTTTCACCGGTTCTCGGCCCTCTCCGGGGCGCAATGAACCGAGATGCGGGCGAAGTTGGGGAACTATCTGACGGTAACGGCCCTGCCCGAAGGCACCAGGTGGATCCAGATGTTGCCCGGCGCAAGTGCGATCGGCTGGCCTGAGGGGTCGACCAGGCTGTACTGGTCCTGCAGGGTCGGACGCCGCCAGGTTCCCTGAACCGCCTGTCCAGCCCGGAGAACCGTAGCCTCGCCCTCCCCGGTGACTGAGATGTGCGGGGACCCTCCGGCGATCTGGACGGGGACCTTGAACACCAGAACGTTGGTGGCGCTCAGCTGAGCACCGGATTCCTCATTGTGGGGTCTACCGCCCTGCGACCTCAGGTACTTCTGCGTGGCGGAATCGTAGGTGTAGCCAACCGAGCTGCCCGCTGAGTATGAGAGATCGACCCCTTTCCCCGGAGAACCGGAAGGCGGACCGGCAAGCAAACTTCGGTCGAAGGTGTAACCAGTCCTCGGAGGACCGTGGATGCCCTGCGCCGCCGGGCGCGCGAGCAAGGCATCGCTAGAGGTGTACAAATTGTGGGGCGCCGGTCTTCCTCCGGACCTGTGGTAGGCGGGACCGTTGCCGCCATGAACCAGGTTGATCACCCCGGCGGTTGAGCGAACCTTCGCAACGACCGGCGGTGCCGCTCCGGAGTAGCCGAACACAACCGGCGAGTACAGAACCAGAAGATCTGGGTCGACCAGCCGCGCGCTGCGGATCGGTCCCAGGCGGGGCGCCTTCTGGCAGTGGAACACGACGAGGAAGCGAGTCAGGCCTCCCTCGACCAGCTCTTCGTAAACGACGTCGGCATGTTGCATCCCCACCTGCGGCCTGGCCCGTGGATGGTTGTCGATCTTCACCGCGTGAACCGGTCCGTTGAGGTCCGCCGCCCCGGCGTCGACACCGGTCAAAGGACACACGACGGCAGGGGCGGCTGGCGGAGCCGGTCCCGAGGAAGCGGGCGGGACGATCGGCAGCCCCAAAAGCGCCAGGAGCAGCGTCACCAGGTCCACGGGCTGGGGAATCACCGAATCAGTGGGTAGACATGACTGCTAAGAAGTTCCCCCGCGTCCGCCCTTCACAACCGGAATCCGAAGATGTTCCCGCGCTTCTTGGCCGGGGCCGCTAGCGAAACCCTGTCATGAGCCTTGCTGGCCGACAGGTGGAATCAATGGCCCGATTCCGTTCTTCTTCGCGACGGCAAGAGCTCGCTCGAAAATCGATCGGTCCTCCAGGCGCCCATCGAGACGGGTCCTCGACCGGGATGCCGAGCTCCTCAAAGAACGGCTGCATGTGCTCGTTGTCCCGGAAGAAAACGATCATGCGAGCATTCGCCGTTCCCACATTGCGGTACGTGTGTGGCGGCGCTTGGGACGATGACCGCGTCACCGGCTTGAGCCAGTTCGATCCTTCGGACGCCGAACGCCCCCGCCTTCAAGAGTGAGATTGACGCTTAAGGCGCCGGCGTAACTGCCGATATTAGGTACGGTCCATGGGGGGCCCGAGTAGATCGGATAGCCCCATATGCCCCGCAATCTCAAGTCCTTGAGGCTCAGGGCAGCCGCCTTTTCATTCCTCGCCGCTGCCCTTTTTGCACCAGTCCTTGCGCCGTCGCCGGCCTCAGCAGCCATTCTGCTGGATCCGGAGGAGATCGCGTTTTGCACCATCATCAACAACTACCGGGCCTCCAAGGGCCTACCCGCTTTGATGGTGTCGCCCACGCTGACCCTGGCCGCCGAGTGGTACAGCACCGACATGGCACTCAAGAACTACTGGAGCAGCGGCCACCTCGACAGCCTCGGTCGTGACCCGTTCCAGCGCATGACCGCCTTCGGATACGGATACAGCACGGTCAAGGGCGAGAACATCGCCGCTGGCAACGCCACGGCGGCCGGCACCTTCGAGCAGTGGAGGAACTCGACCGGCCACAACAACAACATGCTGAGCGCCAACTACAAGGTGATCGGCATCGGCAAGGGGTCGAACACCCTGTCGACCTACAAGCACTACTGGACGACCGACTTCGGTGGAGTAGTAGACGCCGGCTCCATCCCCTGCCCGGGCAGTGTCATCCAGACGCCAACTCCAACTCCGACGCCGACCCCAACCCCCACGCCGACTCCAACCCCGACGCCGACCAACCTGCCGGCGGTGCTGATCTCGGACCCGTCGGTGCTGGAGGGGCACCCTGCCCTTAGCCTGACCAAGATGATGAACTTCAAGATCTACATCCCGAAGACGCAGACCAAGGCGATCAAGGTCAACTACACCACCGGAAACGTCACAGCCTTCGCCGGGTCGGACTACCAGGCGGTGTCCGGCCAGGCCACGATCGCCGCCGGAACGCTGTCCACGACGATCTCGGTCCCCGTCATCAAGGACCGCACTCGGGAGGCCAACGAGACCCTCGTGATGAGGATTTCGAGCCCGGTCAACGCGACGATCGGCGACGCCACGGGCGTCGGCACCATCCTGAACGACGACTGATCTGCAGCAAGGACTGGAGGGGTCGCTGCCCGATACCCCGAGCTCGGGCGGCGGCCCTTCCGGCGTTTTTAGTTGCGCTTGGCCGCGTGGTAGGCCCGCAGACGCAGGCGCTGGTCCAGCTCCGCCTTCCGCAGGCGGATGCTCTTCGGTGTGATCTCGACCAGCTCGTCGCCCGCCATGAACTCGAGCGCCTGCTCGAGCGAGAGAATCCGCGGGGGGACCAACCGCAAGGCTTCGTCGGCCGCATGCGTGCGGATGTTGGTCTTCTTCTTCTCCTTGGTGGGGTTGACGTTCATGTCCTCGGAGCGTGAGTTCTCACCGATGATCATGCCCTCGTAGACCGTGACCCCGGGGCCGACGAACAGTTCTCCCCGATCCTGCAGGTCGTAAAGAGCGTAGGACGTGGTCTCACCCAGGCGGTCGGCAACCAGAGCGCCGCTCAGGCGGTGAGGGATGTCGCCGGCCCACGGCTCGTAGCCGGCGTAAACGCTGTGGATGATGGCGGTGCCGCGGCTCTCGGTCAGCATCTCGCCCCGGAAGCCGATCAGGCCTCGGGCGGGCACCCGGAACTCCATGCGGACCCAGCCGCTGCCGTGGTTCACGAGGTTGGTCATCCGGCCCTTCCGCAAGGCCAGCGACTGGGTGACGACACCGACGAACTGCTCGGGCAGGTCGAGGACCAGGTCCTCGAAGGGCTCGTGGAGCTTGCCGTCGACGTCGCGGGTGATCACCTCCGGTTTCGACACCTGCAGCTCGTACCCCTCACGGCGCATGGACTCGATGAGGATCGCCAGCTGCAGCTCTCCTCTGCCCCGGACCTCCGTCCGGTCCGGCGAGCCGGTCTCCAGCAGTCGAATGGACACGTTGCCGAGGACCTCGCGGTCGAGCCGCGCCTTGAGGTGCCGGCTGGTGACGTACTTGCCCTCCTTGCCGGACAGCGGCGAAGTGTTGACTCCGAAGGTCATCCGCAGCGTCGGCTCGTCCACCTTGAGGGGCGGCATCGGCACCGGGTTGTCGGCGTCGGTGATCGTCTCGCCGACGGTGATGTCCCCGAGGCCGGCAATCGATGCGATGTCGCCGGGCCCCGCCTCGTCGATCTCCTCATAGAGCAGGCCGGTGTGCGCCAGCATCTTGGTGATCCGAAGGGTCTCCACCGAGCCGTCGCGATGGCAGACTGCCACCCTGTCGCCGGTCTTGACCCGGCCGTTCCACACCCGGCCGACGGCGAGCCGTCCGACGTAGGGATCGGCGGCCAGGTTGGTCACCATGAACTGAAGCGGCGACGTGGGGTCGTAGGTGGGAGGCGGCGTCGTCGTGGCGATCGCCTCAAAGAGCGGCACCAGGTCGACGCCCGGAATCTCGGTGTCGGTGGTCGCCGTGCCCTTGCGGGCGTCGGTGTAGATCACTTTGAAGTCGATCTGCTCCTCGTCGGCGTCGAGGTCGATGAAAAGGTCGAAAAGCTCGTTCAGGACCTCCGGGATCCGGGCATCCGGCCGGTCGATCTTGTTGATGACGGGGATCACGGGGATGCGGCGCTCGAGCGCCTTTCGCAGCACGTAGCGCGTCTGCGGCAGAGGACCTTCCGAAGCGTCGACCAGCAAGAGGGCCGAGTCAACCATCTGCAGGGTCCGCTCCACCTCGCCGCCGAAGTCGGCGTGCCCCGGCGTGTCGCAGATGTTGATGTGGAGGCCGCCGTACTTGATCGCGGTCTGCTTCGCCAGGATCGTGATCCCCCGCTCCCGCTCCTGGTCCATCGAATCCATGACGCGCTCGACCACCACCTGGTTCTCGCGCCAGACCCCAGACTGCTGGAGCATGGCATCTACGAGGGTGGTCTTGCCGTGGTCTACGTGGGCGATGATGGCCACGTTACGCACGTCGTCGCGGACGGCGAGCTGCTTTGTCACTTACTCCAGCGTAACCGGAATGCGCCCCGGCCGGGGAAGCCGTCAGTCTTGCTCTAGACGAGGCGCCTCTCGGTGGCCCAGCGAGTCAGCTCGTGGCGGCTTGAGAGCTGAAGCTTGCGGAGCACGGCAGACACGTGGGTCTCGATCGTCTTCACCGACAGGTGCAGCCGCTTGGCGACCTCCTTGTAGGCGTAGCCCCGGGCGATAAGGCGCATCACCTCTCTCTCCCTCTGGGTGAGCAGGTCCAGCTCCTCGTCCACCGGCTCGGCGATCTCGCCGCCGAAGGCGTCCAGTACGAACCCGGCCAAGCGGGGCGAGAAGACGGCATCGCCTTCGTTGACCCGCCGGATGGCGGCCGCCAGGTCCGCAGGCGAGATCGACTTGGTGACGTAGCCGCGGGCGCCCGCCCGGATGACCGCTATCACGTCCTCCGCCGCGTCCGACACCGACAGCGCCAGGAACCGGATCTCCGGGTGGTCGCGGTGGACCGCCTCGAGCACCGCCTTGCCGCCGCCGCCCGGCATGTGGACGTCCAGCAGCACCACCTCAGGCCGGGCCTGAAGGATCTCCGTCACCGCGTTGGCCGGGTCGCCGGCGGTGCCTACGATCTCGAACTCCTCGCCCAGCTCGGTCCGCACTCCAGATAGGAAAAGGCGGTGGTCGTCGACGAGGAAAACCTTTATCCGGTCGCTCATCGGGTCCTCGCCATCGTCAGCTGCACCTCCGTCCCTCCGCCCGGCTCGGTCACGATGGAAGCCGTCCCGCCGGAGCGCTCCATACGTCCTTTGATGGACTCGGCTATCCCCCGGCGGTCACCGGCCACCGCCTGCGGGTCGAACCCGGCGCCGTCGTCCCGGATAAAGGTCGTGATGGTGTCCGGCTCCACCTCCATATAGACGGAGACCTGGCCGGCCCCGGAGTGCTTCGCGGCGTTCACCGTGGCCTCCCTGCAGGCGTCGACCACCGCCTGTAGGCGCTCGTCCATCGGGGCGTCTCCCACGGTCACCACCTCGACCGGCACCTTGAACTGGAGCTCCACCGCCGATGCCGCTTCCTCGATGGCGCCCGAGAGCATCTGGTTCCGGTGCGCCGGCGTGCCGTTCAGCCATGCCCGCAGCTCACGTTCCTGGTTGCGGGCCAGAGCCACCATCTCCCTCGGCTGATCGGTTCGCTGGATGAGGGCAAGCGTCTGAAGGACAGAGTCGTGCAGGTGCGCCGCCATCTCGGCCCGCTCCTGGGACCTGATCCTCTCCCGCCGCTCCTCGGTGAGCTGGCCGACCAGCCGCCAGGCCCAGGGCCCGAACAGGATCGCAAGGCCGGCCATGGTCGCTGCCACCGCCAGTACGACCCCGGGTGCGGCGGCGAAGGCGTCCGTCCGCTGGAGGAACAGCAGCGCTCCCCCGGCGAAGAACAGCGCCCCGACCAGCAGCCGGAGGCGGCCGAAGCGGCTGGTGGCGTCCAGCGAGTCGAGCGGCCGCTCGCTGAGGTTCCTGCTCCACCGTTGCCTGGTTGCCTCCGGGCTGCTCGCCCAGATCACCGCCGCCCCCAGTGCAGCGAGGCTCAGCGACGCGGCGGCTGTGTTGCCCAGCCACAGGCCCATCGGCCGCAGAATCACCATGAGGCCGAGCACCACCATCGCCATGGCGGCAGCCCGCCGGGCGCCGGGTGGCCGAACTTCCACTGAGCCGTCGGACTCGGGAACGACCACCCACAGGACCACGTACAGGATCAGGCCGGCGAAGCCGGACAGCGTAAGCATCGCGAACGCGATGCGCACGAGCACCGGATCGACTCCCAACCTTTCCCCGAGCCCACCTGCCACGCCGGCGACGACACGCTGGGTGCGGCTGCGGTACAGCGCAATGTTGGCAGAGCCGCCCGCTGAGGCTGCGTTGCCTGGTGCTCCGTCGGAAAGTGCAGCGTTCTGGGTGTCCATCGGCCTCCGGGTCCAGTGTGATGTTCGCGCCTGAGGCTGCCGGCGGCCATCGGGATCACCCCTGATATCCCTCTGCCTGGTCAGGGTTTCTCAGGGGCGCTCCCCGATAGACCGGCCGCATTCCCGGGCCCATCATCGGCACAAGGATCAAGTTTGGAGGAACAGATGGAAAGCAACCTTCCCGTAGCACCCCGCCGTCTGGTGCGCAGCCGGACCGACAAGTGGGTCGCCGGTGTCGCCGGCGGCATGGGCGAGTACTTCCGAGTCGACGCCACCGTCATGCGCCTGGCGTTCGTTGCCCTCACCATCCTTTGCGGGATCGGCATCCCGCTTTACCTGCTCGCATGGATCATCATGCCGCGGGAGGGAGATTTGAGGTCGATCGGCGAGGAATGGCTGGACCGGGCCAGGTACGAGCCGCCGGCGGCGCCGCCCGCCCCCAACGGGAATTAGGAGATCGTCATGGCGGAAGACGAAGAGCAGAAGGTGGAAGCCACAGGATCTACCGGTGGTGGAGACGCCGGCGCAGCAACGACGGAGGCCCCACCGCCGCCCCCGGCAACCCGGCGCATCCTTACCCGCAGCCGGACCAACCGGATGGTGGCCGGCGTGGCAGGCGGGCTCGGGCAGTACTTCGGAGTCGACCCGATTCTGATCCGGCTAGGCTTTGCCTTCTTTGCCCTGCTCGGAGGGGCGGGCATTGCCCTGTACCTGGCGGCCTGGCTGCTGGTGCCCGCGGAGGGCGAGCTCCGTTCGGTCGGCGAAGTCGCCGCGGAGCGTGCAAGCACCTACGTCGGGCAGGAGGAGCGCTCCTGGCTGTGGATAGGGGCGGTGGTGTTCGGCGGGCTCATCGTGATAACCAACCTCGACGGTATGCACTACAGCGGCGCCTGGTTCTGGGGAATCCTTCTGATAGCCGGCGGCATCTGGCTCTACCGCCAGGACGGCGCAGCGGCAGCCGTGGCGCCTCCCGTCCCGCCTCAGCAAGCCACCTCCGCCAATATCGTTTCTGATCCGGCCGCGTCGTACGCTCCGGCCAGGCCCGTGGTGGCCCGGCCCGCTCCGGTGCGGCCGGCGCCCAGGCCGCCCCGCTCCGCGCTCGGCCGGTACACCCTCGCGCTGACGCTGGTCGCGCTGGGCATCGCCGCGATGCTCGACAACGCCGGCGCCGTCTACGTGTCGCGGGCCGAGTACGGCGCCGTCGCCCTCACCACAGTTGGTGCCGGGCTGCTTGCCGGATCCCTATTCGGGAAGGCTCGCGGGCTCATCTTCTGGGGGCTCGTCCTGACTTTGTTCGTAGTCGTGGGAGGCGACGCCGACATGCGACTCGACAGCGGATTCGGTGACCGGAGCATCATTCCCGCGGAAGCCCAGGACCTCACGGGAACTAACGAGCTGTTCGCCGGCACCATGACGTTCGACCTTTCCGGCATGGAGTGGGGGGACCAACCCGCAAGAATCGACGCGGAGGTTGTCTTCGGCAAGATAGAAGTCCTCGTGCCGGAGGGGGTGGACGTCCGGTTCACCGGCCACGCCGAGATGGGGGCGATCGAGCTCTTCGACGAGGCACGGCAGGGGCCGGACATTTCGTTGAACGGCGAAAACTTTGCCGGCGGAGGACCGGAGCTGGTCATCGATGCCCGTGTGTTCATGGGCCAGGTAGCCGTCAGCCGTACCGGCATGCCGGCAAGGGAGCTGTCATGAGACGCCACTCGTTCGACGCCGTGTCGCTGGTCTTCGGCGCCCTCTTCGCGGCAATTGGAATCCTCTACCTGAGTGGCAGGGAGGTGGGCGACCTGGTCGCCCGCTTCTGGCCCGCCGCCCTGGTGATACTTGGCCTCGCCATCCTGTTCACCGCACGCCGGGAGGACCGGGAGGCCGGCATGGTCCCGCCCGCGGCGCCCGGCACTCCGGCTGTGCCTCCCCGGCCCGGCAGCTCCACCGAGTCGGAGAGCTGAGCTCCGGTTTGCCGAGAGACGCCTTCCGGGTAGTCTGAGCCGAGGAGGAGACCGTGGAACGCAAGCCTGAGGCCCTGATAACCGCGTACGCAGGCGGACCGCTGCTGGTGCGGGGCGACTACGTCGTGAAGGACGGTAAAGGATGCGAGCTTCCGCCCCGGCGGCGGACCGTTGCCCTTTGCTGCTGCGGCCGGTCCGGGATCAAGCCGTGGTGTGACGGAAGCCACAAAGAGCTAGCGGCGGAGTGAGCTCTCTTCCCTGGACCAGCACTCCAGCACGTGCATCGAAAAGCGGGAATCCAGCCCGGCGCAGGCGCGGGCCCCGAAGCGGATGAGCGGAGCGGTTTCCGGCTCCTGAGCCGCCAAACCTCCTGCGAGGTCGTGAGCGGCAATCACCTCGTGCACCGAGTCCGCCTCGACGTGCTCGTCGTAGAACTCCGTGGCCTCCGGCGAGGCGCCCAGGCGCCGCAGCCCGTCGCCGTAGCGCCGGTTCGGCGCCGAAGACGTCATCTCGAACACCGCCAGGTGGCCGACCGCCGCGCCGCGCAGCCGGCGGTGGAGACCGAATAGGGAGATCAGGTTGACCGTAGCCAGTGTGACGCCGGGGATGCCGTCGAGATAGGCGCCGTAGCGGCCGTCCAGCCCTAGCTTCAGCATCGTCTGGCGGAACAGCTCGGAGTGCATGCGCTCGGGCCTTCCTCCTCCGTACTCGTCGATCTGAATCTCGATGAGCGCGGCTTTTGCCTTGCCGTCGAGCCGGGGGATGATCCAGCTATGAGGGTCCGCCTCCTTCAGCTGGTAGGCCGACCGGTGGATGACGAACTCCCGGAACTGCTCCAGGGTGGCGTAGTCGCGGAGGTAATGCGACAGGCTGGGCCCCTCCGTCGACGAGGCGATCGCCTTCACGGTCTCGACCACCGAGGTCGTGGAGTCTCCGTCGAGGTAGGCGTCCATGAGCGCCGTCTCGAAGATGTGCTCGAGAGAGTTCCTGAAGGCGATCAAGTGGGGATCCCACTCCCAGGCCTCGTCCACGCCGGCAAAGCTGCGGTAGTGCAACTCGTAGCAGAGGTAGAGCGCCAGCTGGAAGTCGTCGTCCGAAAGCGGATCTCCGGGGACTTCGATCCCCGTGGCAAGCGAGGTCGGCTCCGGGGACCCGATCAGGGCGTTCACCAGGCATGCCGACAAGGGCCCCCGTGCAGCCGGTAGCTCCGGCTCGGTGGCAGCTCTGCGTTGAGCTGGGGGCTTTACAACCGCCTCGGGCATCAAGGTGGAGTTCATTGTGCGCAAGCGTTCTGCCCTTAAGTTACCTGCGTTAAACGTGACCCGGCTGTAGGCTCGCCGGAATGGAGATGAGGTACGTCTGTGCGTTCTGCTCCAAGAGCACGACGAACCCTACGACAATCGACTGGTGCCCGGATTGCCGGCGCCTGGTGTGCCGCGATTGCCACGAGGAGCACAAGAAGCGGCACAGCTAACCGGTCTTCCCCGCCTGGCCACATCGCGTCCGACATATCGACATAAGGCAAATTAGACGGTTCAGCGTTTTCCGTGTACCCTTCCGGGCGGCCGGATCACGGAAAGGAAACGCAGTTGAAGAACGTCCGCCGCTTGTGCGTAATTGTCGCCATGTCCCTGCTCCCTCTGACAGCACTGGCAGCGCCCGCAGCGGCGCAAACCCTCTCCGATACCTGCGAGCGGCTGAACCGCCTGGAGTACCTTGACGGCCAGTACGTGGCCGCCGCATCGGAGGGGCCCTTCTTCGCCGGCGAACACGTCTCGTTCACGGCCGGGGAGCCGGTGTATCAGGTTGCCGGCAAGCTACCCAAGGAGGTTGGGCTGAGCGTCAACCTTGAGCCAACCGACACCGCCCGATTTCCCGGAGGCACCGTGAGCTACACCTTTCCCGAGGACGGCTACTACGTCCTCCAGTGGCATGTGGACGACGGCCTGTCCGGTACCAACGTCACCTGGAACGTCACCTGCGGGGTTGCCCCGGCACTGCCGACCAGCCCGGATGACTGCAAAGACGGCGGCTGGGACGCTTACGGATTTAAGAACCAGGGCGAATGCCTCAAGTACCTGAACGGCAAGAAATAGGCTCGTTCCCTCGAAAACAAAAGAAAAGGACCCCGCACTGGGGTCCTTTTCTATTGCGCTCTTGGCCATGTGGCGGTACTAAGGCCGCGGTTTGGGAGTCACGGCAGGGGGCATCCTCCCTGTTGCACCTCGAGCTCCAACGCACGGAGCATGGTCTGCATCCGGGAGAGTGACTTGATCCGCCGAACTGTTGAGGTGGGCGGCACGACGGTCCCCACATTCTTATACGGGACGGCGTGGAAGGAAGACCGAACTTACGAATGCGTCCTGCGGGCTCTTGAAGCGGGATTCCGGGGCATCGACACGGCGAACCAGCGCCGGCACTACCACGAGGCGGAGGTCGGACGGGCGGTCCAGGATGCACTCTCCGGTGGGGCGCTCCAACGAACCGACCTCTTCCTGCAGACCAAGTACACCTTTCTGCCGTCGCAGGACCGGCGGCTCCCCTACGATCCGACCGCGCCGATCGCCCGACAGGTCGAGCAGTCCTTCTCCAGCTCACTCGACCATCTGGGGGTCGAAACCGTCGACTCCTACGTGCTGCACGGCCCTACGATGAGAGATGGGCTGAGCGCGGCGGATCTCGAGGCCTGGGGTGCGATGGAGGCGCTTCACGCCCGCGGCGCCGTGCGCCTGTTAGGCGTCAGCAACTTCACCCCCCGACAACTCCAGATGCTGCTTTCCCGGACTAAGGCTCCGCTCAGCTTCGTGCAGAACCGGTGTTATGCCGCGCTCGGCTGGGACGCTGCGGTGCGAGCGATATGCGACCGTGAAGGCGTGGTCTACCAGGGGTTCTCTCTGCTGACGGCCAATGTCGATGTTCTGCGCGGAAGAGTGGTCCAGGAGATCGCTCTGCGGCACGGGCGGCTTCCCGGCCAGGTCGTCTTCCGCTTCGCCCTGCAGATCGGCATGATCCCGCTGACCGGGACCACCGACCCGGCGCACATGAAAGAGGACCTCGCGGTCTACGACTTCGAGCTCAGCGATGCCGAGGTCGCCGTGATCGAACAAGCCGGGGTCCGTTGACCAGCGGCCTCTAGGAGGCTTCCCGGCCGAACCACCCAGCCCGGTAAGGGAATAGATGCCGGTCGGTCATGTAGTTGAGGCTCCGCCGTGCAGCACTGAAGTGGTCCGCCATCTCGGCGACGACCGTCATGGTTCCCGTTACCGGGTGCCGCATCGTGCGGCTGGCCAGCCGGTACCAGCGTTTGCCCAGGCGCTCCAGCAGCGCCACAGCTCCGCCGGTCCCGCCCAAACCGGCCTGCCCTTCCGGTTCGGCGGGGAGGCCGCTCAACCGCAAAAGTCGTCCCTCGTCGAGGGGACGCAGCCCGTGCAGCTCGGTGTGGTCGGGGAACACCCCGGTCAGGAAGAGGGCAAGGTCACCGAGACGCCGGTAGACACCGGGCCGCTCCTCCTCCGGGACAAACTCCAGCATTGAAGCCAGCCGCACCGGGTCGAGCTCGCTGTACCGGTGCCGGCGCCAGCCTCTGGTCGTGTGCACCCATGCACTGCCGCTCGTCACCCGGGTGTAGGAGGAAAGCAGCTCGGTTAGGAACAGGCGCCGGTCATCGGCCGCCAGGAAGTCCCGGAGGTCGTCTCCGCCGAGAACGGGCAGGCGTTGCCGGGCACCAACCCACTCCTCCACATGGCTTGCGCTCTGGAGGTCGGCCCAGCTTCGGTGCACCACAAGGGCGAACGTCAGAAACGGCGAAGCGGGCACAAGCTGCGGCTCCGTCTCCGGAGGAAGCAGTGCGTCCTCCGGAGAGGCAAATACCAGCTGGAACGTCGCGGGGTGCGAGAGAACCCTGGCCAATGCGTGGGAGTTCGTCGCTGCTTCGGGCGGCGGGACACCCGCCTCCCCCGCCGCCCGAGACAGCAGGGCCCGGTCGGTGGGCGTAAGGTGGTCGAACCAACGTTGCGATGTGCCTTTCATGTTGCGTTCTCAGGTTAGCGTCTCGAGCGTCGCTTTCATAAACGTATCGAGGTAACCGGACAGGAGCAGCAGGATCCAAGCGCCAGCGGTACGTGCGATCCCCCCGACCGGTGACTCCGCACCGAGCGACGTGGTGGTGGACTCCTCCCGGGTGCCTCAGCGGGTCGAATCCGGTACTACCCTGACATGGAGGACCGGCTCTCATGCGGCGCCTCCGTTCGTAACTCCCGGCGAACGGTTACTGAGTAGTCTGTTGAAGAACACGCAGGGCGGCACGTTTCGAGGGTGCGATGGCGCCTAGACCTCTTAACGAAGCGATTCCCGGGCGCTCCATCTGCCTGTACACCCCCTCGGTAGACCCGTCGGCATGGGCGAGCACATGCTCGACCTAGCATCGGAGT